>NZ_JBJEXP010000031.1:0-12354 GCF_051885895.1 Dialister sp. | reverse complement strand
TATCAGTTTTCAGATAAAAATATCAGATAGATTATAACATAAATGAGAAAGATTATTTAAATAATTAAAAAATAGTTTACAAATCCTAATATTTATGTATAATAGGTAAGTAGAATTATTAAAGATTCATAATGGTTCGCTTCCGGACAGAAAAAAGGTTTGTGATGGGTAAGCTGTTCATTCATAGACCTGGACATGCCGGCTGCGATGAAAAGAGAAGTGCGGTAAGGGGAAACCCGATTCCGCCACGGTCCCGCCGCTGTGAAGCAGAGGGGATTTCAAAAAGTCACTGGGAAACCGGGAAGACGAAATCCCTGATGAAGCTGAGTCAGAAGAACTGCCTTATGAATGATAATCTGCCGTTAGGAAAGACGAGGATACGATGTATATCTCCCTCTGGCCGGCGGTATGGTTTCTTACGCCCGAATCAGGGAATGAGGGAGGAATTATTATGAATAAGAAAATTTTAGCAGCGTCACTGGCAGTGGTTACAATTTCCGGCGGCGCTTTTTCAGTGGAAGCAGCGGAAACACCGGTGTATACCCTGGATGGCATCGTAGTCACTGCCAGCCGTGTACCGGAAAAGAAGATCGATTCCAATGCCGATGTGTCTGTGGTGACAGCTAAGGAAATCGAGGAAAAGCACTATGACGATGTAAGCCAGGCTATTCGTCATGTACCGGGTGTGATGGTAGGAAATCAAGGGGCATCCGGACAGACCAGCTTTACCAATCCACTCCTCATTAATGGGTCTAGCAATGTTGTGGTTATGGTAGACGGCATGCGTGTGAATACAAATGGTACCATGGGTGGTCATGCTCCAATAGCTACATTAAATAATATGAATGGGATTGACCACATTGAAGTCTTAAAAGGGGCAGCGTCTACTCTGTATGGTTCAGATGCACAGGGAGGCGTTATTAATATCATTACAAAGAAACCGGAAGAAGGTACTGTTAAGTCTAAAGTTACCGTTTCCCGCTCCAGTTATGATGGGGAAAAATACAGCATCTACAATGAAGGGGAAAAAGATGGTTTTTTCTGGGCTGTCAATGCACAGAAGGAACTTATGGGAGAATATAAAGATGGCTGGGGACGACATGTAATCAACCATTTGAATAGTAAATCCTATGGCGTCAAGCTGGGATATGACTTTGGAAATGATAATAACGTGGTTTTTAATTACCAGAAATATGATGGGAAATACACTCGTCCTGACTATGGAACGAATGATAAGACAGCAGACTTAGGAAAACGGGATACAGATAGAATCAGTCTGCAGTATAACTCCAGAATCAACCAGCGTCTCACAAATCGTTTTTCTGTTTATAGAAACAGAAACCATATTAATGACGATTATAATAATGCAGGAACAAGCGGCATAACAGATCTTCATATGAAGACTACCGGTATTTCTGATCAGATGGTATATCGTATGGATCACCATACAATTACCGGTGGTATTGACTGGTACGAAGATGAAATTCCTACATATCTTGCAACTTTGTATGATGCATCATGGAGACCTTATTACGGGCATTCAGCAATGGAAGGCCATTCGGTAACAAATACAGGTTATTATATACAGGATAAATGGGATATTAATGACCATTGGAATGTGACACCGGGGATCCGTTTTGACCACAACAGTCAGTACGGGAATCATACATCTCCCAGTCTTACTATTGGATATAAAGCTGATGAAGCGACAAATTACTATATCAGTTACAAAAAATTCTTCCGAGCTCCAAGCTTATTAGAGTTATACTATCCTGGTGGTGGAAATCCGAATCTGGATCCTGAAACCGGATATACAGTGGAATTAGGAGCGGCACATAAATTTAATGATACTCTTTCCGGAACACTCAGTGTATATCGCCAGTGGGCAGATAACCAGATTACATGGATCGGAAGCGGGTATACAAATACAGGAAAGATGATTAATACCGGCGTGAATGCTTCATTGAATAAAGACTTTGGGGCTCATGTTACTGCTACATTGGGGTACAGTTATATTCATGCCGATACAAATAATCTTAATATTTCCTATCTGCCAAAGCATGAGTTGAACATTGGCGTTGACTATCATAATGCTAACTTTAAGGCTTCTGTCTGGGGTCGAGGAATTATTGACAGATATACATCTTCCGGACATCCTGCTATGAAAGACTATTCCAGTTTCTGGGTATGGGATTTTAACGCGGATTATGAAATCACAAAGGGAGTATCTGTCTTTGCTAAAGTAAATAACATTTTCGATCAGTTCTACACAGATATTGGAGCTTCTTATGATCCCTATGGTACCTGGTATTCTGCTCCGGGACGCAATTTTGAAATCGGCGTGCAGTATCAGTTCTAACCACAAAAATCCCCGCGGCGCTGCCGCAGGGATTTTTCATTTCTATTTTCAATATTTGTCCTGAATGAAATGGGTGGGAATCCATTCTTCCTGTACCGGTTTTTTGATTCCTTCCTTTTCTCCGGCTTTCATGCATTTCAGAATCCAGGCCATATTGCGGGCCAGGGTACGCATAGTCTGCAGGCCCTCCTTGTCTTTCAGGGCGTCTTCTCTGGTGAAGCCGTGAATCTGGTTCCAGTACTGGGAAGCAGGAACGATCATATTATTCATGAGGAAGTACTTGTTCATCCGGTCGAAGGCTGCCGTAGCGCCGCCACGGCGGCAGCTGACTACTGCAGCAGCGGTTTTCCCTGCCATGCGGTTACCGGCGGCATAGAAAAGGCGGTCCATGAAAGCGGTGGTCTGTCCATTGGGGCCGCCGTAGTAGACGGGGGAACCGAAGATCAGGCCGTCCCATTCATCCAGCCGGTCAATGACCTTGTTCACAGAGTCTTTGTCCTGTACGCAGCGTCCATGGGATGCACAGTAATTGCAGGCAATACAGCCGGTGATCGGCTCCCGTCCGATCTGGAGCATTTCGGATTCTATCCCTTCTTCTCCCAGAGTGCGGGCAATTTCATCCAGGGCTGTGTATACGCAGCCTCTCCGATGGGGACTTCCATTAATCAGTAATACTTTCATAGAACCTCCTCTTCTGCTTTCGGGGAAAGAAGGATTTCCTTTCCCCAGACAGGTATGACTTCTTTTTCCATTATACGCTGAAGGGGGCGGTTTTTATAAGTACTTACTTTTATGAAAGCGGCGGCTCCGCTTCGGCTTTCCTGCTCTGCCGAAGATTTTCCTGTGCAGGCGTACCTCTTTTTATTTAAAAACAGGCAGGAAATCTGATTCTGCGGAGGAATTCATGCTTCCTTAAATTTACCTTGCATTTCCCTTTCAAAAAGAATAAAATGGGAGAGATGAAAATTTTACAGTGATTCAGGAAGGAGGGTCTTCGGCGGTAACAGAAGCCTTCCTTTTTTCTGAGTCTTTTTTCCGGGAGGAATGTGAATAAATGAGCAAACGCATTATTGAAGTGGAAGAACGGCTTCCGATTCTGCCCACGATTCCCCTGAGCCTGCAGCATCTCTTTGCCATGTTCGGCTCAACGGTACTGGTTCCTTTTCTGTTAAATGTGGATCCGGCTACCTGTCTTTTCATGAACGGCATAGGAACGCTTCTGTACCTGGCCATCTGCAAATGGAAGCTTCCTGCGTACCTGGGTTCTTCCTTTGCCTTCATTTCGCCGGTGCTGGCGGTTACCTCCACGGCAGGCATGTCCTACGCCGATGCCCAGGGAGGCTTCATTGCCTTTGGTCTCTGCTTTATTTTCCTGGCCTTTCTGGTCAAGAAAGCGGGGGTACACTGGATTGACGTGCTTTTCCCGCCGGCTGCTATGGGTGCTATTGTAGCGATTATCGGGCTGGAGCTGGCACCGCTGGCCATGACCATGTCGGGCTTTATCGGTGAACCTCAGGGCATGTCCTCCACCACGGCTATCACCATTTCCATGTTCACTCTGGTAGTGACCATTCTGGCTACTGTACTGGGACGAGGCTTTATTTCTATTATTCCGATCCTCATCGGCGTTATTGCAGGCTACATTCTCTCCGTATTCATGGGCGTGGTGGATTTCCACCATGTAGAAGAAATGCCCTGGGTGGCATTCCCTACCTTCTATGCTCCTCATTTCAATCTGTCTGCCATTATGATGATTCTGCCGGCTGTATTCGTTGTTTTTGCGGAGCACCTGGGCCATCTTTTCGTTACCAGCGATATTGTGGGAAGAAATTTGATCAAGGATCCAGGACTGCACCGTTCTCTTTTTGCCGACGGTCTGTCCAATATCATTTCCGGCTTTGTGGGCTCCACACCGAATACCACCTACGGTGAAAACATGGGGGTTATGGCGATGACCGGCGTATACAGTACCTGGGTCATTGCAGGGGCAGCCATATTTGCCATCATCTTCTCCTTCATCGGAAAAATTGCCGCTCTCATTCATGCCATCCCCACCCCGGTTATGGGCGGTGTATGTATCCTTCTCTTCGGATTCATCGCTGCTTCCGGTATCCGTATGCTGATTGAAAAGAAAGTGGACTATACCAAGTCCAGAAACCTGATCCTCACCGCTGTCACCATGATTTCCGGTCTCTCCGGCGCCACCATCGTGGTAGGCCCGGTACAGCTGAAGGGCATGGGTCTGGCTACCGTAGTAGCTATGATTATTTCCATCTGCTTCCTGATTTTTGATAAGACCCATATGTCAAACAATGAATAATCTGCTGCGGCACATGCACGATGCATCTGTATGCCGCCATGCCTGCTGAAAACATCCCGCCTTATGGCGGGATGTGATATAATGCACATAGACATCGTGATTGACCGGAAAAAGCCGGCCGGATATGCTGTGATTCAGCATTCCCGGTCGGCTTTTTTCGTGTTGTATTTCTTATTCATAAGTCATATGTATCCGAGGCAGGCGGGGCGGGATAGAGCTGCACTGCCTCTTTCATGCACTCCAGCAGGATTTCCTTGTTCTTTCTCTTCACCATGCCGGACATGCGGAAGAGGTCCACGATCCACCAGATTTCTCCGATGATGCAGAAGCAGAGGAGCCAGAGAAGGATATTTTTGAAGGGGTGGCCCAGGTAGAAGTAGTAGACACCGAAAAGGATCCACAGGATGTAGGCGGTGGATTTCTTTTTCTCCCGAGCAGTATACAGGGTAAGTGCATAGTCTTTCTGCCTGTCGGAGAGCTGGTTCAGCAGGGCGATGTCTTCGCTGTCAAGTGTGGAATCCATGTTTTTCCTCCTTTAGAAAAGACGCTGCTTTAATTTCATGGCTTTCCATTTGGAGAGGGCCTGGCGGGCTTCTTCAGGAGCGGTATCTGTCAGGCGTATATTCCCTTTCATCCTTTCCTTCATGGGAACGGACGGGTCGATGTAGGGCTCAAAGGTTTTGTAAAGATTCATTTTTGTGATTTCCTCTGAAATATCCATAGGAGCCTCCTTTGGAACTACTTTTTCTTTTCTCTATTTTACCATAGAATTTTCCGGGGAGCAGGTTTTCCTGTTGGCATATGTGATACAATAATAATACAACCATATTGAATATTCTCTGTTAGAAAGGAGTCTTTCTATGTATGATGAATTGACAGCAGAACGGGAGAAAAGTATTTCCATTAATATGCCCGGTCTCATGAAGGATGTCTATGCCTGGATGGCCATCGCCCTGGTGGTGACAGGCTTCAGCGCCTATTTTGTGGCGGATAACGCCCTGCTCCGCGGACTCTTTATGGGGAGCCGCACCGGCACTCTGGTGCTCATCGTGGCTACTTTTGCCCTGGTATGGCGTTTGTCTTCGGCCATGGGCAAGATGTCCCTGAAAACGGCGGCGGTGATGTTTCTGGTGTATTCTGTGCTGAACGGCATTACTCTGTCGGCAGTTTTCCTCACCTATACCCTTTCTTCCATTGGCGGGGTGTTCTTTATGACAGCCGGTACCTTTGGAATTATGTCGGTATACGGGTATGTAACCAAGGCTGATCTTTCCAAAATGGGAAATATGTGTCTCATGGGGCTTTTCGGCATTATTCTGGCTACGGTTCTGGGCTTTTTCTTTGAAAGCACCCTGCTGCAGATGCTGATTTCCTATGCAGGCATTCTTATTTTTACAGGCCTGACCATTTATGATACCCAGTCCATCAAACGGCTGGCTCTTACCTATCATTCCCGGGCTACGGACGAGGGACAGAAAATTGCCATCATGGGCGCCCTCACTCTCTATCTGGATTTCATTAATATTTTCATTTACCTGCTCCGTCTTTTCGGAGACAGAAAATAAGGAAATGGAAAAGCGCGGAGCAAAAGCTCCGCGCTTTTTTGATGTCTGTTACCAGCCGCTCTTTTTCCAGAAGGAGGGAATGAAGATAGCCAGAAGAGTAATGGATTCCAGTCGTCCGAAGAGCATGGACAGGCAGACAATGATTTTACTGAAGTCCGGCAGCGCCGCATAGGTGCAGGTGGCGCCGAACTGACCGAAGGCGGGACCCGCATTGCTCATGGTAGAAAAGGCAAGGCCCAGGGCATCCATGAAAGCAATGCCGTCAAGCATCATTCCTGCTGCCCACAGAGCGGACAGGGCCATATAAATGAAAAAGAAGGCCAGCACCTGGAGCACCGTATTCCTGGAGAACCGCTCCCTCCCCACGGTCATGTGAAACACGGCCCGTGGGTGCATGTGCAGTTTCAGAAGGGCGGAAAAGCATTTGAAAAGGAGAATCAGGCGGATGACTTTCAGCCCGCCTGCGGTGGATCCGCCGCAGCCGCCTGCGATGATGAGAAGCAGGAGGATGAATTTGGCGAAGGAAGGCCACTGGTCAAAATCGGCGGAAACAAATCCGGTGGTGGAGGAAAGAGAGGCAGACTGGAAAAGGGCTTCCCGCAGGGATTCCGCAAAGGGCATGCGGGCCTGCAGAACCAAAGATAGAGTGATAAGAAGAGCGGCACCGGCCACCATGAGGAGGTAGACCCGGAATTCCGTATCCTGCCGGATGACATGAAATCCCCGTTTCCAGGCATCCACATAGATGCCGAAATTGGCACTGGAGATAACCATAAAGAAGATGACGATCAGTTCCAGGGAAAGGCTGTGATAATAGGCAATGCTTTCATTTCTGGTGGAGAAGCCGCCGGTAGCGATAGTGGAAAAGGCATGATCCACTGCTTCCAGAAATCCCATGCCCCAGAGCATATAAGCGGTAGCGGCAGCGGCGGTGAAGCAGACATACACTGTAAACAGGGCCAGGGCCGTTTCCCTGATGCGGGGGAGGGGCTTAGAGGAAGTAGGCCCTGTGCTTTCTGCGTTCACCATTTTTGTACTGCCCCTTCCGGCCTGCGGAAAAAGGGCCACGAAAATGACGATAATGCCCAGGCCTCCCAGCCAGTGGGTCATGGCCCGGAAGAAGAGAAGAGAGGGCGGCAGGACGGTAAGGTCATTGATGACCGTAGCACCGGTGCCGGTAAGGCCGGAAATGCTTTCCACAAGCCCGTCAAGGGGCGAAAGCGTGCCGGAGAGAATATAGGGGACGGCATAGAGCAGGGAAACAGAAAGCCAGCTCAGTGCTGTAATGGCAGTTCCCTCTCTTGGGGTAAGGCTTGCATTGGGAGAAATCTCCTTTTTTCTGAGAAGAAGAAAAAGCATGAGAGAAAAAAGGGCAGGCAGGAAAAAAGAAAGCACCGGTCCTTCATAGTACAGGGAAAGGAAAAGAGGGAGAAGAAGCACGGCGCCGGCGCCCAGAAGGATACGGGCCAGCATGGATTGGACAAGATGCCTGTTCATATCAGTTCCTGCCTTTGAAGAAGGAAATCACATTTTTGGCCTGGTCTGCCTCTACGATCAGGATGACACTGTCACCGGCGGAAAGAATGGAATGGCCATCAGGCACATAGGCCCTGCCGTCCCGGACATAGGCACCTACCAGACAGGACGGGGGAAGGCCTGCTTTCATCAGGGGAATGCCTTCAATAGCAGAACCCTGAGGAATCTTGATTTCGATGGCCTGCACGCGGGCTCCCTCCAGAAGAGAAACGGACACGACATTCCCGCTTCTGACAAAGCCCAGTACTTCACCGGCGGCCAGAAGGCGGGTGGAGAGGACGATATCAATCCCTACCTGCTGCATAAGGGGAATGTATTCCGTGCGGGTGACCTGCACTATGGTCTGTCCGGCTCCCAGATGGCGGGCCAGAAGGGCCATCATCAGATTCAGCCGTTCATCTCGGGTGGTGCAGATGACCGTATCCGCTTCCGATACACCTTCCTGGGTGAGAAGGTCGATATCGGTACCGTCACCACAGAGGACCATGCCTTTCTTCAGCTGGTATGCCATCTGCTGGCAGCGCTCCTCATCCCGGTCTATGACTTTGACGGAGATGCCCTGGGCTTCCAGCATGGGAGCCAGGGCCTGGCCGGTGCGTCCGGCGCCGATGATAAAGGCTTTTTTCGTCTTACGCTGGTACTTGGCCTGGCTGTGGGAGGAAATCCGGGCAAGGGAGTCCGGATTTCCGATAAAGTATACATTGTCCAAAGGGAGAATACGGTCACTGCCGTGAGGGATGATCATGCGGTGATCCCGCAGAATCAGGGCGGCCAGCACAGAAGGCGGAAGGGTGATGTCCTTCAGCTTCCGGTGGGCCAGCGAAGAGCGGGGACTGATTTTCATTTCCAGAAGCCGTACCCTGCCGTTGGCGAAATCTTCCACATTGATGGCGGAAGGCGTCATGATGAGACGGCTGATTTCACGAGCGGTAATGAGTTCCGGACTCAAAACCAGGTCGATGTCGAAATTGCTTCTGATGTAATCCGGAGGCTCCGAGAGAAATTTGGGATCCCGGATGCGGGCGATGGTATGTGGAATCCTGTTCTTTTTTGCCAGGATGCAGGCGATGATGTTCACTTCATCCATGGCGGTCACTGCCACCACCAGATCACTGCCGGATACATCCCGGCTCCGCATGAAGGAAGGACTTGTGCCGTCAGCCTGTATGGTGAGCACATCCAGATCATTTCTGACAGATTCCAGTTTTTCCGCGTCCGAATCCACCACCACTACATCACAGCCTTCATTGGACAGAAGCTCGGAAATGATGTAGCCCAGGTGGCCGGCGCCAATGACGATAATGCGCATAGAACGGCTCCTTTGAAAGGAATTCATAAATATATGCTGCTTCCTATTGTATCATGGATGAACATGCAGTGAGCCGGCGGCTGGAAGAACCGTCAAACCGAAGGGCCCTCAGGCTCTTCGGGCCGGTTGGATGCTGCTTTTTCCTTCTCCTTTACACCTTATTTCCTTCCCAGTTCTTTATGCAGACAGAGCAGAAACCGTACCATGCCCTTGGAAAGCTGGTGGCCTTTAAGGCAGAAGACGGTGATGGCCTGATGGAAGGAAGTGCGCAGGGGTCTGATAGCAAGGCCCTGGGGAATGGTTTCCCAGGGGGCCCACATGACGATGGCGGCGGCAAGGCCGGCACGGGCCATCTGGATTGCGGAAGACCGGGCATCCACGGAAGCCAGTATACGGGGATGAATGCCTGCCTGCAGGAAAAACTGCTTGACCATGTCTTCCGTACTTCGGCTTACGGCAAGGGCCTGGTGCTGCAGATCTTCCGCCGACAGGGGATCTTTCGCGGAAAAAAGAGGATTTTCCTTCTGCCCGATGACTGCCAGGGAGGACATTTCCTGATGGATAATATGAAAGAGAGAGGGGTCGGGCAGAGGAGCATTGGTAATGCCCAGCTCGGAAACGCCTCGGCGCACCTCTTCGGCCAGGGGAATCTGGTAGGACTCCCGCAGGCGGAAGGTCATGTTGCTGTACTGCCGGTGAAATGGGCGGATTCCTTTTTCTATGATTATGGGTGTCAGAGAAGGGGACAGAGATATATGGAGCGTACCGGTAAAACCCTCTTCCAGCGTAGCGATTTCAGAACGGGCAGTACTGTCCGCTTCGCAGATCTGGCGTGCCTGGCGGTACAGGATCCATCCGGCTTCCGTCAGTTCCAGCACATGCCTGCCTTTTCTCGGCTTTACCAGTACCGCTCCGTACTCTTTTTCCAGTACCTGCAGCTGTCTGGTCAGGGCGGGCTGGGCGACATGGATTTCTTTGGCTGCCCTGTTCATTCCGCCGGCTTCCACCATAGCAATAAAATTTCTGTAGAAATCAAGATTCATAGGCCATCACCTTATATAAGGAATGAATATATATTATAACGAAATTGAATAAGTTAAATCATAAAACTATATTATTATTATAGGGCAGAAAAGGATATACTGTAAAGGAAAGATGAAAGACAGGACATTTTCGGGCCCGGTTTTGAAGAGTCCTTGACGGCAGGTTCCTGTGGAAATACAGCTTTATGATGCACAGGGAATCAAACATGGGGCTGGAACCGCCCGATTATCCCGCCATTTCACTGAAAGGAATCATTATGGACGCTATTTTACAAGGATTATCCGGTATATTTGAAGTGGTCCTCATTGCAGGACTCGGTTTTTATCTGGCACGGAGCGGCTGGCTCTGGAAAACGGCAGGGAAAGATCTGACCCGCATGACCATGACCGTAGCACTGCCGCCGCTGATGGTGTATTCCCTGAAATCCAATTTCACTCATGACCAGCTGATTCGTACGGCACCGGACCTGCTGCTTCCCTTTGCCTCCATCTTCGTGGCCTATCTGGCGGGTCGGCTCTGGGCAGCCATACTTCATATTTCTCCAGGGCGCCGGGGTGTTTTTACCTGCACCTGCTGCATAGCCAATGCCATTTTCATCGGACTTCCGGTGAATGTGGCTCTCTTTGGAGAAAAAAGCGTGCCCTCCGCCATGCTCTACTATATTGCCAATACCGCCATGTTCTGGGGGCTGGGAGCCTACCTTATCGTTAAAGATGCAGGCGGCGGGAAGACCTTTACCTTCTGGGAAATGATGAAGAAGCTCCGGACACCGCCGCTCATGGGATTTCTGGCGGGAGTGCTCCTTGTGCTGCTGGATATTCCGATTCCCTCCTTTGCCCTGACTGCCTGCCGTTACGTGGGAAATATGGCGACTCCTATGGCTCTTATGGTTATCGGTATCCAGATGAGCGGGATTCCCCTGTCAAAAATTCATTGGGATAGGGACCTGGCAGGTGCCATGGCAGGCCGTTTTATCCTTTCGCCCCTCTGCCTGTACCTTCTTCTGCCTCTGATTCCCGTGAGCCCCATGTCGGCCCATGTATTTCTTCTCCAGGCCGGCATGCCTGCCATGACAAACATGACGATTCTGGCTGCTTCTGTGGGAGCTGACGCCGATTATTCCACCACCATCAACTGCATCTCACTGCTGCTGGGGATCTTTTTCATCCCATTCTATATGTTTCTTTTTTCATAGACGGAAATGGTACAATGAAAACAGGAGAGATATTGTATTGTTTCGATAAGGAGGTTTTCTTATGAAAAAAGGATTGAAACCGGCATCCTGGATTTATCCCCAGCCTGCGATTGTGATCGCCACCTGGGATAAGGAAGGCCATGCAGATGCCATGGTAGCCGCCTGGGCAGGCATTTATGATACGGATAAAATCGGCATTATGCTGGATCATCGTCATAAAACCATGGAAAACATTAAAGAAACAGGAGCTTTTACCGTCAGCATGTCTACTGCAGAAACCATGGCGGAGTCCGACTATTTCGGCACTGTTTCTGCCAATACGGTGGAAGATAAAATAGGAAAAGCAGGCTTCCACATTGTGAAAAGCGAATATGTCAATGCGCCGGTGATTGATGAATACCCCTTTACCTTTGAATGTAAAGTGGAAAAGCTTATTCCCGAGGGAGAAGATTTCCATGTCGTAGGAGATATCGTCCATATCCTGGCAGACGAATCCATTCTGACCAATGGAAAACCGGATCCTGCCAAGCTGCATCCCCTGGTTTTCGACGGCGTTAACGGCACCTATTTGGAAACCGGCAAAGTTCTGGGCAGAGCATGGAGAGAAGGAAGAAAGTTCGTAAAGTAGCGATGGAACGGAGTCACCGGCAGGACAGCCGGTGACTCGTTTGAGGATACAGGGATACAGGTTTAAAGAACTTGGCAGATTCAAAAGATGGCGGCGGTTTCGCCGCCATTTCTATTGGTGCAAACAGGTACCATGCGTGAGCATAAATGCTCTCGGATCTGCCACATAGGGACAGGCCCTTCGGGAATACCGCCGCTCCGCCGCAAATGAATCAAAAAATATTTCAAAAACCCTGTTGACACAAACCGGCATCCATGATATCATCATACCTGTCGCCGCGAGAGCGGCGGCCCCGATGAAGTTCTTCCAAAAACCACTTCAAAAAAGTGCTTGACAGGATGTAACGATTCGTGGTATGATAATCAAGTCGCTTGAAGAGCGATGATTCTTTGAAAACT
>NZ_JBJEXP010000030.1:0-2811 GCF_051885895.1 Dialister sp. | reverse complement strand
CCATCGTATTCACGGGGTCTGGTAGAATTGAAAAGCTCGTTGTACTTGGTAACAAGGGCTTCACGGCGGCGAGGATCTTTCCATATCCAGTCCCTGAACGCATCCTTGATTGCCTGCTGTTTCTGCTGGGCAAGGGTGGTCTCTTTCTTGTTCAGGACACGCCTTTGCTTGCCGTCAGGATCTTCGATGGTGTCATAGATACGAATATCTTTCAAATTCAGGGTTTCTTCCAGAATACGATAAGCATTGGCACGGTCAGTACCATAGGTCACATACGCAGCTACATCATTGGAGCTTGGTGAACTTTTTCCGGTGATACGCCACTCGGCAGTCATTTCAGAAAACTTAACCTCAATGCTTCGGCGCAGATAATAAGGGGTCTCAAAGGTGTCCTCCATAAACTCCTGAATATAAGCGGGGTCAATCCAAGTAGCACCCAGACGGACATCAATTTCAGAAGCGTCCAGGTCTTTCGGTTGAGCTTTTTCCAGGGCCTGCACATTGACAGAAAAAGCCGGGTCTCTGTTTTGCGCCATTTGTGCGATACGCAGTTTGCTTCTTACATCACCTGAGAGGTATTCATCAGCGGTCTGCCAACCGGCTTCCGGCTCATCAGGGGACATTGGATCTTTGAAAATGACACCACGCAGTTCGGTAGTGATGGTATCGTATTCGCCAGGTGTTCCGAGTAATTCTGCCATATACGGCAGATCAACACGACCACGCTCACCAATGGAAATTGCCAGGGCTTCGGAAGGAGTGTCTACACTGGTCACTCTACGCTCTGGTTTGATTGTTCGCTTGGTGAACATATCTGCCTTGCTTTTCAGATTTCCGTCCTCATCAACATTCTCCAAAGAGCAGAGAAGGTAATAGGACGAGTCATCCGCAAATGCTTGACCGTTGACACGGGAATTGATAAGGCCATTCTTTCCTGTAAAGGCATCGTAGGCTTCGTTCAGTTCCTGCTGCTTCTGTGCGATCATCTCGTCCGGGAAGTCCTCAAGCTGATATTCAATCAGCTCATTGACAATGCGGCGCAGTTCCACCATGCCAGTCACACGCTCTTTTGCCTTGTCATTCAAATCAAGGTGACGCATGACGGAATTCTCACGGAAATAAACCTCACCATCGACAACCGTGTACGAGAAGTTCTTCACATTGGGGTCTGCAGGTATCACATCCTGCTGTATTCCATGTTCATCCCCTTCAGGAAGTTCTACTGCTTGATAGGTGCCTTTTATATGGGAGACCGCTTCTTTCAGCTGGTCGGCCAAATCCGCACCTTCAATCGGGCGAACCGTCAAATCCTGCTTGCCGTACTGTGTGCTTTCTTCCGTCAACTCACCGAGAACCATTTCCGGGTGCTCCACAAAATAGCTGTTCATAGTAAAGCCATCCTGTGTCGTGTTCAGATGCACCCAATCCTGGTCAATGTCGATAGGATGATCACGTTTCTGCAGGAAGATGATGTCAGAGACAACATCGGTGCCTGCGTTTTTCTTAAAGGCATCGTTCGGCAGACGGATTGCGCCGAGAAAGTCAGCTCTCTGAGCCATATACTTTCTGGCATCCGGATTTTTGGAATCCATGGTATAACGGCTGGTTACAAATGCGACTATGCCGCCGGGTCTCACCTGATCGAGTGTTTTTGCAAAGAAATAATTGTGAATAGAGAACCCCAGTTTATCGTAGGGTTTATCTGACACACGATAATTACCGAAAGGCACATTGCCCACAGCCAGATCAAAGAAATCCCTGCGGTCTGTCGTTTCAAAACCGGCAACGGTAATTTCTGCTTTCGGATAGAGCTTTTGGGCAATTCTGCCCGTGATGGAATCCAACTCCACACCATACAAGCGGCTGTCTCGCATACTGTCGGGGAGCAAGCCAAAGAAATTACCGACACCCATTGCAGGTTCAAGGATGTTGCCGCTTTCAAATCCCATCCGTTCCACAGCATCATAGATACCACGAATGACCGTAGGGCTGGTGTAATGTGCGTTCAGAGTGGATGCTCTCGCCGCAGCATATTCATCCTCAGAAAGCAGACTTTTCAGATTCTTGTATTCCTCTGCCCAGCTGCCTTTATTGGGGTCAAACACATCTGCCAAACCACCCCAGCCGACATAATTCGATAAAATCTCCTGTTCCTGGGGAGTTGCATCACGTCCTTCTGCTTCCAACTGGAACAGGGTACGGATAGCAGCCACGTTTCGGACATATTTCAGGCGGGGACTTCCTTCGCCAAGATTATCGTCCATAATGCGGTAGTTTTCCGCATGGACTTCAGGCTGTACTGATTTCTCCTGAAAGGCCGCTTCGATCTTGCCGATGACCTCATGCACCTCAGGATTTTCCCATCCATCCACCTTCGTGAAGTCCTGGACAATAGTATCCTGACCGTCCTTACAATGAATGAGATCCAGACTACCGGGGAACGGGCGTCTGGTATTCATCGCACCCAGAGCTTTCATCTGCGTAGACGGAAGCTCACGGTAGGCTCTCATCGCATCCTCGAAAGAGCCATATTCCTTGATGTCCAACGCACCACGCTTCTGAATATCTTCCACCACATAGAAGTGGTCAATAAAGTGTTCCGGTTCGAGAGCAACTTCGACGCTATTTGCGCCGAAGTTAGGTTCAGTAACCTGCGCATGAGCAGCTTCATCCGGGTAATCACCATAAACACGGAGATACTTTCGTTCCTGTTGGTCGAAAACAGCAGCACCATCGTATGCGAAGCCGTCACTTTCCATCGTTCCGTCCACATATCCCTGTGCAGCTTTTTCTGCTTCTTCCAACGTTTGA
>NZ_JBJEXP010000029.1:12266-55504 GCF_051885895.1 Dialister sp. | reverse complement strand
ACCAGGTATTTTTATTTGCTGAATTGTTGTCCCTTCGACACTTATCAATTCCCGGTACTCGCTTAGCTGAATACAGTCATCACCCTAACGGTAATCTATTGACAGAAATAATGAAGGATAAAATATTGGAATATAGTGAGATAATTGAAGATCTTACGCAGCGCACAAAAAATTTAAGATATTCCATTCATCAAATGGAATCCAGCAAATATGCCCCATTAAACCAAACCATGCTGGTACCTAAAGGGTTTCTATATTATCAAAGAAGCATGATTATATCCGGCAAAACGCCACATTCCGAAGCACTCCTGAAAAGCGCACCTTTAGTTAATAAGTATGCAGAAGACTTATTTTCACACAAACTCAATTTTGCATTTCTACCTTCTTTTACTAACCTGGAAGATTTAGAGCAGCCCCATGACTATCGACTGATTCTTTTCTCTGATGATGCGCATGCTTTCAGTAATCCGTTAACTTATCCGCCTTCTTTATATCTGACGCTCATATTAAAAGACCGGTTCCACAGTAATCCGGGAAAATATATCAAAGAAATTCAATCATTTATGAAAAGCCTTCATTTAAAAAGCAAAAATATTCTTTTTATTACTCTATTAAGAAATATATGGAATCAATCTGGTGAATCCCCTGCTTTTTATACCAAATTGGAACTGCAGGTAGAGTATGTAAATTAAAAGATTTTTTCATATGCATAAATCTAAACGATATAAAAGACAGCGCTTACAAAAGCATTGTCTTTTTTATTGTAAAAAATCCCTGGTTAGACTAGAGATTTTATGCACTAAAAAACAGCACCCTGAAAGGATGCTGTTTGAGTTGATTTTTTAAAATTTTTTACCAGAAATAAACCAGTGCAAAGGCTGCCACGAAAAAGCGGTAAATAGCAAATCCGGTTAAGGTGGAGGTATTAAGGAATTTCAGGAACCAGAGGATCGATGCATAGGCTACGACGAAGGCAGTGAAAAATCCTACTGCCAGAACGCCCAGATCTCCCAGTGAAAGGCTTCCGATGACTTTCAGAAGATCATAGAAGCAGGCCAGGAACATAAGAGGCACTGCCATGATGAAGGTAAAATCCGCACCTGCTTTTCGAGAAATGCCCAGGAGAAGGCTTCCAGCAATAGTACTGCCGCTCCGGGAAAAACCGGGCCAGAGGGACATGCACTGGAAAAGGCCGATAATGAAAGCCTGTCGTGTGGAAATTTTATCCACGTCAGTCACATCAAATTTTTTCCCCTTCCTTGTTTTTTCCGCTACAATCATAAAAATCCCGCCCAGTATCAGACCAATGATGACGGTTGTCGGGCTGAAAAGATTATGTTTAATGAAGCCGTGAAAAAGGAGGCCTGTAAGGCAGGCAGGAAACATAGCTACGCAGAGGTTAAATACAGAAGGTCCTTTTTTCCGGAACCAGTGATGGGTATTCAGAATATAGGTAAATTTTTCATGATACACGACCAATACGGAAAGAATGGCGCCCAACTGAATAAATACATCAAAAAGGTCCGCCAGGGTTCCTTCAAATCCCAGCATATGGCCAACAATGATCATGTGACCTGTGGAAGAAACAGGAATATATTCCGTCAGGCCTTCTACAATACCAACAATTAAAGCACAAAAATATTCGTACACACTAACACCTCAGACTGATCACTTACTTTGTGGGATTCATGGCACTGACAATGCCTTCCACTTTGTTTTTTGCAAAATTAATAATCAAAACATCGTTTTGCCCTTTGGAAAAATAAATGTACGATGTTTTCGGCTCACTGCCTGACACATTCATTTCCACCCTGTGCGGTTTTCCATAAAGCATGTCCACCGTAGTTACATCGTCCCCCAGGGAAAGGCCGCGCGATGTGACCATACGATCATCAGTCAGGAAAAGAGCGGAGATAATATGGCTCTTAACGGTAAGACGCACCGCATAGCCGGAAAAATACACAATTTCTTCCTTGGGATTGGCCATCTTCTTCTCCCATTCTTCAAAAGAATGGGCTTTGAAAGTATCCCCAATCTCATAGCCTGCAACTTTGAAATCTCTGTCCCCCAGGAAAAGACGGCTTTCTCCGTCATTGTAGGAAATGTCTTCTGCCTTTACAGGTGCCGTCAGAGACTGGATATGGATGGAAGACACCTTATCTCCTTGAATGGCAAAATCCATGGCGCTGCTGCCCAGACCATAGCGGAAATAAAAGCTTTTTCCACTGCCATCCCAGAGTACTTGGAGAGGCCGGCCGTAGGCCCGCAGCACTTCTTCCCTGCTGCTTCCCACATGGATATCACGGGGTGTGGAAATGGATGTCCCTTTTACCAGGATATCCGACACTCCCTTACCGGGGAAATGGAAATCGTCGGGCAGATCCGTTCTCTGGGAATAGGAAAGAAGAAAAGGCGCTGTCCGTTTCACTGTCATATTCTTGAAAGCATATGAATCCAGTGTATTCTCGTGGGTCACACTATCAGGCGTTCCCTGACGGCTGATTACCTGAGGCATCATATCTCCCAGAGAAACACCGCCGGCAGCAAAATCGCCTTTGTTCAATGCAGCTTTCATGATGGCACGGAGCTTTTCCGGCTTGTCTTCCTCCGTTTTCTGCTTCTGAGAAGTTTCTTCAGCCGCAGAAGGAGCCGCAACACCCGTCCCCTGACTCATAGCCCCTTCCGGATGATTGTTACCATCAGCAGCTGCAGAGCACCAAAGACCTGAAAAAGAAACAAAAAAGGCCAGCATTGCCGCCTTTATTCTATATTTCATGGGCAGTCTCCTTTTTTATACAAAAGGTACCCGGATACAAGGGTACCGGAGCAGCACTGATTGATTCAGAGTTACTCTCGTTTATTATGATGGTCCGGCCGTTTTCTGTCAAGAAGAGAAATTACTATCTCTTCCTTCCTGTCTTTGTAAAACCTCTTTTCCTCATTAACCGGCCCGCCTCAAAGAATCTATTCAGGAAAAGAAAGAAATATCAAAAGGAAGCCCGGCAGTCCAAGGGAATGCCGGGCATGAATCAGACTTATTCGTAATGAAGAGCGTCTATAGGATTCAGTCTGGCAGCTTTCTGGGCCGGATACAGGCCGAATACAAGACCAATAAATACGGAGAAAAGGAAAGATCCGAGAATAGGTGTGACAGAAAGTACAGTGGACAAAGTAGAAACCATTGGAATGATTTTGGAAATAGCTATACCGAAGAGTACGCCGATCAGTCCACCGGCTACACTGACAGTCACCGATTCAATCAGGAACTGCACAATAATCATGTTATAGGTAGCTCCCAGAGCTTTTCTGATGCCGATTTCCCTTGTTCTTTCTGTTACAGACACCAGCATAATATTCATGATGCCGATACCCCCTACCAGAAGGGAAATAGCAGCTATACTGCCAAGGAAAATAGTCAGTGTCTGGGTAGTGGATTTCATGGTTTCCATGAGGTCCTGTGAATTCTGGATGGAGAAATCATCTTCCTTGCCTGTCTGGATCCGATGGCGGGTACGGAGAAGATTGGTCACATCGGACTCAATCTGGGACAGGTCATCAGCATTGTCTGCAGAAATCACGATATTATTCACATAGGTAATATGAAGCATTCGTTCCTGTACAGTGGTGAAAGGAATGAGGATGCGGTCATCCTGATCCATGAAGGAATAGCCTTTTTCTTCCAGTTCGCCAATGACAGTAAAGGGATTCCCGTTAATGCGGATTTTTTGTCCTACCGGTGATTCATCACCAAAAAGTCCGGTAGCTACGGTTTTACCGATAATGCACACCCGGGCCCGAGAGTTATATTCTTTCGTGGTCCAGAAACGGCCTTCCGATACGTTCAGGCTGGAAAGGGTGGCATAATCTTCCGTGCAGCCGTAAACTCGTGTCGTCCAGTTTTTGTTTCCATTCACCACCAGGTAGCTGGTATTTACCAGCGGTGCTGCATAGATGATATTCGGCAGATTCTTGATGGCCAGATAATCTTTGTAGGTCAAAGTCTGCATGGATCCGGCCGCCGGACGAATACCGGGCTTTCTGCCAGTGCCAGGCGTGATCGTAATGGTATTGGATCCCAAACTGGAAATATTGCTTTCAATCTTATTCTGCACTCCGTAGCCGATGGACATCAGGGCAATGACTGCTGCCACGCCGATGATGATGCCCAGCATGGTGAGAAGGGAGCGCATCTTGTTGCTGAGGATGGATCCCCAGGCCATAAATATACTTTCAATGTAGATATTTGTCATGGCAGCGGCCCCCTGATATCCTTACTGATGTGTCCATCAGATAAAATCACGTGCCTGCCTGCATAGCGTGCTACATCCAGTTCATGGGTAACCAGAATAATGGTTTTTCCCTGCTCATAGAGCCTGGAAAAAATTTCCATGACTTCCTTTGTGGAGTGACTGTCCAGATTACCTGTAGGTTCGTCGGCCATAATAATGGCGGGATCATTGATGAGAGCCCGGGCAATCGCCACACGCTGCCGCTGGCCGCCGGACATTTCAGCAGGCATATGGTGTATACGGTCGCCCAGTCCTACGGATTCCAGCATCTTCCGGGCTCTTTCTTTTCTCTCTTTTTTAAAGAGACTGCCATAGATCATGGGAAGAATCACATTATCCAGGGCAGAGAGCCGGGGAAGCAGGTTAAAGCTTTGGAAAACAAAACCTATTTTCCGGTTTCTAGTGTAAGCCAGCTCGCTGTCATTCAGATTGGCCACTTCTTTCCCGTCCAGCTGATAAGAGCCTCTGGTTGGGCGGTCGAGACAGCCAAGGATATTCATCAGGGTGGATTTGCCGGCACCGGAAGGCCCCATAATAGATACAAATTCCCCCTTTGCGATGGACAGATCGATATGGGTCAGTACAGGCACTTCCTCCTTGCCGATATAATAACTTTTACCGATTCCTGTCAGGCGAATGACTTCCCTGGGTTCATTTTGTGCTTCAGCCATAATTAGAACCCCGGTCCGGGACCACCGCGCTGGTTTTTATTGGTTGGTGTGGATTTTTCCTGTGAAACCGTGCCGCTTACCACGATTTCATCTCCTTCATGGAGACCGTCAAGAATTTCCACTTCCTTTTCTGTGGTAATGCCTGTTGTCACATAGGTTTTTACCACGCCATCGCCGTCTTTCACGTATACATAGGATCCTTCAGCATCACTGCGGATAGCCGTAACCGGCACTTCCAGGGCATTGTCGCTTTCACGGCCATGGATGGTAGCCCGAGCGGTCATGGAAGGATAAAGTCCTGACAGTTCATCTTTGTTAATTTCCACATAGACCGTGTAGTATACCACGGAGGAAGAAGAAGAGGAACTGGAAGAGGAGGAAGAAGAAGAGCTGGAGGAATATTCCTTCTTGGAAATATCGGTAACCATGCCATGGAATGTCTGGTTCGGGTAGGCATCAACCGTAAAATCAACACCCTGGCCGATCTTCACTTCGCCGATATCCGTTTCATCTACCAGAAGCTCAATGCGCATAGAGGAAAGGTCAGCCACACTCACAATGACCATCTGACTGGACAGACCCTGGGAAACGGTTTCCCCTTCCTTCATAGGTTCTCCGATAACAATCCCATCCATAGGTGATGTAATCACTGTATCATTAACATCAGCCTGTGCTTTGTCATAAGCAGCCTGCGCATTTCTGTACTCAAGGCGGGCATTATCCATCTCCTGGTAAGAAATAGCACCCTGCTCATAGAGATGATTCAGACGATTGAAATAAGATTCCTTATTTTCCAGTGTATTCTGAGCCTGCTTCATGGTAGACGTAAGGGCTTTGGATTCAATGGTAGCAAGCACCTGCCCTTTCGTTACTTTCTCATTCTGCTTGACATACACTTTTTCCAGTGTTCCGGAAGCAGTAGCGGACAGATCGACGCTATTATCCGGTTCGATAGTGCCTGTAGCATCTACGGTAAGCATAATGTTGTCCCTTGTCACTGTGCCAAGGGTATAATTTTCCTTCTTGCTCTCATGGGTGCGGTTATACCAATACCAGCCCCCGCCACAGGCAAGAATAAGAATAATCAATATAGCGATCAGTACTTTTTTCTTCATACTATACCGCCCTCCTGCATAGAAAATGAAATGAAATAAACTTTCCCCAGATTTTTATATTATAACACGGACAGACCCCGGTACGGTACGAAAAGAATAGAATAAGATAAAGCAGAATCACAATCCGGCAGATTTTATATTCTTTTTCCGGATCCCCAGCATACCAATTAAAAAAACTTCCTCTAAAGAGGAAGTTTTTTCTCAATCAGAAGCGGAAAACCACTTTACCCAGTACGTGATCTACCGGCACAGGTCCGATAAAACGGCTGTCAGAACTGTGATTGCGGTTATCCCCCATAACAAACACGGTGCCTTCAGGAACAGTATAGGAGCCGTCCATGGAAAATTCCATAGGTTCATTGATATACGGTTCATCCAGTTCCGTACCGTTGCGATAGACATGGCCGTTCTTAAACTCCAGCTTGTCTCCGCCTTTGCCGATAACTCTTTTAACCCATACATTATGTCCCTGGGAAGATTTGTCAAAAATAGCAATATAATTTTTCAACGGTTCATCCAGGTCATCCATCCAGGAGCGCTCTCTGTGAGTACGGCTGTCAATAATGACAATATCCCCATAGGACGGTACTTCCCTCAGCACATGGCTGATTTTGGAAACGATGAGGTATTCCCCATTGGTCAGGGTAGGATACATGGATTCACCGGATACCTTTGTCGGAACAAAAAGAAAAATATGGATCAGCATGGCCAGAAAAAGAGCCACTACAATAGAATAGACCCAGTCTAAAACTTCATGCATGAAATTCTCCTTTATGATTAAAATAATCCCTCTGTGTATGATTCATTGTACATCATCAGCTCCTGTTGCGCTAGAGAAAGGCCGATGATTTCGTAGAATCAAAGAATCGTCACGTTATTTCTTCGTCAAAAGTTTCATAAACTATCAAACTTTTAAAATCATCCATCCATTTTCATATATGGCTGAATATATCTTGCGCACCGCTGTCTTCAAGAACGGTCAGATTCCAATGCTTCAAGGCCGCTTCTTTCCGGATGCGTTCCGCCAGCTTCGGCACAATGACCCGTTCGGTGTAAAAATGACCACCGTCAGCAATCAGAAGCCCCATAGCTGCTGCATCCTGGGCTTCATGGTATTTTAAGTCTCCCGTAAGATAAAGGTCGGCTCCCTTTGCTTTGGCTAAAGAAGCGAATTCACTTCCAGCTCCTCCCAGAACAGCGATTTTCTTCACCAGAATATCGGGATTTCCCGCATACCGGAGATCAGGAATTCCCAGCGTTTCCTTAATATGAAGAAGAGCTTCTTTCCCGGAAAGCGGGCGGGGCAGTGTCCCGATACGCCCCATATATTCATGGTGCATTCCGTTCTGCAGTGCATAGACATCGTAGTGGACCGGACCACACACATGAACCAGATCACGGACCACATCGTCGAGAGAAGAAGAGGGAATATTAAACTCAAGCTTTCCTTCCTCATCCCTGTCGTCTGCATCGCCAAGAAGATAGAAATGCCCGGCTTTTCCATCATATTTCTTTTCCAAAAGTTTCCGGAATTCTCTGGCTTTCACGAAAGGTACATAGGCTGCCACCTTCAGGAGAGGTTTGCTTTTTTCTTTGACCAGCCCTTCCCTGTTCTGAAGCCCCAGCGCATCAGCCAGAGCATCATTCACCCCTTCCCTGGCAGTATCCAGATTCGTATGGGCAGCAAAAGCAAGAATATCATGCTTAATCAATTTTCCAATGACCCTGCCTTTATAGGCTGAAAGATCTATGGTATGAATGGATTTAAACAGGAAAGGATGATGGGAAATAATCATGGAAACGCCTTCCCTGACTGCCCTGTCCACATTTTCTTCCGTCAAATCGAGAGAAACCAGTACTTTTTCCACAGGCTGCCGTGGATTTCCCACCTGCAGCCCCGGATGATCCCAGCTTTCTGCCAGATCTGCCGGTGCCCATTTCTCCATCAGATGAATCAGATCCTGTGCCTGTATGTTCATAAAAGTGCCTCCAGTCTTTTCTTTTCTTCCAGCGCTGCTTCCCGCTTTTGCCGATTTCTTTCATTATCTGTATCTTCTGCGACCCCGTGAATCAGGAAATCCCGTTTCCGAATAAGTCGGCGGATATGCTCGGGAAACAGGGGATGCTTCCGATAAGCAGATGTCACGCCGATTTCCCCTTCCAGAAGGGAAACAGGGTCCATCCTGCCGGGAGAAACAAGCATCATTTCATACAGATTGTGTCCTTCCAGCGCCAGTTCTTCTTTCTCAATTATAAAATGGTGGGTAGAAAGGTACCGCTTCAGCTCCGCTGTATGGTTCTGCGGCTGCAGCACCAGCCACTGCAGAGCCTGGGCTTTATCAAAATCTGCTTCCAGAATATCCATCATCATGAGACCGCCCATGCCGGCAATCACAACGCCTTCCACTTCTCCGGTTCTGATAGGTGCCAGTCCTCCTCCCAGGCGGAGTTCGACCTCTTTCTCCTTGTCCCGGTCTTTGATATGGAGCGCCGCCCTTTCCAGGGGGCCCTTGTGGATATCACAGGCTATCGCTTTCTCTATTCTGCCCTCTTCCAGCAGTGCCAAAGGAAGATAGGCGTGATCCGTACCGATATCTGCTATGGCATGGCATCGAGGCACCAGATCTGCTGCCCGGCGGAGGCGCTCCGTCAATTTCATGGATATTCTCCTTTTAAAATAAAAAAGCTGAGCTTCCGCTCAGCCTGCGTATTCATTGGTGGGCCCACCAGGGCTCGAACCTGGGACCAGACGGTTATGAGCCGTCGGCTCTGACCAACTGAGCTATGGGCCCGCAATCACCAACTTATGCTATTTTATCAGTAAATTTCTAATGCGTCAAGTATAGCCCCCTGCCATATGCAGATATAACGGCGCAGAGAGTGATTATCCATTATGGAATAGTTCATGGAGACAGCTGTCCCCCCCAGTCTACAACGGGACAGCTTGCCTCCATGAACTACATTCGTAAGTCATTTCTACTGGTTGATCATCAGATTTCTTGCAGATTTTTTAAGTTTCTGCAGAGCCTTGCCTTCGATCTGCCTGATTCTTTCACGGGTCACATCAAAATAGCGTCCCACCTCTTCCAGAGTCCTCGTTTTTCCGTCTTTAAGGCCAAATCGAAGTTCCAGCACCTGTCTCTCCCTTTCGGTGAGGCCCTGGAGAAGCTGGTCGATCTGCTCTTTCAGCAGAATAGAACCGGCCGCATCATCCGGTGCAACAGCCTCATGATCTTCTATAAAATCTCCCAAATGGGAATCTTCTTTTTCTCCAATCGGTGTTTCCAGGGATATGGGATCCTGCGCGATTTTTTTCACTTCTCTGATTTTCCCTACGCTCACTCCCATGGCCTTAGCCAGTTCTTCATTTGTGGCTTCCCGCCCTTTTTCCTGAAGCAGCTGGCGGGAAATGCGGTTCAGTTTATTAATGGTTTCCACCATGTGTACCGGAACACGAATGGTTCTTGCCTGGTCAGCAATAGCCCGGGTAATAGCCTGACGAATCCACCAGGTCGCATAGGTGGAAAATTTATAACCCTTCGTATAGTCAAATTTATCCACGGCCTTGAGAAGCCCCAGATTTCCTTCCTGTATCAGATCCAGGAACTGAAGGCCCCGGCCCAGATATTTTTTTGCAATAGATACAACAAGCCGCAGATTTCGATCAGCCAGTTCCTGCTTAGCCGCCTTGGCCTGGGCTTTTTCTTCTTCTGTAGCATTGGGAAGGGTGCCTTTTTCTACTGTTTTAGCCAGTATAATTTCCTCTTCACTGTCCAGCAGTTTTAAAGCCCCGATTTCCTTCAGATACATTTTCACCGGGTCATCAATGGTCATGGAATTATCCATATCCGGAAGAGGCTCCTTGGCCGCTTCTTCCGTCTCTTTTTCCAGTTCTTCTTCCTCTTCCAGCATATCCAGGTCTTCATCCGATACATCCATGTCAAAGTTGACTTCATAGTGATCGTCATGAAGGGCTTCATAGAGATTGGTCAGATCTTCCCCGCTTAGATTCTTTTCCGCAACAAGGTCCATGATATCCTTGTTGGAAATCACGCCGTTTCCTGCTTTTTTGGTGAGTTCGCTGATCCATTTTCCCAGTCTTTCGTCCTGCCCTGCCATAGTAATTCCCCCCTTGTGAAAGGATTGAAAACGCCCCCGTTTTCAAAGGATGTTCCGCATAATGCCTTTGAAATACGAAATGATACTTTCTGCCAAATATTCCCTTTGAGCATTTTCATAGGCGCCCCTGTCTTGTTTCCTGAATTCCCTGCCCCCGGGACGCCTGAAATATCTTTACACTGCTGCATATCCCGCAGCAAACCCTGTCTGTAGTGCCAGCGCTACTTTAATGCCAATATTTCCCTGCTTAACTGAATGCAGAGCAGCTGTTCCTCTCTTGCCTTCTGAGGATCGCTGTTCATTAATTCCTGTGCTTTTTGTGTATGGATCCTGTATTCCTCCTGCAGATAAATCTTCTTCATAGGCCAGATATATTCTTCTTTCGGTACGGAGCCCGGCTGTTCTCCGTTCATGCGAAGCCTGGCCAAAAGGCCGATGTCTTCTCTGGGAAGCATGCCTTCCACAGTTTCTGCCGTCAAAGGCATCCCCTTTTCATGAATTTCCTTCAGCAGAGAAAAGAGTCGTCCGTAGAACGGATCAGCAAACTGATAGTGTGACAGTTCCTCCCACCCCTCCGGCAGCATATGATATACAAGGCAGTAATTCAAAAGTCCCGCTTCCAGCAGTTTCTGCCTTTTCTTAAGCGGATTTAATTCCACTTCTTCTTTTTCCACCGGTACCTTGGGGGAAATATAGATGGAAGAATTGTTCTTTTTCGCATAAATCAGCGCTTCACTGCGGATCATGCCTTCATCCATATGCATGGTTCTGGCCATTTTCCGGATAAACGCATCAAGCTGGAATGCATCTCCTGCACTTAGAAGGACAGAAAACATTTCATTCAGAATATGATGCTGTCCATCCAGAGTGGTGCTGTCATACTGCTTCAGCAGGGAATGGAACAGGAAATCCATAGCCGGTTCCGCCTGGTTCACTGCTTCCAGGTAAGCCTCCCCGCCATGCAGATTGACGAATTCATCGGGATCCTTTCCTTCTCCCAGATGCACTACCCGAAGTTTCAGTCCTACAGAACCAGCAATTTCGAGTGCCCGCTTCGTTGCATTCTGCCCTGCTGCATCCATATCGTAGCTGAAGACCACTTCATCTGCATATTTTTTCAGAAGCCTTGCCTGTTCAATAGTAAATGCAGTGCCCAGAGAAGCCACCGCATTTGTCACCCCATGGGCATGAAGCGAAATGGCATCCATATACCCTTCCACCATAATGGCCTGCCTTTTAGCCCGGATAGTAGGAAGAGCCTGATATATGGCAAAAAGAAGCCTTCGTTTATTAAAGATAGGACTTTCCGGAGAATTCAGGTATTTTGGCTTGCTGTCATCCATAACCCGTCCGCCGAAAGCCACAATCTTCCCCTGGAGGTTCCATATGGGAAACATGCAGCGATTGCGGAAAACATCATAATACCGTCCGTTCTTATAAGCACAGAGACCTGCTTCTACCAGCACATCTCCAGAAATTTTCTTTTTCGTAGTAAAATCCCGGTACAGTTTCTGCCAGTCCGGCGGAGCAAATCCCAGCTTAAACTTTTCAATCGTTTCCATAGTCAGATGCCGTTTGTCAAAATAGGCAAGACCGGCCTTTCCCATGTTGGTCCGGGTCAGGCAGCTGTGAAAATAGGAGCCGGCCAGCTCCGTTACAGCATGAAGTTTCTGCGCCATGGCCGCTTTCCGCAATTCTTCCGGTGATTCTTCCCTTTTGGGAATTTCCATATGGGCATAGGCGGCCAGACGCTCCACTGCCTCTGTAAAAGTCAGATTCTCCATCTTTTCGATGAAGGTAATGGCATCACCACTGGCATGGCAGCCAAAACAGTAGTAAAACCCCTTTTCTGGAGAAACTGCAAAGGACGGGGTCCTTTCCGGTCCGTGAAATGGACAGGAAGCCATATAATAACGACCATGCTTCTTTAAAGTCACATAAGAGCCAATGAGGTCTGCCAGATTAATATTCTCTTTTAACTGCTGAAGAAACTCATTTGTAAAGCCGGCCATAATCCTCCTTATTCTGCTTGCATGAACTTGCCAATGACGCCTAGAAAAGGCGTAAAGGAAAAATTGTTTTCCCTGTCTTGTAAACTGTCTTCTCCTGTTTTAGGGCATGCAATCACAACAAAGTCGTCGTATCCCCTAGAGAAAGAAAGCACCGACAGGAAAGAGAAACCAAAATCACTCGTTCATCGGTGCATTAAAATACAGATTCCCAGCGGAAGGTCAATCCTTCACTGCAGAAGAGGTTAATTCCTTCCAGCGGGCTGCCAGAATATTCATATATAACTTTGGTGAAAGGCCGAAGGAAGCCAGGGAATATCCATCGCTTACCTCCACCAGAAGGGTTTTCCCTTTATCAGTGACGCCGAAATCAATGGCATAACCAGCAGGTGCCGACTTGTATTCCTTTACGGCTTCTTCAAGGACCCCCACATCCGGAAATACATCCCATCTTCCCTTATAGGGCGTCAATCCCTGAATTGTACCGTGAAGTACCCAAAGGCGCCATTCCGAAATAAAACGAACCTTCTCGCTGCACCATACATCAATGTCTTCCAGGCCTCCGCCCAGTTTGATCAGATCTTCCGATTTGTCGAGCACTGTACCATGAAACCGTTTGATATCCTCCACCGGCTTAACGAATACATGCCAGTCCTCAGGATGGCTGGTAATCGTGAACAGCGTGGATTTCCAAATCTTTCGTCCCGTAAAAGGAAGAAGTTCATCGGGATAGTCAAGCGGTTCCAGCTTCACGCCAAACCGCTCCAGTGCCACTTTTACATCGGACACTGTACCGATTACCGGATCACCGGGCTCATTATCCGCAAGAGAATACACCGCTTTGTATTTGACAACGGGAATGTCAAGCTCGCTGCATCCTGTATAGGCATAATAACAGCTGGGATCATAAAACTCCCCTGTATGTTTGATACGGATATAAGCCTTCATGAATACTCTCCCATCAGAAAAATATATATCGCTACAAATTTAATGATATCATTTATACCGCTTTTTTGCCAGTGTATTATAACAGATCGGAAAAGCCTAAATTTATAGAAAATAAGAAAAATGGCACAATGCATTGTAAGTCATCCATGGGAAAGCCAGCCCAAGAGAACAAAAAGGCCGTGAAAAGATGATTCCATCTTTCACAGCCTTCTTTGGCACAGCTCAATAACCGTTTACCTGACTTACAACACGGAAATTTCCGACGTCAAATGCTTTGCAGATGACATTGAAGAAAGGTCCATAAAGCATGGTTCTGTAAATCTCGGATTTTGTAATGAGAAGGAGCCTTCCGCTGTCAAAGGTTATACGGATCAGGCCATTATTCACATATTTTTCAAAATCCTTTTCCGCCATTTCTTTCTGCAGCCGTTCCAGTGCTTCTCTGGTTGGTCCTTCCTGATATTCAGGACGGTCCATGACCGGAGTAAAGCGAACTTCATAAATCGTGCTGTCATATCCTTTGGATTCAGCAGAATATCTTTTCCCTTTTTCCATTTCTTCCATGAATAAACACCTGTCCTTTACAGTTGAAATATTACTTTTATATTATAACATCTTTGCTGTCCTTCTGCATGACAGGGAAACGCTGATTGAATCATTACCAGAGATTAAACCTGTTTTTCTTATTCCATCAGGTGTCCACCCTTTAGGTAATATCCGGCCCCTGCCGACTGCCTTACAGATATCCTCTTTCATGAAGGCTTACGAAGGTACCATCTCCAATAATGACATGATCCAGTACTTCCATATCCAGCAGCCTGGCCGCCGCAGTAAATGCTTTTGTAATTTCCAGATCTTCATTGGAAGGTTCCGGGTATCCTGAGGGATGGTTGTGTACCAGAATCAGACCATAGGCTTTATAACGGATACCCCATTTCAACGATTCCTTCATATCCACCGGTGCGGCATTCAGACTGCCCTTGGTAATGATACGATACCCGAGAAGACGATTTTTCACATTGACATAGGCGGTGACAAAGTGTTCCTGGTTTTCATGGCGTAATTTTTCCATAAAAAAGGCGGCCACTTTGTCCGGTGCATTAAAGCTTACCAGTTTCCTTTTATCGCAAATCAGAGAAAGCCGTCGTCCCAGCTCCACAGCAGCGCAGATGGTTACCGCCTTATCGGGACCTATGCCCTTGATGTCCGTTAAATCCCGCCAGTTGAGATCTTCATATCCATTGATTCCGGTTTCCCGTTCCAGAAAATCCACCACTTCCTTGGCGATTTCCATAACTGAATGTCCCTGTCTTCCTGTGCGAAGAAGAATGGCTACCAGATCTGTGTTGCTGGCAAGTCTCGGAGATAACTGAAATCGTTCTCTCGGTTTGTCTTCGTTTCGCATTTCCCGTATCAGCATAGTCTTCACCTCATAGCTGGACAACTGTGGATATGAAATATTCAATTGTAATCAGAAAGAAACAGCGTTTCCTTAGAACTTCCTGTACAGCCAGGCTGCAATCAGAATCCCGATAATGCTGATGAGATTCGGAGCAAAACGCAGGCCGAAATGAAACTGGATAATGCCTAGATTCAGAAAAATATCTTTCAAATCAAAAATTTCAAAGGTTTTAGTAAAATACGGCATAAGGCCTGCCAGACTGGCCCCTTCCATCACCTGGCCGAGGATGCCGCCAATAAGCGCACCGGCTGCCAGGAAGAGAAGCAAAGGAATAAATCCTTTGGAAAAATGCATATAAAACAGCTCCTATGATATGAATGCGTATAATCTCATCGTGCCTGCTGTCAGAATTCACTGCCCAGGGCAATCTTTCCGGATACCCGTTCCGCCAGGGCTTTTCCTATGGAATCACCGGTACGGTACTGGTAAATGACACGCCATACCGTCTGCTTTTCGGTGAAAATATACTCTTCCACAGTCAAATCCGTACTCCGGCCATTTCCAGTTTCCGTAAAGGTAAAAGTCAGCTTTTTCCCATCCAGGCTTCCTATTTTGACAGACTGGGTGTCGGAAGTAAGATGGGTAAGGGCCGGATTGCTCTTCAGGATATCCTGTGCTTCTGATACCAATAAAGTTTCATTCATGTCCGGTGCTGTCTTCGCTCCGGTTACCAGAATCTGCAGATGGTTATTATGTCCTTCTGCCTTGACTACGGAAGCCGCCCGATCTCCCAGATCTACCTGTTTCCCGTTGGACACCAGTTCAAAGGGCGTGGAAACAGTAATAGTCTGGTTATCGCAGTGAATCCGGTTCTTGCCGAATACAAACTGATCATCCAGACTGCTGCCGCATCCTGAAACAAGGAGAACTGCTCCCAGGAGGGTACCGGCCAGTAAAATTTTCGCTTTTTTTATTTTCATGATTCAACACTTTCCTTAGGGAAGCAGTCTTTCCTGCTTCCTTCTGCATTTTAGGCTATCAGTTTTATTATACCATACTTCCTGAAGGGAAAGGCGATCCATAGAAGAGGATCAAAGACAGCTGTCATCCGTTCAGATTTACCTGCTAAAAAATACAGGAAGCCCTGCCCATTCCACGAAAAAAGCTCCGGATTGTCCGGAGCTTTTTATCAGCCTATCAGCAGTATTTCAGGCTGCCTCTCAGACGGGTAAGTGTCTTTTCCCGGCCAAAGAGAACAATCATATCATAGAGGCCCGGTCCATGGGTAACACCGGTCAGCGCAATTCTTACCGGTTCAAAGGCAGCCTTGCCTTTAATACCGGTTTCCTTCATGAGGGAAGAGAAGCATTTCTTAACAGCTGCTTCATCGAAGGTTTCCAGTTTTTCCAGAGCATCGGCGAAGGCGGTGATGATTTTTCCGCTGGTTTCCTGTTTCATGATGGAAAGGGTTTCTTCATCAGTCACTTCAGGAAGTTCTTCGAAGAAAAGCTTTACATTTTCCGGAGCCTGGGCACCATAATACAGGTGATCACGGACATACCATACCACTTTAGTGAGCCATTTCCTTTTTTCTTCAGAAAGAGGCTCTGTTACATACCCTGCCTTTTCAATAAAGGGAAGTGTCAGATTCAGCAGTTCTTCCGGAGACAGCTTTTTCATATACTGGAAATTGATCCAGTTCAGTTTTTCGATATCAAACACAGCATCGTTGGAAGATACCCGCTTCATGGAGAACTGTTTAATCAGTTCTTCTCTGGTAAAGATTTCCTGTTCTCCCTTAGGAGCCCATCCCAGAAGGGCCAGATAGTTGACCATGGCTTCAGGCAGATAACCCATATTCTTATATTCCGTTACGGAAGTAGCACCATGACGCTTGCTCATCTTCTTATGGTCTGCACCAAGGATCAAAGAAATATGACCGAATTTAGGGATCGGATATCCCAGTGCTTCATAAATTGCCAGCTGACGTGGAGTATTGGACAGATGTTCCTCTGCACGAATGACGTGGGTTACGCCCATGAGAGAATCATCAATCACAACGGCAAAATTATATACAGGAATGCCATCGGATTTCACAATAATGAAATCGCCCACTCCCGATGCCTGGAATTCCACATGACCTCTAACCATGTCATCAAAAGCAAAAACGCCTTCTTTTCTGACCTTCAGACGGATTACCGGTTTTCTTCCTTCTTCTTTGTAGCGGGCAATCTGTTCTTCCGTCAGATGGCGGCAGTGATCGTCATAGACAGGAGTCTGTCCGGCTGCCACCTGCTTTTTACGGCTTTCTTCCAGCTCTTCTTCTGTGCAGTAGCAGTAATAGGCTTTCCCTTCATCCAGGAGGCGCTGTACTTCTTTCTGGTAGATGGGAAGGCGTTCTGTCTGACGGTATGGTCCGTTTTCACCGCCTACATCAATACCTTCATCCCAGTCCAGACCCAGCCATTTCAAGGAAGCCTTGATATTTTCTTCCGATTCCCTGGAAGAGCGCTTCAGATCTGTGTCTTCAATGCGGACAAGGAAGCTTCCGCCGGCATGGCGGGCAACAAGCCAGTTAAACAAAGCAGAACGGGCACCGCCGATATGGAACGGGCCTGTAGGGCTTGGGGCAAAACGAACTTTTAATTTCTTTTCCATGAATTAACTCCTCCTGCATACGATAGCTGATGCCATAGCGGCTATGCCTTCACAGCGGCCGATAGCTCCCAGCTTTTCATTGGTAGTTGCTTTAATGCCTATATCACCAGGCAATATATCCAATATACCGGCAATCTTTTCTTTCATGGCCGGTATATAAGGGGCCAGTTTGGGTTTTTCGGCAATCACAGTACTGTCAATGTTTCCTATGATATACCCTTCATCTTCAATAATCTTCCTGACTTCCGTCAGCAGACGGGTGCTGTCAGCTCCCTTGAACCGGTCATCTGTATCGGGAAAATAATGACCGATATCCGGAAGCCCGCAGGCTCCCAAAAGAGCATCCATCACAGCGTGAAGCAGAACATCGGCATCGGAATGGCCCAAAAGGCCTCCCTGTTCCTGGATGCGGATGCCGCCAAGAATCAGAGGCCTGCTTTCATCAAACTGGTGAACATCATAGCCCTGGCCGATGCGGAAAGGGCATCTGTCCTTTCGAAGAGCCTGTCCTAACCGATCCATATCATCCGGTGTAGTCACTTTAAAAAACCGTTCCTTTCCGGGAATCAGCCGCACAGGAACACCCAGCTGTTCCAACACAGAGGCATCATCAGTAAAGCTGCCTCCCCGGGACAAAAATTCCACAGCCCGGTGAAAGAGGCCGGTCAGTGCCCCCTGGGGCGTCTGGGCCCGGAAAAGACTGCTTCGCTCCGGCGTCTCCACAATCCTGTCTCCATCTACTTTTTTTATCGTATCAATACAGGGCACTCCTACTGCCACAGCAGGGTTTTCAGAACTGATAGCCCGGAAGGCTTCATCAATGGTCTTTCCATCCACCAGGGGGCGGGCTCCATCGTGCACGAGCACCTTGTCCGAATCTTTAGAAACCATGTGAAATCCATTCCTCACGGATCCCGCCCGGTCTGCACCGCCGGGGGCAAAAATGACACGGATGGAATGAGGAATGGAGTTGGCAATGGATTCAAAAACAGGGCGCTCTTCCGGTTTTGTGACAATCACAAGTTCAGAAAGGAGTCTGCTTTGAAAGACATTTTTCAGTGTATAGTAAATAAGAGGATGGCCTTCACAGGTCAGAAGCAGTTTGTTCAAAGACGCCTGCATTCGGCTGCCGCTGCCTGCCGCCACAAGTATAAGAGAGTTAATCATTGGAGTCCAGCTTTGCAAAAATCATTTTTCCTGCGGAGGTCTGCAGGACGGATGTAATAATAACCGGCACCTCCCTGCCAATGCACTGGCTGCCGTTTTCAACCACAATCATCGTGCCGTCTTCCAGGTAGGCAACCCCCTGCCCTTCTTCTTTTCCCTGTTTCACCAGCTGTACAAAGAGCTGTTCACCAGGAATGACTGCCGGCTTTACTGCAATGGCAAGATCATTGATATTCAGGACACTGACTCCCTGCAGTTCAGCCACCTTATTCAAGTTATAATCGTTGGTTACAATTTTATATCCCTTTGCCCGTGCCAGTTTGACAAGCTTGGAGTCCACTTCATTCAGTTCTTCAAAATCGTCGGTAATGATGTGGAAATCCCTGCTGTTCTTTTTCATATGGTTCAGAATATCCAGCCCGCGGCGGCCCCGGTTTCTTTTCAGTACATCAGAGCTGTCCGCAATTTTCTGCAGTTCTTCCAGCACGAAAACAGGCACATAAATAGGGCCTTCCAGGAAACCGGTCCGGTAAATATCTGCTATCCTGCCATCAATGATAATATTGGTATCCAGAAGTTTACCTTCCCTTTTATCTTTGTTTTTCTTTTTTTCCGGTTCAGAGTGAAAATGAAACCAACCTGCCATTTCCGACTTCTTGCTTACAGCCAGATGCATGCCCAAGTAGCCCAGCACAATACTCAGCGCCACGGACACATAGGGCCCGATATAGGGCACGCTGATGAAGGCAAGTCCCACCAGATTGGCAATAATGAGCCCCAGAAACAGGCCCAGGGTTCCGGCTATCAGATCCTGCACCGACATGGAAGACAGGGATTTTTCTACTCTTGAAGTAAACGCAAAAAGGCTCCTGTTCAGGTAAGGAGAAATAAAGCAGCCCACGATGGCGCCTAAAATTCCGCCTACCAGCATCGCTCCCAGGGACATGAAAGTCACGCCCAGAATGGTTTCCGTTAAAACCGAATTAGGAAGAAGTGCAGCCAGCACTGTTTCTCCCTGCCTGGAAAGAACGATACCAAGAACAGTAAAGAGCAATATAAATATTCCTCTTAAAATTTTTTCCGGCATCTTAAATTCCCTCTTATGATAGATCTATGAATTCCCATTTATATCCAAAAGCCTTTTCCGGCTCATGGCTGTCCTCACAGAGAACATTAAAAACTTTCCGTATCAATTATTATACCAAATTGTATACATAATTTATACAGAAATGATGAAAAATTTCTAAAAAAGACCTTTAGATATTGATATTTCAGGCAAAGAGGGCGGCCCTTCTCCCTATGGACACGTCCGGTACAAAAAACTTCTTCAAAGGAGCTGCAAGTTCAGCAGTTTCCCTTTAGTCCCCCCTTTCTCCTTCAAGGAGAAGAATAAAAACTTCCGAAAAAAGGACTGATTATACCGCTTCCAACGGATGACAGATTTATCCTACACATAGATAGACAGGCTTTTAAGCCTTATTCCCTATTTCCTTATGACTTCTTTCTATCCGCTATTTCCCGGACTTCCTCTTCATCGGACCCATACACTTTTCCGCTGATAAAATTGCGATCCACCATGGTTTCTACCGTATAGGCCGGATTGATTTCTTTCAGACGGGCACAAATAACCTGATAAATCTCTTCATCCTTCATCTTGGTGGGACCTTTCAGTGCAAGCTCAAAGGACAGATGAATCTCGTCCTTCTTTTCTTCCACAAAAAAGTCATGATATGACAACGGAAGCCCCGTTCTGTAAATCGCAGACTCCAGATCCCTTTTGTATTCAGCTTCTCTGGGGTTGGATATAGCTTTGGGATCTGCATGAATGGTAGCCTGTACATTCAGTTTTTCCCGAAGCGTAGTCATCACGTTTTCCGCCAGTTCATGGCTTTCTACCAGATTCAGATCACTGTCCAGTTCCACATGGGCTGTAGCGAAATGGTTTTCCGGTCCGTAGTCATGAACAATAAGATCATGAACACCATACACGCCGGGGCAGGAAAGGATGCATTCCCTGATTTTTTTGTATACTTCCGTATCAGGAGTCGCTCCCAGAATGGAATTAACTGCATTTTTCATAATCCCATAGCCGGTCCAGAGAATGAAAAGAGACATAATGGTTCCCATAATCCCGTCAATATGATAACCGAATATGTACTCTGCCAGTGCAGCCGCCAGAACGCCGGAGGTAGAAAGCATATCAGACAGGGAGTCAGCGCTGTATGCGTCAAAGGCCTTGGAATTCAGCTTTCTTCCCGCTCTTTTATACCACCATGCCAGAAACAGCTTGGCTGCGAGACCGACACAGAGAATCACTGCTACAAAAAGGGTAAACTCCGTATCCTTGGGATGCATAATCTTCTGCACCGATTCCACCAGAAGCGTAATTCCCACATAGAGAATCACCGCTGCCATGACTGTGGAATTAATATACTCCAGACGGCCATGACCAAAGGGATGTTCCTTATCTGAAGGCTTTGCCGAATAATAGAAAGTCATCATCAGCAGGATCACGGAACCCATGTCAGTAATATTATTGAACCCATCCCCCATAACGGAGAGGAAACCGCTCTGCCACCCTGCCAGGATTTTAAAGGAACCAAGAATCAAGTTTACTAAAAGTCCTACACAACCGGCCAGAAAAGCACCCTTCGTTCTTTCTCCCTGGGGACCGGAAAATAAAAATGTCATTTGAAAGCTCCTTTGTAAAGGAAAACAAAACCCACTGCCGAATCACTTCTGGGAAACAGCTGCCATCGGCAGCTTTCTATTCGTCAGTATACCGTGAAATGAATCGGAGGACTGCCTAAAATCTCTCATATATACCAAAAGACTCTCCTGCAGGAGAGCCTTTTCGTTTCAGGTTGAATTCTTTCAGTAAGCCATAATTCCATCAGTATGGAATGAAAGCTGCTATTAATATTTATCAAAGTCAATGCTGTTCAAAATATCTTTCAGCTTGAGAATTTCTTCCTTGGTAAGGGTAAGTCCCTTTGTCATAGCCGTATGATCCGGATTCCAGGAACGAAGATCAAACTTTTCATCCCGGTTATTCCAGCTTGTATAGGTCAGCTGTTTTTTCCAGCCGTTAGGCTGAACAGAAAGATCTCCCAGCTCTTCTTGAATGGTATATGTAATTTTTGCAGCCATTGTATAATCACCTCATAAATTAATAGACTATGAATTAATCGTATCATATAGCGGTCTGAATGTAAATCATAAAAGCATGTTTTTCTTTCTTGCAAAAGCCTAGATAAACCGGCTGAATCCGATTTTACCATGGCTTCATCAAGGCGCAGGCAATTTTCTACTTTCCCGGCATAAGGATTTCAAAAAAAGACCCCGCTCCATGGCAGTGCATGAAGCGGGACTACGATTTCATTATGTTTTATTTGGCAAAATCTGTAGCTCTGGTCTCTCGAATGACAACCACCTTGACCTGTCCCGGATACTGAAGTTCCTTTTCAATTCTGCGGGAAATATCATGTGACAGGATGACTGCCTGGTCTTCCGAAATTTTATCCGGTTTCACAATGACACGAAGTTCACGGCCTGCCTGGATAGCATAGCAGCTGTCCACGCCCGGGAAGGATTTTGCTATATCTTCCAGCTTGGTCAGACGCTTAATATAGTTTTCCAGCGTTTCACGGCGTGCACCCGGACGGGCTGCAGAAATAGCATCTGCCGCTGCTACCAGCACTGCTTCTACGCAGGTCGGTTCTGTATCACCATGATGGGATGCAATGGTATTGATGACTTCCGGCGATTCGTGATATTTCTGTGCCAGTTCCACGCCCAGTTCCACATGGGTGCCTTCCTGTTCGCGGTCCACTGCTTTGCCGATATCATGAAGCAGACCGGCTCTTCTGGCTAATTCCACATTGGCCCCTATTTCGGCAGCCATAATGCCTGCAAAATAGGATGTATCAATGGAATGCTGCAGCACATTCTGTCCGTAACTGGTACGGTATTTCAGACGGCCAAGAATCTTCACCAGTTCCGGATTCATTCCGCGGATACCGCATTCCATAACTGCCTGTTCGCCTGCTTCCCGGATAGCCTTATCCACATCCTTCTTTGTCTTGGCCACCACTTCTTCAATCCGTGCAGGATGGATGCGGCCATCCTTTACAAGACTTTCCAGTGCCAGTCTGGCCACTTCACGGCGGATGGGGTCAAAGCAGGAAAGAATGACGGCTTCCGGCGTATCATCAATAATCAGGTCGACACCGGTCAGTGTTTCAATTGCCCGGATGTTACGTCCCTCACGGCCGATGATACGTCCCTTCATTTCTTCATTAGGAAGGGAAACTACGGATACAGTGGTTTCAGATACCGTATCTGCCGCATTTCTTTGAATGGCGGAAGCAATGATTTCTCTTGCCTTGGCATCTGCTGTATTCTTCGCTTCTTCCACAGCGCTGCGGATACGGACTGCCTTTTCGTGGGTCAGTTCTTCATCCACTCTGGAAAGAATCATATCCTTAGCCTGATCACTGGAAAGCTGGGAAATTTCTTCCAGTTTTTTCTGCTGTTCATCATAAAGGCCTGTGAGTTTTTCCTTCTGTGCTTTCAGCTGGCTTTCCTTTTTATCCAGCTGGGATTCACGCTGTTCCAGGTTGCCGCTTCTCCAGTCCAGATTGTTCTCTTTCTGAACCAGACGCTGTTCATACTTCTGCAGTTCATCTCGACGCTGTTTGTTTTCCTGTTCCACGTCTTCACGCAGCTTATGGATTTCCTCGCGGGTCTGCACGATAGTTTCCTTTTTCAGGGTTTCTGCTTCCCGGGATGCGGAATCCAGCAGCTTCTTTGCTTCTTCGCCAATCTGGCGGGCTTTTTCTTCTGCTGAACCAATTCGTGCTTCTGCTATGCGCTTGCGCAGCATGTATCCGATACCTGCACCTGCTGCCGCTGCCACAATGCATCCAACAATTACATAAAGTAAAACTTCATCCAGTGTCAAATGATTCACCTCTCTCTTTCTCATTATTTTTATTTCGACTGATGAAACATAAAAGAAACATCTCCCGCAGGAGATGATCAGGAAATGCCGCGTCCAATCACAAAGACCGGTGTATCAGGTTGTCTGTCTGTGGAAGAACAGGTACAAAACTGTCCCAGGCACAGGATATGTATATCATCAATTCATCCTGTATGCAGAAATCCGCTCCGGTTATGTAAAAGGGGGTATTTCCCCCAGGCTGAAACAGATGGATTTCCTCATACAATGAAAAAGCTTCTATTCCATACGGAGAAAGCCCCTGCGGCACATGTTCATGCCCTCCAGAAGGCTTCATATATAAAATCAGAATCAATCCACAAAAGGAATGTTCACTTGGTCCAGCACCTGTTTCCATTCTAAAATTTTTATATTTTCTTGTCAAGACGGAACCCTTGCTGAGAGCGGTAAAACAACGGCTTCCGGAAATCCGGAAGCCGAAAAGTTAAGGCAATTTTAATTTTATGCTTTGGCGCCGCCCTTTTTGACGCTATGTTCTAACTTATCTCTCAGAAAAAGACCGGATAAAGAAATCAGGGATGAAATCACTCCCCTATTTTCTATATCATTTTCTGCCATTTTCCATCTGTTGACCTGACTTTTCCTTTGTCCCTTCTCCATATACTGTGCGGAAGATATAAGGTGAAAACCAGACAACCATATCCCGGCCCCTCTTCAGGCCTGATTAATGTCCTCTTCCTCCGCCGAAGGCAGACCAAACGACCAGGGCGCCGAAAGCAGCCCAGGACATGAGATAGGAAAGAATGCCCAGATCTGTCAGAACATTGATAACCGTCAGTCCTGCCATGAAAAGGATATTAGCCCGTTTTTCTATGAAAGGATCCCGCCGTATCAGAATAAAAGCAGCCAGAAAAATAATGCCATTGACAATCAATACCGCAGGAAAGTAAAAAAGAAGAGGGATCATCTGCAGTATGAAACTGCCTGCCAGCATGAGCAGCATAATGTAGATCCAGGTCATGGAAATCATAGAATCCTCCCCACATGGTCTCCATCTTTTTCCGGAATCCATATGTCCTGATCCGGGAAAAGCCAGTGAAATTCATAAGACGGCGCCCAACGCTGTCCAAAAGCATGCATGGGAATCAGAAGGTGGGCCGAGAAATGGCGGAGGAACTGTTTAACTCCCCATTCCCTGGCCACCTGCTGCCTTGCATCCACAGGCAGCAGGGCTATATCGACCTTCTTTTCCTTAATTCGGGAAAGTTCCCGGAAAAAGGCATCCCGTGCGTCCCGGTTATCCTCATCCCTCTCGCCGGCCCAGTGCCACCAGTTAAGATCCCCTGCATGGAAAATGCGAAGGCCCTCTGTCTCTACCATATAGGAACCGCCTGCATCGGTTGAACCATACATGTGGACAGAAAGAGGACCTGCTTTCAGCCTGTCTCCCACTTCCATCTCATGCAGAAGATGGCGGTCATCCAGATTCAGTCTGCAGTCCCGGTGCAGAAAATAACCTTTGGCTCTTTTTTCAAAATGGCGGATAGAGGGATTGAAATGATCCCCATGTACATGGGACACAAAGAAATACAGGTTTTTATCCCTGTGAGCAAGAACCTCATCCAGCCTGTTTTCCGGATCCTGAAAATAATCAAAAACAAGGATCGTCTTTTCCAGCTCCAGGATAAAACCGCTGTGATGAAGGAAATATATATCTACCGGTTTCATGTTTTCTCCTTTCCGGGGAAGAACTGACATTTGCAAAGATTTCTTGTATCTTCTAATAAATTTTAACTGTGATGTGCCTCCCTTGGGGAAGCTGTATAATAATTATATCATATGAGACAGGGAAAACAGGCACAGGAAACAGCCGCCTGATTGGCAGAATCGAATTTGATATGCATGGGTGTCAGGCATTTCCTATCCAACCCCCAAATAAACATTCCTTTGACCTTTACGAAAAGTTTATGTAAAATAGCATTGTATATGAGGTGGAAAATGATTACACACAATGAAACTGACCACATCTTTGAAATCAACTATCCCGAAGGAAAGGCTTATCTGGAATACACTGATGACCACGGACTGGTCACTGTTATCCATACCATTGTCCCCGATGCGCTGGCAGGACAGGGCATTGCCGCCCGTTTAGCAGATGCTTTCTACCGCTGGGCATCAGAAAATCACTACACCATACAGTCGGACTGTTCCTACATGACAGCCTGGATGAAACGACATAAAATCAATTAAACTTTTCAGGCGCTTTAGATCTGTTGAAGCAGCCTTCCAAGGCTGCTTTTTTATTGATACTTGGAATGGAAGTCTCTATGTACAGCTCATCACTTTTCCAAAGTCCTGGCACATTCCAGGAAACACAAAATACACTTGATATGATAACCACCCATTTTATTGAACTTCTGCGTTTAAAGTCCAAAGATTTATATGAACATTCCGTACGGGTGGCTAATTATTCCGGAGCCACAGCCGTTTATATGCGGCTTCCCGCCAATGAGATCACCCTGATCCGCTATGCAGGACTCCTGCATGATATCGGGCTTCTTACTATCCCCAATCGTATACTCTCCAAGGTACCCTATCTTTCAAGACGTGAGCTTTCCCTTTATAAAAAGCACCCCGAACTGGGGGCCAACATGCTGGAATCGGTACCGGGATGTCAGGATCTTCTTCCCTATATCCGCTGCCATCATGAACGCTGGGACGGTACGGGGTATCCCAAACATCTGAAAAACGTAAATATCCCTCTGGGTGCCCGAATCATATCGGTGGCCAGCTACTATGATGATATGGTTTATTCTTCCCCCGATTTCAAATCAAAGGATATTTCTGAAATTTCAAGAGATGTAATGACCGGCTCCGGCATACTCTTTGATCCGGAAGTGGTATCCGCTTTTCTGAAAGTTCTCTTTCACAGCAATACGATTCCCACATAAAAACGCCTGCATCTGCAGGCGTTTTTTTTTTGCACAAAATGAAGACTATAGATTTCCGAAGATGCCCTTCTTTTCAAAGCCATATCGCCAGAACGCAAGACCTCCCAGGCCATAGGTTTTTTCCAGTTCCGCCTTGGCGGAGAGAGATTTTTCTTCCTCCATATAAGTGCGGTGCATCACCCCACCCTCTCTCCAGCTCAGTGTATACTGCCTGGCATCGGGCTGCCACACCGGTTTCAGGTGATACCTGCTGATCAGAGCATCCTGGTCCTTCATAGGAAGCACTCTGGATGTCATATGCCCCGGTTTTCCTTCATAAATCCTGGTATAGAGCGGAAGACCCAGGATCAGCTTTTCCGGCGGCACCATCTGTACCAGCCGTCCTATGTTTTTATCCAGCCAGGAATAGGAGGATACGGATCCTGCATAGGGACTGGTACGGGGCGTTTCATCATACCCCATAATGATTTCATAATCACAGTAGTCTGCCAGTTTTTCCCTGTCATAACAGAGGCTCCAGGAAGGAGAGCCTTCATTATATACGGTAATATCTACAGTCAGCTTCTTTCCCGCCTGATGAAGAGGCAGGGACAGATCTTTGATGAATGATGTATAAAGCTCCTTATCCCGGGGATCCATATTTTCAAAATCTATATTGTATCCATAGAGCCCGTAAACTTCCGCCAGTGCTTCCATTTTGGAAATGAGAGCCGCCTGCCGCGTTTTGTCATGCATGAACTGCGATGTTTTTTTTACCTCAAAGTCATTGTGGACAAGGGGCATGATATCGGCATCACTTTTTTTGACCTGCTTCAGATAGTCGAAATTCCACCGGTACCGGTTGTTTTCCATATCTTCATAACTCCCCAGGGAGGGAGAAAGAACATGTCTGCCGGGCAGCACTGCAAAGTCGGAATCTTCTGCCCGGTAGGAATCATTCACATCCCACAGCACCAGGGGTCTTTCCCTGACCTCCCTGGCCGGGCGGGATTTTTCTTTCCGCTTTTTTACTGTCAGCTCTTTCTTTCCGGGCTTGTACACATATTCCAGTCCTGCCGGCGTACTGAAATAGGAAAAATCCACATATCTGCTTCCCTGGATTTCCTTGTAGGGAATTTCAACCTTTTCCTCCTTCTTGAGGGACGCCGGTGTCAGGTATACATAGAGCTTATCCTTCTCCCAGGATAACTTCCATTTTCCGCCTTTGGACAGGACTACCGGTGCCGTATAAAACGTTCCGTCCATTTCAATGGCAGTGAAATTTTTGAAATCATTTCCCTTCATCTTTACGGAAACAGGATCCTCCGCATAGGAAACCGTCTGCAGCGCAGCAGCCAGCAGAAGTGCCGGCAGTAATTTTTTCAACACATCCTTCTCCTTTACCAAGATTCAACGTTTTCTGAAGCAAACTTACGCACCAGGGATACCAGGGTCTTTGTATCCAAAAGGCGGTATATATCTTCTTCCCTATCCACAGATAAAGGCTCTCTGTCCAGGAAAGCAATAAATTGTTCACAGATCCTTCTGACTTTCTTTCCCTGATCTAATAATATAACATTTCTACCCAGCCCTTTTTTCATCAGGAATTTCATGACTGCCGGGCGGAAATAGGCATCAATAAAAGCATTTTCAATCCAGTAATCATGAATTGTCCTTCGGAAGCGGGCTGTCCTAGATGCAAAAGACAGATATAGAAAAAGTCCGTCTTCAAGACCTCCCCAAAAATCACTGAAGCCAAAATCAAAGGCTCCGTCTTCCTGATTTTTTACATATGTCAGCGCATTTCCCTCTACAATATGAATTTTTTCCTGATGAGGAAATTGAGGGAGCAGCTGATTTTTAAACAGGGAAATCATATGTGGATTGAGTTCCACCACTGTCACCGACTCCACATCCTCTTTTTCAGAAGCCATGAAGGTATAATATCCAAGCCCCAGACCATAGGTGATTACATTTCCTTTAGCTTTTTCCAGGGGCTCTTTCATGGACTCGATCTCACTCAGTACTACGCTCATCCATACGCTGCCGTTTTCCAGAAGTACCGGAAAAACAACCCGGCTGTCAAAAAATCCTGCATCGCCGTAGGCAAAGGGATCTTCTTTCCGGAATCCGTCATGGTAAGTCTGAATCAGCTCTCCCGGCAGGTAGTCATTCACCGTCAGGGTAATATGCCCTTCTCTGGTCTTTCTTTTGACCTTCACTTTTCGATAGTAGGGATTATCTAAAATATCAGAAGCACTGTACATTTTTATATGAGAGACAAGGATATGAAAAAGCCCGTCTCCGATTTCCTCTTCCGTCATGGAATCGGAAAGTTCTGAAAAAGGAGCCATGTCTTCTCCCCCATGGCAGAGTTCATAGGCCAGCTCTCCGATATCATCGGCAAAGCCGGTTTCCACATAGGCCGAAGACACATAAGAGTCTCCCCGGGCTGCCATCTGTTTAAAGTCCAGATTTCCCACATAAAGATGTTCCGCCACTTCTCCCAGAAGCATGTCCTGTGCGGCGGTGGAAAGAAGATAATTCTTCCAGAGATCCTGAATCCTGTCTTTCACTGCATTGCTTTTCCTGATTTCCATAGGTTTTTCCTTCCCCAAAAACATCCTCATATGGCACCGACGGCAATGGGTGTCCTTCACAGCTCTTCTATCAAGCTGCTGCATCCATTCTGCCGCCGGTCGTTGATATATGTTATTATACTTGGTTTGATATAATCAAACAATTTTTCTAAAAGCTCCCATGCTAATGAAGTTTAATGAATCCATATCCATCACTTTGAGAGCAGCATATAGATGGACCTTATCCGGAATCGCATAGGGTCCCCTTTTGATTTCAAAATTAATGCAAAAAGGTTCTGCAAGGCACACTTTAAAAAATTAAAAAGTTCCTTTTTACAGCCTGCAAGTAGAAAAAGTTTTATCTTTCCCCTTTAATCCGGTTTCCCGACTCCTATCATTTCCAGAAGCCGTTGTAATGAGGGATTCTTATTTGTTTCATTCCACTCTGCCACAATCGTAAGCTGATGCTGTATATCCGCCAGAGGCAGACTTTTCACGTGCTTCTCAAAAAGAGGAAGCTGTGACACATAGTCACCTACAAGGCCTATGCCCTGGTTGGATGATGCCAGGAAAAAAATTGTCTCCACATCCGGAATGAAAAGAAATTTTCCATGATGGGTATTGTCCGGAAAAAGAGAATGATACACCTGCTGGTGCTCATCAATTTTTTCATTTTCCTGCGTTTCCAATATGAAGAGATCTTCATCATTGAGATCAGCGCGATTGACGGCATTCCTCCGGGCAAGAGGATGACTGCGGGACACCACAGCAGTAAGGTTCGCAGTGGCAAGATCCAAAGTACGGAGTTCCTGAAAACAGTCTGTATCGAATTTAATGTTAATGGCAAAATCTATTTTCCCGGTAACAAGAGCCTCATGAATGGCACCTGCCGTAAGGCGGAGAAAACGAAGGGAAATATTGGGATAATTCCGGCTGAATCTATCCAGCACATCCACAAAATTCACGGCTGCATAGTCTTTTACCATGCCGATAGTCAGAGATCCTGTAATACCGGTGGTGAGATTATGGCAGCGCTCCTCAGCCTCCTGAAGTTCCTGGAGAATACTCCGGACTGCAGGGAGAAATGCCTTTCCTTCAGGCGTCAGTTCCACATGCCGGTGATTCCTTTTAAAGAGTACCAGATTCATTTCCTTTTCAAGAGCCTGTATCTGCTGGGTAACAGCGGTTTGTGATACATAAAGTTTTCTGGCGGCTTTCGTGAAATTCAGCGTGCCAGCAACGGCGGCAAAATACTGTAACTGGCGGATATTCATGGTGCGCCTCCTTTGATGTCCAGTATACAGGGAAGATGAACAGAAAGCAATCAGTAATAAGCATTGATTATAAATAGAGGCAATATTCTTATTAGATTTCCATAAAATCAATAGTTATAATACACATATCTGATGAAAAGGAGGACCATACACATGAGCAGAATTTTAAAGCGCGGTGAAAAGGTATCGGTTACAAAGGAAGAAATGAGCCTTCCTTATTTCAAATACTTTCTAAAACCCATGGCCCCGGTTCCTCAGGAGAAACTGGATCTTCTGAATAAAGAACCGCAGAGCCATGTCATTCCTTTTGAAGAGAGAAACAAATTCCTCTCAGGTGAAGATGAAGCAGAGGGATATATACAGATAGGATTTGGCATCTGTGAGGATGGAACCGGTTTTTCCGCCAATGCCACCTATATGCCCGGCGTTACCAGTGAGATGATGGACTGGTGGTTTCCATGGCACAGCGTGGGCAGTGACCTCCGGTATAAAATCTGGGACCCGAAGGATCACTATTTTGCCCGGGCGGATAACGCAGCCTATGTGTGCGACCCTCATGTTCCGGTAAATCAGAAAACCTGGGGTGTGGAACACTATATTCTGGAAGATGCCGGCATGGGACCGGAGGCACTTCACCTCTGCTTTATGCGGCCCAGGGATTTCGGCTATGACGAGTCCCTCATTGGAACCCCCAAATGCTCATCTCTGGTATGCGGTATCGATAAGAGCCGGATTGCTGCGGCTATGACACATAAATGGTATCCCTATCAGAAAGGTATCATGTTCTGTTCCCGCTTCTGGATCGGCTACGGAGAGGTCAACGGCCGCATTGTAAAAACCCTGCCGGAAGGTCAGCAAATCCCGCTGGCAGCAGTCAGAGGGCTGTTCCGTCACAACATTGAAGAATTCACCAACCTCGCTTCCATCCTGCCATCCCTGTACAAAGAAAATAAAGATAATTTCTGATCTTTTATAACAGCAGAACGCCCTGGTCTGATACGCTGTCTTCCAGCCTGCTGCAGGGCCAAATAAAAAGATGCCTTCCCACAGTTTTTCACCAGTTTGCAGGAAGGCATCTTTTTTATGGATAAAAATTTATGAAATCTAGAAATGTTTGTCTTCAGAGGCTTTGAAATTGTAGACAGGTTTCATCACCTCAATAACATCGACAGTATCACCAATCACATCCAGGATATCGTTCAGAGATTTATAGGCCATAGGGGCCTCATCGATAGTCCCTTCATTGACGGATGTCGTATAAACTCCCGCCATTTCCTTACGGTATTCCTGGAGAGAAAGCGTTTTTACAGCCTGGGTACGGGACATAATACGGCCGGCCCCGTGAGGAGCAGAATAATTCCACTCAGCATTTCCTTTGCCAACCGCCAGAATACTTCCGTCACGCATATTAATGGGAATAAGAACCTTTTCACCCTGATGCGCAGCAATGGCCCCTTTCCGTAAAATCATTTCATTTACGTCAATGTAGTTATGAATCGTATGAAATGCTTCGCCAGACTGAAGGCCTGTCATTTCCAGAAGCGCTTTCGCAATCATTTCCCGGTTAAGCTTGGCAAACTGCTGACAAAGATCCACATCATGGAGATACTGTTTCAGGTACTTGCCGGAAACATAACAAAGGTCAGCCGGTATCTTTTTCCGGCGCTGTTCCACTTTCGCCTGTTTAATGGCCTGCTGGATTTCTTTCTGTCTTCCCGCTGCCTTGTATTCCTCTATAATATGGCCAAGCCGTTCTTCCAGCCTTTCACCGTGAGCATTCAGTTCAACTGCTGTCTGTTGATAAATTTCCGCTACCTGTTTGCCGAGATTCCGACTCCCTGTATGAATGACGAGATAATGCTGTCCATGGTGAGTTTCATCCACTTCGATGAAATGATTTCCGCTGCCCAAAGTACCGATACTGCATGCAATCCAGGACAGCTTTTTAAGTTTGTCATAACAATAGAGCTGCTTCAAATCAAAATCGGCCTGCTTCTCGGGCCATACGTTCATCCCGGAAGGTACGGTATGAGCCGCTTGATCGAGTGCAGCAAAATCTATTGGCTGGCTTCCAAGATCAATTGTATACATGCCGCAGCCAATATCCACGCCCACAATATTGGGTACAGCCTTATCCGTAATTGTCATCGTCGTACCGATCGTACAGCCTTTGCCGGCGTGAACATCCGGCATAATCCGTACTCGGCTTCCCTCTGTCAGTTCATAGCTGCACATTCGGCGGATCTGTTCTCTTGCCTTTGCATCAATCGTCTTGGCATAAGAAATGGCCGTTGTAACCGTTCCTTCAATCTTCTCCATTAGAGACTCACCTTCCTTCATTATGTTTTATAACTTACTTTATTATAACATAATCGGAATTTTTCTTTGCTTCACCCACTTCTATATCCGGTCCATCTGTAAAGGCAGGCCTGACATCTTGTTTGGGATAGACAGTGATATGGTCAGTCGAGAGCATCCAAAGGCCCGGGCCCGGAGAAATCCATCTTCACATGGCACCGCTGGCGATGGTTATGCCCATCACAGTCTTTGCCCCGGCCCGCATCAGCTCGTGGGCCGCTGCTTCCATTGTGGCGCCGGTAGTATATACGTCATCGGCTATCAGAATGGATTTCCCCTTTATATCCAGATTTTTATTGATATGAAACACGCCTCTGATATTTTCATACCGCTCCCGTCTGGAGAGGAGGGACTGGGTTTCTGCACTTCTGAACCTTACCAGTCCCTGGGGAAGATAGGTTTTCCCCTGCTCTTTCATCCAGTCTTCAAACATGAGGTCCACCTGGTTATAGCCGCGGGCTTCTTTTTTCTTTTTCGACAGGGGAACAGGAATTACCAGGTGGAAGGCAGACAGCCGGTCCCAGTAGGGAAAACGGGCCAGGAGGGGATAAAAGACCTGCTTCCGATCTGCCCTTCCGCCGTACTTGACCTCTATAATGCAGTTTCTGACTGCCCCTTCATAGCTGCAGAGGGTATAGCAGCCCTGCAGGTGCTCAGTACGGGATGAATTGATGAGACGGGGATTCCAGATTTTTGTGAGGCAGCTGCTGCACCACACGATATCTCTGTCCATGACTCTGCCGCAGCCCGGGCAGGTTACAGGATAAAGGAGATCCGCCAGGTCTTTGAAAAGGTTCATGGCTCTGCCTCCTCTTTCAGCAGGGGAAGGAAAAGGCTGTAGCGGCTGGCTGTGTCGGCCCGGCTGACTGCCCGGGAAATGGCGTCTTCTGTGGAAATGAGGATGGTCCTCTTTTTCGCCCTTGTGACGCCGGTATAAAGCAGATTTCTCTTCAGCATGATGCTCTGGCTGGGAAGGAGCACCAGAATAACCGTATCATATTCACTGCCCTGGCTTTTATGCACGGTGCAGGCATAAGCCAGCTGGATACTGTTTCTTTCTTCTCCTTCAAACACCACTTCTCCGCTGTCAAAGCGGACAAAAATTTTATTTTTATCCACAGCCCATACAATGCCCAGATCCCCGTTATAGATACCCTTTTCATAGTCATTTCTCTTCTGCATGACTTTGTCGCCGATCATGAAATGGGAGGGTCCTGCCGCCACTTCGCAGTGATGCACCTGTTCCTGGATGGCATGGTTCAGATTGTCCACGCCGCATACGCCGCGGTACATAGGTGACAGCACCTGCATGGACATTTTCATCTTATCACTGCCGTACTGCAGTTCTTCACAGAGGGACATGACCTCCTGAAAAGCATCCATTTCGGAAGAGGCATAATAAATGGAAAACTCCCCTTCCTCATCGGGAAAACAGCTTTCGCCGGAGCGGATGCGGGCCGCATTGTCAATAATGCCGCTTCCCTCCTTCTGCCTGAAAATCTGAGTCAGCCGCACCACCGGCACTTCTCCCCACCGGATCAGGTCTCTCAGGGGAGAACCGGGTCCTACCGGAGGCAGCTGGTCTATATCGCCCACCAGGATAAGCCGGGCCCCTTCCTTCAGTGCGCAGAGAAGGTGGTAAAAAAGGGAAATATCCATCATGGATGCTTCATCTACAATGATGAGATCCTCTTCCAGAGGATCCGTTTCATTTCGATTGAACAGGGTGCCGCCGCTGTCCCTCATTTCCGCTTCCAGCGCCTTATGGATGGTGTCGGCCTCCACGCCGCTGGACAGGGACAGCCTTTTGGCCGCTCTCCCCGTAGGCGCCATAAGCCGCACCTTCAGCTGGAACTGCCTGGCCGCTGTAATCACCGCACGGACAAGGGTCGTTTTTCCTGTGCCCGGGCCGCCGGTAATAATCAGCACCCCTGACTCAAGAGCTTTCTGTACGGCTTCTTTCTGCCTGTCCGCCAGTTTGAGCTGATTCTCCCGTTCAAATTTTTCAATGGCCAGACCAGCGGAGCCAAGGGATTCTGCCTGCAGGAGGGATTTGATGCGGAGAGCGGACTCCGTTTCCGCCTCATAGAGAGAGGGCAGATAAAGATATCTTTCTTCGTTCCAGAAGACGGAAGGAATCTGTCCATCTTCTTCAAACTCCTTTCCTGCAGAGCGGACAAGATCTTCCGTAATGCCAAGAGTCAGAGAGGTATTCCGGAAAACCGAGGCTTCCGGTGCACAGGCGTGCCCCTGGCCTGAAGCCAGAGAAATGACATAATGGAGCCCCTCGGCTATCCGGTCGGAATCATCGGGAGCAATGCCCTTGGTCAGGGCCATGCGGTCCACGTCCCGAAAGGTCAGTCCCGGAATATCACGCACCATCCGATAGGGATCTCGGGTAAGGACTACCTCCGCTTCGTCGCCATAGCGTTTCCGGATATCTGCGGCAAACCGTTCAGGAATGCCCTGAGACTGCAGAAACATAATGAGGGACTGCTCTTCTTTGATCTTTTCATAGGATTCCCTGATTTTTTTCAGGGTTTTGGCTCCTAAACCCGGGACATCTATGAGGGAATCGATCTGGTTCTCAAAAATATCCAGTGTTTTCCTGCCGAAATGGTCCACGATTTTTTCAGCCATGGACGGACCGATGCCGTCAATCATGCCGGAAGCCAGAAACTGCTTGATTTCCTCTGTCTCCTCAGGCTTTACATTTTCCACGGTGCTGCATTTAAACTGCATGCCAAAACGGGGATGCCGTTGCCAACATCCCCGAAGCAGCACGGACTGTCCTGTATAGGGCACAGCGCCTCTGTAGGAGACAGTCACTATTTTTCTGCTTTCTTTATCTTCCAGAAGAAATACACAGAATCTGCCATCATCGCTGGAAAATATGATTTTCCTTACGGTGCCCCGCAGTTCTTCTGTCATTTGTTCTCTCCCCTGATCCATTGATTCTGTACCTTTTTGCTGATATCCATCAGCATCTGGTACCAGCGGACAAAGTCGGGCCGCACGGACAGATTTTCAATGAGTCCGGACAGCTCTTCTATGTTCTTTTCCTCCCGTTTGGCATCGAAGACCGGGATTTCCGATTTCAGCTTGCACTGGGCAATGCACTTGGAAAGGGCCAGCCGTTTCTGAAACAGGGCGGCCATTTCTTTATCAATGGCTCTGACTGAATTTCTTAAAGCTTCTAATTCTTTATCTTCCATCTGCGTTCACTCCCCTCTTCATCGGAAAACGGGATATCAAAACGGATTCCTGCGGCAGTAATCAGCGATTTTCTGCATAAAGGCGGGCCAGGATTTCAGCCACCTTTTCTTTGCACTGTTCCAGCGGCACTTCGATTACTTCACCGGAACGGCGGAGTTTGATTTCCACATTGCCGGACTGCTGCCATTTCTTTCCAATGGTTACCCGCACCGGATATCCGATAAGATCAGCATCTTTAAATTTAATGCCTGCTCTTTCGTTCCTGTCGTCCAATACTACTTCATCCCGGCTGTCTTCCATGGAATCATACAATTTCTGTGCCGCAGCCATGACTTCTTCCGATTTGTTGTTGGCCGGCACAATAACTACTTCGTAGGGCGCAATGGAGGCAGGCCAGATAATTCCGTCCTTATCGTGGTTCTGTTCAATGGAAGCAGCCACTGTTCTTGTGACGCCGATGCCATAGCAGCCCATAACGAAAGGATGGGATTTTCCCTGGTTGTCCAGGTAGGTAGCATGCAGGGCTTCACTGTACTTGGTCCCCAGTTTGAATACCTGTCCTACTTCAATGCCCCGGCACCGTACAATGTGGCCGCCGCATTTCGGACATACATCTCCTTCATCAATCTGGCGGATGGTTTCTACCCGTACATCGGTAAAGTCACGGGCCGGATTTACGTGGATGTAATGTTTGTCCTTTTCATTGCCGCCGCAGCAGGCATCCTGCATTTCCATAACGGTAGGATCCACCACAATATCAAATTCCTTTGTCCGCTTGAGACCGATGGGGCTGATATAGCCGGCGGTAAGGCCTACCCGTTTCAAATCTTCGTCAGAAGCCATATCCACATTGATGGCATTGTAGATATGCTGGATTTTGGTTTCATTCACTTCATGATCGCCACGAACCATGGCCAGCACCACAAGGCCGTCCACATTATAAACGACAGCTTTGACAGACTGTGTTACCGGTGCATGGAGGAAATCGCACACCATTTCAATGGTATGCTGCCCTGGTGTTTCTACCAGTTCCTTTTCCTTGTCATTATGCACATCGCTGTGGATGGTAAGGGGATCTACGGCTTCAATATTAGCTGCAAAATCGCAGTTATCGCAGTAAACGATATCTGCTTCCCCTGAATCTGCCAGTACTTCAAATTCGTGGGATGCATTGCCGCCGATAGCGCCGGAATCGGCAATAACCGGACGGAAAGTCAGGCCGCAGCGGGTAAAGATACGGGAATAGGCATCGTACATGAGCTTGTACTGTTTATCCAGTCCTTCTTCATCAGCATCAAAGGTATATCCATCCTGCATAATGAATTCGCGGCTTCTCATGAGACCGAAGCGGGGACGCTTTTCATCACGGTATTTATTCTGGATCTGGTATACAGAAACAGGAAGCTGTTTATAGGAAGTGGTATCCATCTGAATCAGGGTGGTAACCAGTTCTTCATGGGTCGGTCCCAGGCAGTATTCTCTGTCATTCCGATCTTTCAGCTTGAACATTTCCGGGCCGAATACCTCCCAACGGCCGGTCTTCTGCCACAGTTCCGCAGGCTGCAGAATTGGCATCATGATTTCCTGAGCGCCGGTCTTGTTGACTTCTTCGCGGATGATTTTTTCCACCTTGCGAATTGAACGCCATGCCAGCGGAAGGAATGAATAAATGCCGTTTCCCACCTTTCTCATCATACCTGCTTTCAGCATGTACTGATGGCTTACCACTACAGCGTCAGCCGGTAATTCACGTAATGTAGGACTGTATAATCTGGATGCTAACAATGCAATCTCCCCCTGTAACTGTTTCGGCAGAAACACCGAAACGAATTTTCATACCGAAATTTTTTCGTCATATGCTTTCTCATTATACCACGCTTTTATGCGTCGAACCATGCAGCGGCAGAAGTCTTCCCCGCTTGAGAAAGAGAAATTTCCTTTTCTCAGGACCGCATGCCTGCTCTCCGCAGGAAGGTTTCTTCATCGATGACAGGAATATTTTTAGCCCTGGCTTTCTCCAGTTTGCTCCCTGCATCTTCGCCTGCCACCACCAGCGTGGTCTTGTTGGTAATAGAGGACTGGGTGTCTCCGCCCTGCTGTTTGATGATGTTTCCGGCTTCCCGCCGTCCCATGGATGACAGTTTTCCCGTAAGCACCACCATTTCGCCCGCAAAGGCCTGTCCTGCCGGTTCTTCCTTCACTTCTTCCATGAGAACTCCTGCGTCCTTCAGCTTTTGAATGACCGCAAGGTTCTTGACATCATGGAGATAGTCATAGAGGCTTCCGGCGATAACCTTTCCAATCCCTTCCGTTTCCTGGATATCTTCAGCGGAAGCACCGATAATGGCATCCATGGTATGGTATCTTGCCGTAATGAGCTCTGCCCCCTTGGCTCCCAGAAAACGCACTCCCAGGCCGAAGAGCAGCTTGGAAAGGCCCCTTCCTTTACTGTCCTGAATGGCATTCACCAGATTGGAGGCGCTTTTTTCACCCATCCGTTCGATCTGTTCAATGTCTTCCTGTTTCAGGCGGTAAAAGTCGCCGGGATCATTCACCAGCCGGGCAGCCAGAAGGCTGTCCACCACCGATGGCCCCATGCCTTCAATGTCCATGGCATCCCGGGAAGCAAAATGAATGAGCTTTTCCCGCACCACGCCGCCGCAGTCCGGATTGGTGCAGCGATAGGCCGCTTCTCCTTCGATCCGGTGCACCGGTTTGCCACAGACAGGGCAGAGTTCGGGCATGACAAAGACCTCTTCCCTGCCGGTGCGTTTTTCTTTCAGCACGGTGGAAATTTCAGGAATGATTTCCCCCGCTTTGTAAATCATCACATGGTCTCCCTGGCGGATATCCTTTTCATGAATGAAATCCATATTGTGCAGGGTGGCCCGTTTCACCGTAGTGCCGGCCAGATGTACCGGCGCAAGGTCTGCAGAGGGCGTCAGCACGCCGGTGCGTCCCATGGTGACAACGATCCGTTCCACCGTCGTTTCCACTTCTTCCGGCGGATATTTATAGGCCATGGCCCATTTGGGATCCTTCACCGTAGCTCCCAGCCGGTTCTGCTGGGCAAAGTCATTGACCTTGATCACCATGCCGTCGGTATCATAGCCCAGATTATGGCGCTTCACTTCCCAGGCATTGACGCCTTCAATGACGCCTTCGATGGAGTCCCATTTCCGATAGTTCGGATTGACCTGGAAATGGAATTTTTCCAGCTGCTGCAGCAGTTCTTCCTGGGAGTGGATTTCCAGCCCCTGGATATCGCCTAACGCATAGGCGAAGAAAGCCAGGTTTCTGGAGGCGGTGACATGGGGATCCAGCTGGCGCAGAGAACCGGCCGCCGCGTTCCGGCAATTGGCAAAGGGCATGAGACCTGCTTCATCCCGTTCTTCATTGAGGGTAATAAAGCTTTTGCGGGGCATGTACACCTCGCCTCTGACTTCCATGTAGGGCGGCGCATTTTCAATGTAGAGGGGAATGGTATGGATGGTTTTCACATTGGCTGTCACATCTTCCCCTACTCTGCCGTCGCCCCGGGTCAGGCCCTGGACAAGACTGCCGTTTTCATAGATCAGGTTCATGGAAAGACCGTCGATTTTAAGCTCCGTAATATACTCTACCCGGTCTACGCCCAGTCCTTCCTTCACCCGCCGGTCAAAATCCCTGAGCTCTTCCGCACTGAATGCGTTGGCCAGACTCAGCATGGGCTTTCTGAAACGGACTTTCCCAAAATCATCGGACGCTTTCCCACCTACCCGCTGGGTAGGAGAATCGGGCGTCACGATTTCAGGATATTCCTTTTCCAGATCCACCAGCTCCCGGTAAAGGTGGTCAAATTCATAATCCGTAATTTCCGGTGCATCCTTTACATAGTACAGGTAGCTGTGATGACGGATTTCCTTCCTGAGCTCCTGCACTTTTTGTCTGATTTCTTCCGGTACCATAGATGTCCCTCTTTTTTATTCAACCTTTGTAATCGGCGCAAAGGCCACCATGAGCTGGCGCACCTTGCCCTGGAAATCCACTTTAATCATCATATTCTTGTCATTTCCCATGACAGCCACCACTTTTCCATTTCCCCAGAGGTTATGGTGGGCGGTGTCTCCCACTTTCCAGTCATATCTTGCTTTGACGCCTGTCTTTTTCGGCTTGTTCACCACGGCGGAGTCGGAAAGAGCGTAGCGGCTCCTGCTTTCATTCTGCCATCTGCCGGCTGCATGCATGGTTTCCTTCTGCCGGTCCACCCCCACGTGATCTATGAGATCCGAAGGGATTTCTTCCAGGAATCGGCTGGCCATATAGGGCTTAATCTGCCCGTACATGGTGCGCATATGGGCATTGCAGAGATACAGCTCCTTTTTGGCCCGGGTAATGGCCACATAGCAGAGACGCCGTTCTTCTTCCAGCCTGGATTCTTCCATCATGGAGCGGACGCCGGGGAAAATGCCTTCGTCCATGCCGGGCAGGAAGACAATAGGGAATTCCAGCCCCTTGGCGCTGTGCATGGTCATGAGGGTGACTTTATCATCCGTTTCTTCATAGCCGTCCACATCATTCACCAGGGCTACCTGTTCCAGAAATTCGGAAAGCCCTTCTCCGGGATGAGTGGTGGTAAAGTCCTTGGCTACGGAGAGAAGTTCGCCCAGGTTTTCTTCTCTGCTCTGGGCCTGGGGATCATTGCTTTCCTGCAGCTGGGCCAGGTACTTCGTATCCGTCATGATTTTCTGGAGCAGGTCGAAAATATTCATTTCCGTAGAAGCATTCAGAAAATCAAAAATAAGAGCGCTGAAATTCTGCAGCTTCAGCTGGGCAGAAGAGGCAATATCGGACCCTTCCACTGCCATAATGCCTTCAAACATGGACATGTCCCCTGCATTGGCATAGTCTGTCAGCTTCTGTACCGTGGTGGCGCCGATGCCCCGCTTCGGTACGTTGATGATGCGGGTCAGGCTGATATTGTCCCGAAAATTGTTGATCACCTTGAGGTAAGCCATCATATCCCGGATTTCCGCCCGGTCATAGAATCTTGTGCCCCCGACCATGGTATAACCGATACCCCGTTTCACCAGCGTTTCTTCCAGTACACGGGACTGGGCATTCATCCGGTACAGCACCGCCATATTTCCGTAGGGCTCATGGTCTTCATCATGTTTTTTCTTCATGGTATTCACAATGAATTCCGCTTCATTGTGCTCGTCCATGGCGGTATACCACTGCAGGTGGGCGCCGCCTCTCTGCTCCGTCCACAGCTTTTTGGAGGGACGGTCCGGATTGTTTTCAATCACCGCATTGGCTGCATCCAGAATGGTCTGGGTGGAGCGGTAGTTCTGCTCCAGCTTGATAACCTTGGCTTTGGGATAATCCGATTTGAAATCCATGATATTCCGAAGGTCCGCGCCGCGCCAGGAATAAATACTCTGGTCTGCATCACCTACGGCGCAGATATTCTGCAGGCTTCCCGCAATGTACTTGGCCATAAGGTACTGGGCATGGTTCGTATCCTGGTATTCGTCGATCAGGATATAGTGAAACCGGTCCTGCCAGCGTCTGCGGATGGTTTCATTGGCCAGAAGAGCCGTAGTGATAAAGAGAAGATCATCAAAGTCAAGGGCGTTGTTCTGCTTCATGTGCTTGTCATAAAGATCATACACATCCGCTACTTTCAGATTATAGAAATTGCTTCCTGCCTGCTGACGGAAGGCCCTGGGATCCTGCAGCTTGTTCTTGGCTGTGGAAATAGCGCTCTGCACTGCATTGGGCTGGAACTGCTTGTCATCCAGATTCAGTTCCTTCAGCACATTTTTCACCAGCTGCTTGGAATCATCGGAGTCATAAATGGTAAATTTATCGGTATAGGGAGGATAATTTCCTATTTCCCGGCGCAGAAAGCGGGCGCCGAAGGAATGGAAGGTATACATCCAGATCTTATCGGCAGCCGGCCCTACCAGACCGTGAACGCGGTCCCGCATTTCCTTGGCTGCCTTATTGGTAAACGTAATGGCCAGAATTTCACTGGGACGGATGCCCAGAGACAGCATGTAGGCAATACGGCAGGTCAGGGCTTTTGTCTTTCCCGAACCGGCGCCGGCCATGATCAGTACCGGGCCTTCCACCTGCTTCACCGCTTCCAGCTGGCGGTCATTCAATGTATTTAAAAAATCTGTCATTCTTACTCCTTCCATAAAATGAGTGGAATAGAGGCCTTCCGGCGAAAAGGTCTCATCTGCCTTCCGCCGATTCTGCTCCTCCAAAAAGAAAAACTCATATATGACAGAGTCATGTATGAGTTCTTCCTCAGGGAATCAGCCATGAGTCATCATGCCGCTATCCCGGAATTTCATTATTCTCCATAAACCTTCAAAAGGAACGGAGCCACCTGTTTTTTACGGGACATGACTTTCGGCAGGTAAACCATACCGTTTTCCGCCTTCTTGCCGAAGGCTTTTTCTGCCGCTTCTTCAGCGCCCTTTGTGAACCAGAGATAGGTATCTTCGGTGAGGATATTGGTCACCATCAGATAGGAGGCTTCATAGTTCTTTTCAGCCTTGGTGGCTTCCAGGGCTTTCATGATGTCTGCCTTCTTGGCATTGATGGGTTCCACGTCCATCACGGAAATCTGTCCGCAGGAGAAGGTCTTTCCGCCGGCTTCAAATTCCTTGGTATCGTTATGAGCCAGTTTTTCAGCAGGATAGTCGGAAATATCAGCGCCGGCTTTCAGCATGTCCATGCCGTACTTTTCATAATCTACGCCAGCAATTTCAGCCAGTTCTTTGACGGCTGCCTTATCTTCCTCGGTGCAGGTGGGAGAACGGAAGAGAACTGTATCGGAAATAATGGCGGAAAGCATCATGCCTGCCACTTCCCTGGACGGTTTAATGCCGTTCTGCTTGTAAAGGCCGTAAATCACGGTGTTCACACAGCCTACCGGGCGGATCAGGATGAAAATGGGGCTTTCTGTTTCAAAGTCGCCGAGACGATGATGATCGATGAGTTCCAGCACTTCTGCATCTTTAATGCCGTCTACGCACTGTTTGGATTCATTGTGGTCCACCAGAATCAGCTTTGTTTTTTCTTCCGATTCATCTTTTCTTGCCACATTGGTGAGAAGCACCGGTGCTTCTACTTTGAAATAATCAAGGGCAAATTTTGTTTCCTTATTCGGTTCCCCTGCTCTGGCAGCTACTGCGTCCATTCCCAGCTGTCTTTTCAGATAGGAATAGGAAATGGCAGCAGCAATGCTGTCGGTATCCGGAGATTTATGACCTGTTACATATACCTTGCTCATTCTATCGCTCCTTTAATCCAATGATGAATGGGTTCATAATTACTTCCCCATTATACCATGAAGGGACAGATGATGAAAAGGGTACAGAGGGCTCAAAGGGTGCAGAAGGTGCAGAGGTTCAAAGGGTGGTGGAGGAAATTAAAAATGGAAAATGATGGTGGCACAGTCGGGAACGGGACTGGGACTGGGATCGGGTAGCTGGCCACCAGTCCACTAACCCACTAATTCACCAAAACAAAAACCCCGGCCATGTAC
>NZ_JBJEXP010000029.1:5121-12166 GCF_051885895.1 Dialister sp. | reverse complement strand
GGCCACCAGTCCACTAACCCACTAATTCACCAAAACAAAAACCCCGGCCATGTACCGGGGTTTCTGTAATAAAATATGTATCTGTTTATTATTCAAACCGTTTCATTCTGTGGGTGAGAGCACTGCTGCCGTAGAAGGAGTCGGCGTCCAGGTCTTCTTCAATGCGGAGGAGCTGGTTGTACTTGGCTACTCTTTCTGTACGTCCCGGAGCACCGGTCTTGATCTGTCCGGCATTCAGGGCCACTGCCACATCGGCAATGGTGGTATCAGCCGTTTCACCGGAGCGGTGGGAAATGACAGCGGTATAGCCGCATCTCTGGGCCATCTGCACCGCTTCAAAGGTTTCGGTCAGGGTGCCGATCTGGTTCAGTTTGATAAGGATGGAGTTGGCCACGCCCATATGGATGCCTTTGGAAAGCCGTTTGGTGTTGGTGACGAAGAGGTCATCCCCTACCAGCTGTACTTTCTTGCCCAGGGCTTCGGTCAGTTTCTTCCAGCCATCCCAGTCTTCTTCTCCCAAGCCGTCTTCGATGGAGATAATGGGGTATTCGTCGATGAGCTTTTCGTAGAATGCAATCATTTCATCGGCGTTCTTGGCGGTATGGTCTCCTGCCAGATGGTAGAGGCCGTCATCGCCAAGGAGTTCGGAAGCGGCCACGTCGGTGGCAAGGACTACGTCTTTGCCGGCGGTATAGCCTGCTTTTTCAATGGCTTCGCAGATGACTTCCATGGCTGCTTCGTTGGACGGAAGGTCCGGTGCATAGCCGCCTTCATCGCCTACGGCTGTGGAAAGTCCCTTTTTCTTCAGCACGTCCTTCAGGGCATGGTAGATTTCAGCGCACATGCGCAGGCCTTCCCGGAAGCTGGGCGCTCCCACAGGCATAATCATGCTTTCCTGAATGTCCACGTTGTTGTCTGCATGGGCGCCGCCGTTCATGATGTTCATCATGGGGACCGGCAGGTTATGGGCATTCACACCGCCCAGATACTGGTACAGCGGCAGTCCTGCCGAAGCAGCGGCTGCATGGGCGGCAGCCAGGGATACGCCCAGAATGGCGTTGGCGCCCAGGCGGCTCTTGTTTTCTGTTCCGTCCAGGTTGATCAGGATATGGTCCAGGCCTCTCTGGTCGCTGGCATCCCAGCCAAGCACGGCATCAGCGATTTCGCTGTTCACATTGTTTACCGCTTTCAGAACCCCTTTTCCGCCGTACCGGCTCTTGTCGCCGTCTCTCAGTTCGGTGGCTTCAAACATACCGGTGGATGCGCCGGAGGGAACGGCGGTCCGGGCAAAGGTGCCGTCTTCCAGTGTCATTTCTACTTCAACGGTAGGATTTCCCCGGGAATCCAGAATTTCTCTTGCGTGTAAATCAGTAATGGCTGCCATGCTTAATTCCTCCTGTATCGGTTGATTTGATTTGATATTGAAAGCCTGCCTTCTGCCGGAAGGCAGGCTCTGTGACATCAGGCTTTCTGATAAATGTCAAGCATTGTATCGGGCTTCAGGCTGGCCCCTCCGATGAGGGCGCCGTCAATGTCCTTCTGTTTCAGGAAATCGGAAATATTGTCTCCATTCACGGAGCCGCCGTAAAGGATGCGCACTTCCTCTGCCTCTTTCTTTCCGGCGGTTTCCTTCACCGTCTTCCGGATGAAGGAGGCAATGTCTTCCGCATCTTTCGGCGTAGCCGCCTGACCGGAGCCGATGGCCCAGATGGGTTCATAGGCAATGACCAGACGGGCGGTTTCTTCTCTGGACAGGGCAAAGAGGGCCGTGCGGATTTCACTGCCGATGCGCTCTTCCGTCTGTCCTTCCCGTCTTTCCTCTTCCGTTTCTCCTACGCAGAGGATGGGAATCATGCCGCCTTCCAGCACTGCCTTCACCTTGCGGGCTACGAATTCATCGCTTTCGCCCAGGATCTGCCGTCTTTCGGAATGGCCGCAGATCACATAGCTGCAGCCCAGGTCCTTCAGCATGGGCGCGGAGATTTCTCCCGTAAAGGCGCCCTTGTCTTCAGGATACACATTCTGGGCGCCCCAGCGGATAGACGATCCGTTCAGGAAAAAGCGGGCCAGAGGAATATCGGTAAAGGGCGGGCAGAAGAGAAGCTCCACCCCTTCTTTTTTCTCGATTTTAAAGGCTTTGAAAAATCTTTCTGCTTCCGTAACAGTGAGATTCATTTTCCAGTTTCCTGCAATCAGAATATTACGCAAACAGAATCACTCCTTATCTGCCAGCACTGCCACGCCGGGAAGAACCATTCCTTCCAGCATTTCCAGGGAAGCGCCGCCGCCGGTGGACACATGGGAGAACTTGTCTTCAATTCCCAGCTGGTCTACCACCGATGCCGATTCGCCTCCGCCGATGACGGTGGTGGCTTTCAGATTGGCCATGGCTTCCGCAATGGCAAAGGTTCCCTTGGCAAAGGGTTTCATTTCAAATACGCCCATAGGACCGTTCCAGACGACGGTTTTCATCTTTTTCAGGGTCTCTACATACAGTTCAATGGTCTTGGGGCCGATATCCAGCGCCATCCAGGGGCTCTTGAATTCGGAGGCCGAAAGCACTTTGGTCTGGGCTTTTTCAGAGAAGGAATCGCCGGCCATGAAATCTACAGGAAGCATGATTTCCGAACCCATTTCATGGGCCTTCTTCATCAGGTTCCGAGCCAGGTCGAAGCGGTCCCTGTCCTGCAGGGACTGGCCCATGTCATAGCCCTGGGCGGCTACAAAGGTATTGGCCATGCCGCCGCCGATAAGAATCACATCCGCTTTTTCCATCAGGTTGGCAATGACCTGGATCTTGTCGCTGATCTTTGCCCCGCCGATAATGGCCGCAAAAGGACGCTCCGGATGTTCAATGACTCCATCCAGGAAATCGATTTCCTTTTTCAGGAGAAGACCGGACACCATAGGCATCAGCCGGCCTACCCCCACCACAGAAGCATGGGTGCGGTGGGAAACGCCAAAGGCATCATTCACTGCCAGATCGCAGCCTTCCACCAGGGATTTGGCAAAGGCGTCATCATTCTTTTCCTCTTCCTTATGGAAGCGGAGATTTTCCAGAAGCAGCACCTGTCCCGGTTTCAGGCTTTTTTTCATGGCTGCTGCCTTATCGCCCACGCAGTCATCAGAGAAAAGCACTTCCTGATGGAGAAGCTCGGACAGCCTCTTGGCACAGGGAGCCAGGGACAGTTCCTTCACCACGGCACCCTTCGGACGCCCCATATGACTTGCCAGCACCACTGCTGCCCCCTGGTCCAGGAGATAGCGGATGGTAGGAATGGTAGCCCGGATACGGCGGTCATCCAGGATGTGCCCTTCCTTATCATGAGGCACATTATAGTCCACACGGACATACACTGTTTTTCCTTCCGGTTTCAAATCATATACGGTCTGTTTGTTCATAATCAAAGTCCTTTCGACGCTACGTATTTCACAAGGTCAATAATTCTCATGGAGTAACCCCATTCATTGTCGTACCAGGCAATGACTTTGACCAGATTGCCTTCCATCACCATGGTGAGGAGGCTGTCTACCGTGGAGCTTACATCGGTGGTGAGGAAATCACTGGATACCAGCGGTTCATCCGTGTAGGCCAGGATGCCCTTCAGTTCCCCTTCCGATGCTTCCTTCAAGGCAGCATTGACTTCTTCCTTCGTTACATTTTTGGACAGCTCCACCACCAGATCTACCAGGGAAACATCGGGAGTCGGAACGCGGATAGCCAGTCCGTTCAGTTTGCCCTTCAGATCCGGAATGACAATGCCGATGGCTTTGGCGGCACCGGTGGAGGTAGGAATGATATTTTCCGCAGCAGCTCTGCCTCTTCTCGGATCCTTCTTGTGTGCCTTTTCCAGGATAGCCTGGTCATTGGTATAGGAATGAACGGTGGTCATGAGGCCCCGCTTGATGTGGAACTTTTCATGGAGCACCTTCACCACCGGTGCCAGGCAGTTGGTGGTGCAGGATGCGTTGGAAATAATGTTATCCTTTTTCGGATCATAGATATCTTCATTGACACCCATGACGATGGTGGCATCGTCATCCTTACCCGGAGCGGTGATGATGACTTTCTTCACCGTTCCCTTGATATGCTTGCCGGCGCTGACCTTATCCTTCAGCTTGCCAGTGGATTCTACTACGATTTGAACACCGTAGGCGCTCCAGTCCAGATGTTCCGGATCCCGATCATGGAATACATGAACCCGTTTTCCTTCAATGATCAGGTCATCGCCGTCAATTTCAACCTTCTTGCCCAGACGTCCGTGAACGGAATCATACTTCAGAAGATAAGCGGCAGTTTCGACGCCGCTGGGGTTGTTGATCGCTACAACCTCCAGGTCATCCCTGTCCAGCATACCGCGGAATACCAGTCTGCCAATTCTGCCGAATCCGTTAATACCAATCTTCGTCATAATGTTAGTACCCTCCTGTGATTGACTTTTTACCAGCTGTCATATGTATGATTTCTTGACCTGCGCCCTCATCAGTCACCAGCGTCCCCCGAATGCCGGCCCTGGCCATGGCAAGGATAGCGGGACCTTTGTGACTGCCTCCGGCTGCAATTAAGACATGGGGAATAGAAGAAATGTCCTCCCTGGAAATTCCTACATTGTACAGGCGGTAGAGAATCCGGCCCTCTATATCCGCATAAAGGCCCAGAGACTCGCCCACCGCCTTTTCCTTCACCAGACGTTCCCTGACGTCCGGCGGAATATCGGTCCATTTGGAACGATCCTGCGGTTCATCCACCCCGGTGACAAGGATATCCGTCTTTGCCGCCAGTTTGTCGATTTCCTTCAACCGGGGAATTTCATTTTTCACCTGAAGGAAAAGCTCAGGGCTGAGACCGTCGGGAATATGGGCGATATGGTAGCAGCCGCCCAGCTTTTCAGCCATACGGGAAGCCACGAAATTGGGCAGATACTCCACCCTGTTTCCAAAACCGCCGCGGGCAGGAATCACATCCACCTTCATATGAAGGGACGGAAGGGCCTCTGCAATGCCTGCAATCACCGGGCCGCCGCTGACGGCGGTGACAAAACCGTCCCGGATAATCCGGAGCAGGACAAAAGCCGCCTCCTGGCTGATCTCATTTCTCACCGCATCGGAAGCATCGGAATCTCCTCTCACCACGATAACCCGTTCCATGGAAAGAACAGCCTGCAGTTTCTTTTCCATATCCGAAAGTGCCGGACTCTTCTGGAAATAAGGAGCCAAAGGCCCGATCAGGGATTCTCCCTTGGAAGTCAGGCTCATGCCGGAAGGACGAGACAAAAGAAGGCCTGATTCTGCCATTTTTTCAAGATGCTTGCGGACCGTATTTTCCGAAAGTTTCGTCTGCATGGCTAAAAGATGCCTGCCTACCGGTCCGTTGTCGTGAATCTGACGAAGAATCTCATACCGCTCCTGGGCTTCTGCCATCATTTCCGGAAGGAGCAGCATCATTAAAGAGTCTTCTTTCAACCATATCACTTCCATATCTGTCAAAAAGTGTGGAATCATGCCAAGTCTTACCTTTTACAGTATATCACGCCTCTATTAATACTACAACATCTATAGAAAAATATAGTAATAAGTATACTCTATATATCAATAGTATATGCATTACTATAAAATGGTCCATCAGTCATGGAAAATCCGGTATCCCTTATCCCGTTGAAACGGCGGATTCGGAACATTTTTAAAAAGAAGGATTTCATTCATAATTCAGAGAAATCATGAATAATAGAAATTCAATGCTTTTTCTGCATTGCTAAAGGTGGAGAGAAAAAGGGTCATGTAAAAAAATCCTGCCCCATACATAAAAAAATGGATATAATACAGGTAAGGAAGCACAGACTGATCCTCATAGAATTTCATTCATAGATTGTCTTTTGTACGCAGAAGCGGCCCTCTCTGCCGAAGCTGCCGGTCAAAGCATCTATGAAAATTCCGTTCTGCCATTCCCGTCCATGATTCATGGTTCAGAAAAAAGGAGGAATTCCTATGCCTTGGAAAACGAAATTAACCGAACTGCTATCCATTGATTACCCCATTATCCAGGGAGGCATGGCTTACATATCTGACGGCCTTCTGGCAGCCGCCATGGCCCATGCAGGCTGCGCCGGCGTCATCGGCTCCGGCGGCTTTACCACCGACGAAGTGAGAGAAAATATCCGCCGGGCCAAGGATATTCTGGGCCCCAGCGGCGTATACGGCGTGAACCTCATGCTTCAGGCGCCCAACAAAGACGACGTGGCCCAGGTCATCTGCGATGAAAAAGTGCCCTTTGTCACCCTGGGCGCAGGAAATCCGGTACCCTGGTTCGATGACCTTCATCATGCCGGCGTCAAATGCATTCCTGTCGTCCCCAGCGTGAAACTGGCCAAACGGGTGCAGGATGCCGGCGCCGACGCCCTGGTGGTGGAAGGCATGGAAGCCGGCGGCCACGATGGAAAGCTGACCCTCATGGCCCTGCTGGAAAACGTACTGCCGGACCTGGAGATCCCCCTCATCGCCGCCGGCGGCATTGTTGACGGCAGAGGCATAGCCGCCGCACTCATCATGGGCGCATCCGGCGTACAGATGGGCACCCGCTTCCTGCTTGCAGAAGAATGCCGCCTCCATCCCAAAGCCAAGGAAGCCATCATCAAAGCCCAGGACACCGACTCCACTGTCACCGGATTCACCACCGGCGACAGTGTGCGGGGTCTCAAGAACGCATTCTCTGAAAAATACCTGAAGGCAGAATACAGCGGCGCACCGCTGGAAGAACTGATCGCAATGGCTACAGGCACCACCAGAAAAGGCGCCGTAGAGGGCGATACAGAAAACGGCTTCGTCCTGGCCGGCATGTCCCTCACCCACCTCACCAAAATCCAGCCGGTAGAGGAAATTGTGGAAGAACTGGTTTCGGAAACAGAAAGAAGACTGGCCGGAGCTGGGAAATTGATCTGAAAGTTTGAGGCAGATCGCTTGATAGGGTGTATTCCCGATGGAATGAAGGCTGGGAGGGCAGCGGAAGGAATTAAAAATTAAAAATGTAGAATGGAAAACGGTGGTGGCG
>NZ_JBJEXP010000029.1:2841-5021 GCF_051885895.1 Dialister sp. | reverse complement strand
AAAGAGAAGTCGATCCCGGGCCGCCTGTACTCTCTGCACCTTATCCATTCGAGCATACATTTCCCGCCTCCCGATGTTACTGCGATTTCTTACACAAAAAAGCCATGAAATGATTTCTCATTTCATGGCTTTTTCTATTTCCTATTGAATTCAGATTTTGAAGCTCAGCTTTTCTACAGCGGCAGCCAGTTTCGGTCCGATTTTCGGAACGCCCTGTACATCTTCCGGCTTTACGGCGCGGATGATGACGATGGCGGCCAGGTATACCACACCGCCGATGGCAATGGATACCAGGGTAGCCAGGGTATTGCTGTGGATGAAGCCGAAGGCTCCGTGATAGACGCCGAGGACCACGGCACCCATGATGCCGGCGGCGATGAAGAGTTTCACCGTATGGATGATATCCATGGTATAGTGTCTGTATTTATAGAGGAATATCAGGTTCAGCACTGCTGCCACGCCGAAGTCGGCGTTGGTTGCCCAGGCGGCCCCCAGCACGCCCCAGGCGGGAAGGGCTGTGAGGTTCCAGGAAAGGAGCACCTTTACGGAAGCGGAAATCACCATGTTGATAAAGGGGATGGCCGTTTTGCCCATGCCCTGGAGAACGCCGGTGGTGACCTGCTGCACGCCCAGAAGGAATACGCCGAAGCTCATGACGGCGATGCAGGGACCTGCATCAGGGGTTGCATAAAGCATGGCGGAAATCGGTGTGGCAATGACGCACATGCCCACGAAGGCGGGAATGGTGATCAGGTTGGCCAGACGCATGGCGGTATCGGTCCTTTTCATGACCACATCACCCTTTTTCTGGGCGATGGCTTCTGAAATGACCGGCACCAGGCTGGCTGCCAGGGACGCGGTGACAATGGTAGGCATATTGACAAGGGCTGTTGCCATGCCGGTAAGGTAGCCGAAAAGGGTGGTTGCCTCCTCAACCGCAAAGCCTGCCACTTCCAGACGGCGGGGCACGATGAAGAGATCGATATTGGACACGATAGGAAGCATGATGTTGGCCAGAGAAACAGGAATGGCCAGAATCAGCAGTCTCTTGATGATGTGGAAGGCACTCTGGGGCTTGATGGTAGGATCCTGTTCAGCCGCCAGTTCCCTGCGCCATCCCCGGGTCATGTAGTAAAATCCGATGAGCACCACAATCCCCATAAATGCGCCGGGCGCAGCGCCCAAAGTAGCGCCGGCAGCGCCGAATTCAAGGCCGTAGGGCAGGAGGATCACCGCAAAGGCGATCATGGTGACTACCCGCACTACCTGTTCCAGAATCTGGGACACAGCCGTAGGGGTCATCAGCTGCAGGCCCTGGAAATAGCCGCGGAGCGTTGCCAGAAGGGTAGCGCAGAAAACGGCAGGAGACAGAGCCAGAAGCGACCAGTACGCTCTGGGGTCACGGACAATGCCTGTATCCACCAGCCACTGTGCGCCGAAGAACAGAAGAATACTGAAAAAAAGACCGGTCAGCACCAGGGCTGCCATGGAAATACGAAAAACCTTCTGCCCGCCGTGATAATCGTTCACTGCATTTCTTTCCGCCACCATGATGGAAATGGCCACCGGAAGGCCGGCGGAAGAAACGGAAAGGCAGAGCAGATAAATCGGATAGGCCATCTGGTACAAACCAATGCCCTCCCCGCCCAGAAGACGGGACAGATAAATCCGACTGAAAGCGCCGATAAATTTGACGATGATACCAGCCACCGTCAGGATCAGGGCGCCCTGGATAAATGAATTCTTACGCATTTTTCACCTGTTTCAATAGGAAATATGATTCACAACGACTCATATAGTCATATCAGATTTCAGAAAAATTGTAAAGCACTATCACTGATTTATTATAAAAAGTTTATATTAGTTTATATTAAGGAAATGTATTTTTGCTGCAGAAGCAGCATACTGAGATCGAGATCGAGATCGAGATCGGGGTCGGGATCGGGATCGGAGTCGAGATCGGGACCGAGGTACCCCGCCGATTAGTATTTAATGTAGTTGTCCCACCAACTCTATATACCGAGATCCTTCGCTGTCGCTCAGGATGACCCGCGAAAGGCGAGGGAGCGCCTGTGACACGGCCGGGACCGGGATTGGGGCCGAGGCCGTGATCGGGATTGGGATTGGAGTCGAGATCGGGACCGAGGTACCCCGCCGATTAGTATTTAATGTAGTTGTCC
>NZ_JBJEXP010000029.1:0-2741 GCF_051885895.1 Dialister sp. | reverse complement strand
ATATACCGAGATCCTTCGCTGTCGCTCAGGATGACCCGCGAAAGGCGAGGGAGCGTCTGTGACACGGTCGGGACTGGGATTGGGATCGGAGCCGAGGCCGTGATCGGGATCGGGGCCGGGGTCGGGATCGGGATCGAGGGAGTGAGTCAATGGAGTTTTAGCACCGAAAAAGACATAAGAAGATGGGATCGGGGCCGGGTAGCTTGCAGCCGGAAACCAGCCACCAGCTGTCAGCCCTGCTCGTTATTCTGAGCGGCTGATTCTGCGCCCTCCTGCTTTCGGGAATACCGTCATCCCGCTCTCTATCCCGAACCCGATCTCGATCCCGATCTTAGATCCCCGATTGTCGGATCACCGAACCGGGTTGACAGGAGAAAAGCGGAGATTCCTGTTTCAGAACCCCCTGCCCCAAGGGCCGTTCTCCTACTCCCCTTTGACTTCTTTATACATTTCATCCATAAATCCGGACATCCACTTCATTTCATCGCCGGTAATGCCTTTTTTGTTGATACTCATTTTAGCCAGGCTGCCCGGCAGGAGGCGGATGTAGGGAAGCATGGTTTTGGGGAGCTTCATGGGATTCCAGCCCCGCATGGGTTCCTCGTCCGCCCAGTTAATAACGAAGTTGACGCCGCCGTCCATGATGCTGCCGATGCCCAGCTGTCTGGCTCTGACACGGATGCGGGAAATGCTGAACAGTTTTTCCACCGGCTCTGTGGGAGTGCCGAAGCGGTCCACCACTTCGTCGATAAGGTCCGACAAGGCCTTGTCGTCTTCCACCGATGCCAGGCGGCGGTAGATTTCCATTTTCTGTTCTTCATTGGAAATATAATCGCTGTCAAGGTAGGCATCCTGGCGGAATTCGATGGTGGTGTTAGGCAGCTTCTTGGGCAGGGGCCTGTTTTCTCTCTTGGCCCGCAGTTTTTCCACTGCTTCTTCCAGCATGGTGCAGTAGGTGGCAAAGCCTACGCTGGCAATGTTGCCGTGCTGGGCGGCGCCCAGCAGGTTGCCGGCTCCCCGGATTTCCAGGTCCCGCATGGCCACCTTGAATCCGCTGCCCAGTTCCGTAAATTCACGGATGGTATCCAGTCTTTTTTCCGCCACTTCGGAAAGCACCTTTCCTTTGCGGTAGAAGAACCAGGCTCTGGCGATTTTTTCGGAACGGCCTACCCGGCCCCGCATCTGGTAGATCTGGGAAAGACCCATGCGGTCTGCATCATACACAAGCATGGTATTGGCATTCGGCTGGTCCAGCCCGTTTTCAATAAGGGTGGTGCAGAGAAGCACGTCATACCGCTGTTCGTAGAAATCAAGCATCACCTTTTCCAGCTGCCTGCCTTCCATGCGGCCGTAGGCTACGCCGATGGTGATGTTTTCCGGAAGGATGCTCCGTAAATGGTCCAGCATGGCTCCCATGGTTTCAATGCGGTTGTAGACGAAGTAGGTCTGCCCTCCCCTTTCCTTTTCCCGGAGAATGGCATCCTTGACAATGGTGTCATCATATTCGGTGACATAGGTCTGGATGGCGTGGCGGTTGGAGGGCGGCGTAGTAATAGTCACCATATCCCGCACGCCGGTGAGACTCATGTGCAGGGTACGGGGAATCGGGGTGGCGGACAGGGTGAGCACATCGATGCCGGAGGACCAGGATTTCCACTTTTCCTTCTGCACCACGCCGAAGCGCTGTTCTTCATCCACCACCAGAAGGCCCAGTTTCCGGCATTCCACTTTTTTATTGAGCACTGCATGGGTGCCGATAACCACATCGATTTCTCCGTCCTTCAGCCGCCGGAGAATGTCTCTCTTTTCCTTCAGGGTGGTGAAACGGTTCAGAAGGGCCAGGTTCACGCCGAAGCCTTCCATCCGTTCCTTGAAATTTTTATAGTGCTGCTGGGAAAGGACGGTGGTCGGGCAGAGCACCATGGCCTGGTAGCCGCTCATGACGCATTTGAATACGGCCCGCATGGCCACTTCCGTCTTGCCGAAGCCCACGTCGCCGCAGAGGAGCATGTCCATGGGGATAGGCCGTTCCATGGCCTGCTTGATGCCGTCAATAGCGGTGAGCTGGTCTTCCGTTTCCACATAGGGGAAGGTATCTTCAAACTCCCTCTGCTCCGGTCCGTCCTTGGCAAAGGCAATGCCCTTGGTGATTTCCCGCTTGGCATAAATATCCAGAAGCCGTTCCGCCAGTTCCTCAATGGACTTTCTGGCTTTGGAGCGGATTTTCTCCCAATGGGCTTCCCCCATTTTATTTAATACCGGCGTCCCGCCTTCGGGGCCGATATATTTTTCCAGAGTGGAAATCTTTTCCACCGGCAGATAGAGCTTGTCATTGCCTGCATACTGGATGGCGATATAGTCGCGGTGCACGCCGGACAGCTCGATGGTCTTGATGCCCAGGTACTTGCCGATGCCGTGCACGTCCTGCACCACATAGTCTCCGGGATTCAGGTCCGAGAAATAGCGGATCTGCCGTCCTTTGCCGGCGCCCTTCACCCGGCGGATCTTCTGTTTGCCCAGCACATCGCCGGCGGTGAGGAGGGCCAGCTTGTCCTCCGGCAGTTCAAAGCCTTCGGACAGCACCCCGTGAATCATATAGACCCTGCCCGGCGCAAGCTCGTCGGACATGGGAATTTCATAATCCCGGAAAATGCCCTTCAGTTCCTCTTCCTCCGAAGCCCGGGGTACGGCAAAAAGGACCTTCCAGTCCTTTTTCAGAATGCCCTTCAGGTCTTCGATGA
>NZ_JBJEXP010000028.1:9308-14079 GCF_051885895.1 Dialister sp. | reverse complement strand
TCTTGGGAATTTATAAAGGGTGTCTTTCCATTCTGCGGATCTTTTACGTCCCTCTGCTTTATAAATAGAAAAAACCATCCGGATGTGAACTTCCGGATAAAAATAAGTGCAGCAGAGGAAATTGTATTGCTCTCTGCTGCACCGGTTATTCAATCCAAATCCATTCTCCCGCTCACATTTTAGCCGCTATGGCATCATGGATAAGCCCTGCGTAGGCTTTGGTTCCTTCATTATTGGGATGGATATTGTCGCCGCCGAGCCATTCGGGATGTTTTGTCACTTCCGCCTGCCAGTCAACCAGGGTCACATTGGGATACTGTTCCGCAATCTGTTTCAGATAGGCATTGTTGCTGTCCTGCCAGCCGGTGGCCGGGCAGTGGACTGTAACCCAGAAAATGTGGCGGTTTGGCCCCAGATAGTTCAGGAGGGCTTTTGTTTCTTCTTCATACTGTCCGTCCAGGGGGCCGTTGGTGCCGAGGGATATGACCACCGTATTTCCCAGAAGCCCCATGGAATCGATTTTCTGTGCGATTTCCAGTCCGGCCCCTACATAGCGGGAAACTTTGGCATCAATATAGCAGTCAGGCAGTACGTCCCGTATGTCCATGGCGGAGCCCAGCATGACGGAGTCGCCAATGCAGGCTACATGGTCAAGGGCAGGACGATCTTTCTGCTCCTTTTCCTCCTGCACGGGAAGGGCTTCTACAGACTGTTCTTCCAGCATTTTTTCGTTTTCCGCAAACCGTTCTTTCATTTCTCCCATGTCTGCTGTCTTTGTGTCGGCAGAATTCCAGATACCCCGGCAGCCATAGGCCATGAAGGGGAAGGCCGGAAGGGAAATGAGGAGAATCACCACTGCCTGGAGAACGGTCTTCCTGGGATGGAGGGCGCGGCGGAGCGGGAAGGAGAAGATGCGGGTAAGGATATCGGTCCACAGGGCCAGAAGGACAATGAGGACAAATTCCAACGCTTCCATGGCATAGGGCATGGTGTCTTCCCATTTCATGCAGCGGAAAAGGAAAATCACAGGATACTGCCAGAGGAAAATGCCATAGCTGTATTTTCCGATCCACCGGAAAAGAGGATTATCCATGATTCGGCCAAAAGGAAGGCTCCTGTCACCGGTCCATGCCAGAAGGAGCAGGAAAAGCACAGTGTAGGCGCTCATGGCCCATTCATAGACCACCGGCATCTGTCCGTCCAGGAGAACGTAGCCTGCCCCGGCCAGAAGAAGGCAGAGCACATAGAGGAAGGAAATGATTCCTTTTTTCAGGGATGAGCTTTCCTTCGAGGAGGGCTGATGGGCCACATACAGTCCCCAGGCTGCGCCAAGGAGAAGGGCATAGATTCTTGTATCCGTACCGTAGTAGAGCCTTGTCATATCCATGCCTTCGCCATATTCCAAAGGCATGACTGCCATGGCGCCCAAACCGGCCAGGCCGAAGAAAGCAGCTCCTGCTCCGGGGCTGAAAAGTTTGGAAACACCCAGATACAGAGCATACAGCAGAGGCCATAAGAGGTAGTACTGGATCTCAATGCCCAGAAACCACAAATGGGTAAAGGGAGACTGGCTGGTAATCCGGGTGAAATAGTCTGCACTTTCACTGATCTGCCACCAGTTGTTCACTCCCAGAAGTACGGAAACCACCTCCGGTCTGACCGCCCGGATCATATCCGGCGCAAAGAAGGAATACAGGCCCACGGTCATGAGAATCATAATGATGAGAGAAGGATAAATCCGCTTGATCCGTTTCCATACATAGGCAGGGAGGGAAAAAGAATGGGCTGCCCTGCTTTTTTCACTTGTATAGGCCAGAAGAAAACCGGTCAGCACAAAGAAAAGCGAAACGCCCAGCCATCCGCCCCGGAAGGTATGGGGAAACATGTGAAACAGGGTCACCCCTGCAATAGCCAGGGTGCGGAGTCCATCCAGCCCCGGAATACGCTGTCCTCCGTTTTTTGCCCGGGCAGAGGACGGTCCCGTTTTTGTATCAGAAACAGTGTCTTTCACTGCAGTGTCATAGTTTTCCATTTTTCTTCTTCCTTTCCGGAAACAGTTCCGGAAATTTGATTTGATCATGCATACAGATCTGTATGCCCTCTCGTAAACGTCCTATATTTTATATCATTTTCTCCCCTTTTTCCATATAAAAATCCCCTTTTCCACATGGAAAAAAGGAGATATACGGTTCATGTATCCAGAGGGTTCGAAAAAGAAAAAAGGCTGACGGAGCCTTCGGGCCCAAGGCCCGTCAACCCTCATGTTCAAAAGTAAGAATCCTTTCAAAAAAAGACACCCCCTTTGCAGAGGGCGTCTCCTTTATCACTCTCATATCATTTTACAATATCCGCAAAAGCCGGTCTGCCGCCCATGGATTCAGCACTCTTCACAGCGTCAAGAATGGCGAGGCGGATTGCTTCTTCTGCCAGGTATCCCACCGTGTCCACCGGTGCTTCTACCGTACCGGAAGCCATAGTAAAGACCGTATCTCCATCCATGGTGGTATGTACGGGACGGATAGCCCTTGCGTAGCCGTCATGGGCCATGCCTGCCACTGCTTTGCATTCCGCTTTTGTCAGTTTCGCATTGGTGATAACGCAGCCGATGGATGTGTTGGTACCCATCTGCCGTTTAAAGCCATGCATCATCAGGTCATGGGAAGAGATGAAACCATGGTCGTCATCTGCCAGAGCACCTGCCAGAACAATATCCTTGTCATAGATTTCCCCGCAGGCATTGACTGCCATGTAGGCACCTACATACAAGCCGCCGGGCAGTCCGAATTCCGCATAGCCGGCACCGCTTTTCATGGCGTGTTCAAAGCCCCGGAGCTTTCCTACGGAAGCGCCGGTACCGGCGCCATAGCAGCCCACGGGAAAAGTATCGGATGCTTTGGATGCCGCTTCGTAGCCCATTTTGATATCGGGATGGACATGGGCATCACCAATGGCGAGATCAAAGAGCACAGCACCGCATACAATGGGCACCGTAATGTCTCCTACCGGAAATCCAACGCCCTTTTCTGCCAGATAGTTCATAACGCCGCAATCGGACTCAAGTCCAAAGGCAGAGCCGCCGGAAAGAACCACTCCATGGATTTTCTGTACGGTTTTTTCAGGACTCAGCAGGTCTGTCTCCCTGGTGCCCGGTGCGCAGCCTCTCACATCAACGCCGGCAGAAGCGCCTCCTTCCGGCGCAAGAATCACGGTAACACCGGTAAGTCCTTCCCTGTTTTCTGCTGTACCAATGGTAAATCCCGGTACATGGAGTGTCCTTGTTTCCATCAGTAATCTCCTTTTCTGGCCATAGAAAGGCACAGTTTTAAATCTTCCGGAATGGGGGCTTCAAAATGCAAAGCCTCCCCGGTAATCGGATGTTTCAGGTCCAGGGTCCATGAATGCAGTGCCTGCCCTTCAATGGGGAAATGATCCTTTTTCCAGCCGTAGAGGGGATCATTCACCACCGGATGGCCGATATGGGCCATATGAACGCGGATCTGATGGGTGCGGCCGGTTTCCAGTTTCAATTCCAGCCAGGAATAGCCGGGCATGAATTCCATGACCCGGTAATGGGTTACTGCCGGCTTCCCTGTCTTAGGCTGTACATCCCACTTCATGCGGTCCTTAATGCTGCGTCCCAGAGGAAGACGGATGACTCCCGTATTTCCTTCCATCTGTCCGTGCACCAGTGCCACATAATGGCGCTGGGCCTCATGGGCGCGGATTTCTTCCTTCAGCACAGGAAATGCCCGGGCCGATTTGGCTGCCACCATCACGCCGGAAGTATCCTTATCCAGCCGATGGACAATGCCGGGGCGGATGGGATCCTCGCAGGCACTGAGAAGTCCAGGACCGCAGTGAAAGAGAAGCGCATTGGCCAGGGTGCCGTCCGGATTGCCAAAGCCCGGATGCACCACCATACCCCTGGGTTTATTGATTACAATCATATCCTCATCTTCATAGAGGATGTCCAGCGGAATGTCCTGAGGCACCAGTTCCAGCTCCTTTTTCCCTTCCCAGGAAAAGGAAATCTCATCTCCTGCTTTCACATGGTAATTGGCACGGATCATCTTATTCGGAAGAAGAAAGGCCTTTCCTTCCTTAATCCATTTCTGCACTTCCGAACGGGTCAGACCCGATGCGTCCTGCAGGACCCGGTCAAGCCTCGTCCCTTCCTCTTTTTCTGAAATATGGCAGGTTATCTGATTCATGAACTATGTCTCCAAAAATAAAAAGCAATAAGGCCCACACCCAGGCAGATAAAAATATCCGCCACATTAAAAATAGGCCAGATGCGGAAATCAAAGAAATCCACCACGCCTCCGATGCGGACACGGTCTATGCCGTTCCCCAGGGCGCCGCCCAGAAGCATGCCCACTGCCGCAGGAAAATACAAAGGCTTTTCCGGAATCTTTTTCCGCATCAGGAAAAAAGCCACAAAAAGAACAACCACTATGGCCAGGAAAAACCAGTCCTGATGAGGCAGTATGCCAAAGGCAGCACCGGGATTGATAATATAGGTCAGATGGAACACATTTTTAATGAGCGGTATGGTTTCTCCCAGTTCCATATGATTCTGTACAATCCATTTCACCAGCTGGTCCAGTACAGTCACGCAAAAAGCAGTTAATAACGCAGTCATAAAATCCTCCTGCCTTGTATTATACCATATGGATACAGGTTCAGAAGGTTCAGGGAATTCAGAGGGCTCCTGGTTTTGACACGCCTTCGGCGTGAGGGAGGATACCCCCATCCACCTCTATGAAAACTC
>NZ_JBJEXP010000028.1:2987-9208 GCF_051885895.1 Dialister sp. | reverse complement strand
CCCTTTTCCGGCTTCGTCGGACTTTCTCCTGAAGGTGAAACGTCTCATTATGATTTGTGTGTCGCATTGCTTTTTCATCCTCTGCTGTTACTGACTCGCTGGAGCAGCTCGTGTTCGCTATGCACCCCGCAGGCGGGTGGCAGAATAAACCTTGAACTTGAGAAATACGTTCTTTCCATGCAAAAAGCGCAGGGCCCACAGGCTCACTGCGCTTTTTGATGATTGATTAATAGTTTACGAAGACTTCCACGTTCTGTCTTCCGAAGTTATAGCATTCTTCGAAGGTTTCCATGCAGAGGTCGATGCGGTCACCGATAATGGCGCCTCCCGTATCGGCTGCCACTGCTTCGCCATAATTGGGAATGTATACGGTGGAGCCCAGGGGAATGACTCTGGGGTCTACGGCTACGGTACCATGGCCGGCTCTTGTACCGGTGGCGGTGATTCCGAATCCGTCGCCGTCAGTAGGATGGTAGGCGCTGGCGCTCATGTTCTTCACATAGCCCATGGTGCCTTCCGCATCTCCCGTCTTGGCAATGCCCGGTACGCCGTGGGTCAGGACTTTAACGTCACCGGCTTCGGCCTTGATGACTTTGCCGTCGGAAACATATTCTTCCATTTCTACTTCCCGCCGGCCCGGTGTACCTTCCTGCACAACTTCCATCTGTCCCGGTGCCAGGCTGGCATCGAACCATTTGTTGTAGTGGATGGGAATAGACTCCGTACGGTTCACCACGCGGGCTGTGTAGGGAACGACATGGATCTGCATGCCCTGGGTGACCTTCATCATGCTGTCTTCAATGGGCATCATTTTTTTCCAGTCAAATCCCGCTTCATTCACCACACCCTGCACGGTCTGCTGGGTAGTATAGACTGTCCTGGCTTTGCCATTGGCTACAATGGTGACAGGCTTGGCTCTTTCTACCACCACCACAGCGCCGTTTTTGACATCGTCGCTGCTGGTCCAGTACTTATCATAGGCATTCAGGGTAACATCCGAATCGCTCAGTACCTTTTTGAAGCTGTTTGCTCTGGTGGTAACTACTTTTTTATTTTTTCCGTCGTACACCGTTACCACTTTGTCTTCGTCCATAGAACCAAACCCAAAGGCCATTGTCAGGTCCGTCTGGGCTGCCATGGACAGAAGAAGAAGGGAACAGGTGACTGCTTTTATTGTTTTTTCAAAGGCTGCATGTTTCATATGTTTCTCTCCTATGGCAGTCATTCTACCATAGGGAGACATTTTGTCAAATTTCTTGGAGTTTACAAATAAATGATACGTAAAATATCCAGTTATTATCGGTACTTTAATAGATACCAGCGCAGAATTTTTCAGATAATAAAATGATATCTCCAGTCATTAAAATCAGAATTTATCCTGTTTATATCGTATATTTCAGTTTTGCTGAATTGTCAATTTTGTATGTTACCAATGGACATTAGCAATAAATGAGTAATTAATGAACGATGAAAATTCCGTTTTTTTCGTATTTCCGCCCTTTTCCCCTTTTCCAAAGCCGGTATATTGTAAACCGAAATAAGAACATGTCATTTTTTCGAGATAGGCTTTTTTTGTCCCATGTCAAAGCATTTATGAAACTTGCGTTCGCTGATATATTTATGCTTTGTGGGAATTGTAAATGAAAAAATCTGCATTTTAAGCAGTATGTTCCCAAAAACATATGCATTTATTGGCTAAAGTGGATAATGCCCAGGCTTTTCTTTCACCCGTTTTTCTACTGTCCCGAAAAATTCATTCCTGCCTGTCTATCATTTCCTGCTACTGATTTCCATTTACTTTTGAGAACCTCCTGGAAAGCAAAACAAGACGGTAAACAGCAGGCTGTTTACCGTCCATAAAATAATCTGTGAAATTCAATGCCGCCCTGGTATCAGTGTTTTCCGAAAACCGGCATATAGGGTTCCATTTTCTGGGCCAGAGTCAGTTCATCTTCCCGGTCTCTCTGTTCAGCCAGTTCCTGGAAACGGGCCTGGGCCGCCACCTTGTTTTCCGGAGCGATGAATTTCCGCCAGGTACCGTCGGACTGCATGATATGGGCTTTCTGGTTGTCCGCCAGTTCCAGGTCAATCATGGATTTCAGACGGTGGCAGATATCCGGATCTTTCACGGGAATCATAAGTTCCACCCGGTCATTCAGGTTTCGAGGCATCCAGTCCGCACTGCCTATGTAGAGTTCTTCCCGTCCGCCGTTGGCAAACCAGAAGACGCGGCTGTGTTCCAGGAAACGTCCCACCAGGCTCCTGACCGTAATATTGTCGCTGATGCCGGGAATGCCGGGGATGATAACGCAGATACCGCGTACAATCAGTTCAATCTTGACGCCGGCCCGGGAGGCTTCATACAGCTTGGCTATGATTTCCTTATCCAGAAGGGAGTTCATTTTTGCAATCATATGGGCCGGTTCTCCCTGCAGGGCAAAGTGGATTTCCCGGTCAATCAGTTCCATGCACCGCTGGCGGAGGTTGATCGGCGCTACGATGAAGGAGTCCCAGATAGGCGGGTCGGAATAGCCGGAAAGCAGGTTGAAAAAGGCGGAGGCATCGCTGCCGAAGCGGTCATTGCAGGTAAAGATGCCCAGATCCGTGTACAGCTTGGCAGTAGAGGCATTGTAGTTGCCTGTAGCGACATGGACATAACGGCGGATGCCGTCCTTTTCCCGGCGGATGACCAGGGTACACTTGGAATGGGTTTTCAGGCCCACCAGGCCGTAGATAACGTGGGCTCCCGCTTTTTCCAGACGTCTGGCCATAAGGATGTTATTGGCTTCATCAAACCGGGCCTTGACTTCCATGAGTACAGTAACCTGTTTGCCATTCTGGGCCGCTTTTTCCAAGGCCTGGATAATGGGACTGGAGGAAGAAACGCGGTACAGAGTCTGCTTGATGGCCAGCACATTGGGATCAGACGCAGCGGATGCCACGAAATTAACTACGGAATCCTCGAAGGATTCATAGGGCAGATGAACCAGCAGGTCCTTTTCCCGGATCATATCAAAGATGCTCTTCTGATTGTCCTTGCCCAGCTGGATCATGGACCAGGGACGATGCGGATGGGCTTCCGGATAGCGCAGGCTGTCATAGCCCTTGATGCCGCAGAAGGAGAAAAAGGCGGTTACATCCAGCGGACCGTCGATTTCATACATATCTTCCGGTCCCAGGTTCATTTCTGAGGTCATGAAACGGCGCATGAAGCGGCTGGTGCCTCTTTCAAATTCCAGACGCACCGCTTCCCCGCGCTGTCTCTTTTTCAGCTGTTTTTCCACTTCTACCACCAGATCCTGGGCATCTTCCTCGTCCAGGTTGAGATCTGCGTCTCGGGTAATGCGGAAAGGGCGGGCTTCCAGCAGATCATAGCCGATGAAAAGCCGGGCCGCAAAATGGCACAGAATCTGTTCCAGGAACATGAAATCATGGCGGGAAGGCTTTTCCGGATTGTCCGGCAGGCGGATAATCCGGGGCAGTACGGAAGGTACCGGCACAATGGCCGTTTTCACATCAATATCGTTTTCCTCATCCAGGGTCATGTCCCTTTCATTCCGTTCCAGCAGCATGGCAATGTTCAGGCTCTTCGATGCCAGGAAAGGGAAAGGATGGGAGGAATCCACCGCCATAGGCGTAACAACAGGGAAAATTTCCCGTTCAAAGTAATCGTCAAGCCACTTCATCTGCCGGGAAGAGGCTTCTTCCGGCCGGATGAAATAGAGTCCTTCCGTTTCCAGCTCTTTCAGAATCATCTTCAGGTAACGGTACTGCCGGGCCACCAGGCGCTGGCAGGTGTCAGAAATGGCTTCCAGCTGCTCCTCCGGCGTCATGTTGGCAATATCCCTGCGTTTGATCCCGTTTTCTTTCTGGTGCTTCAGTCCGGCCACGCGGATCATGAAAAATTCATCCAGGTTGGAGCTGGTGATGGCCAGAAATTTCAATTTTTCAAGGAGCGGATTATTGGGATCCACCGCTTCCTGAAGAACTCTCCGGTTGAACTGGAGCCAGGACAGTTCTCGATTCAGATAATACCGGTGGTTTTTTACATCAACGTCCATAGTTACCTCCGTTCAAGCTTGGCTTCCATACCAAATATATTTTCAAAAAATTCCTTTTCCTTATCAAAAAGCCATGTTTCCAGGGCCGTATTCTCATCGCTTTCATATTCGATGACAAGCGTATCCTTGATAATACGGGCCGATACATCCTTCAGCTTCTGCTTGCGGGACATGTCCATGGCCCGCACCAGACGGAAAATAGCAATCAGCTTCAGGGCTGTCATTTTCGATTCATCCGACAAAATCCGGAAGGGTTCATCATCATCGCTGGGCATGCCTTTGTGGTCATAGTAAACGATGCAGGCCACAATGTCCTTTTCCTTATCGGAAATCCCGAAGATATCCGTACCCTTCACCATGCTCCAGGCCTGGATGGAGGATCCCAGAAGATTGACGTACTTGCCGATCTGGTACAGGATGATAGCCATGCGGAGCAGGAATTCATCCCGTTCGTTCAGCCCGTTGTACCGGTCAAAAGCGCGGATGATATGGTAGCTGTAGAGCTCCATGGCCCTGGCGTGGTCCGGTTCATAATAGTAGGATGCCGCAATGGAGCGGGTAAGCTCCAGATTCTGGGCCCGCATATAGAGCAGTGCCGGATCCTTCGTTTTCTGGGCGCCGTAGAAAAGACTGGCTGCCTCCACGAAGGTCATGCCCATGAGCACTACATTTTTCATCGGCACATTATCCAGTATTTCCTTATATATATGAATGGTAGGCGATACCACTGACGCCAGCGCTTCATCCACATGGTATTTCTGCCTCAGCATGGAGGTGGAAAGGCTGCCTGCCTCTTCGTAGAAACGGAGAATCCGGTCTTTCCTGACTTCCGTGATTTCCTTATCAACCGCAAGCCCCATGAGTCTGCCTACAATCCGCGCTTCCCGGCCGGACAGGATGACCGTATCAATATCATATTTCCGCACCGTCACCCACAGCGGTTCCATGATGGCATGAATATATTCTCCCAGAGCCTGGGGAAAATCCATGGAATCCCTCTGGTTCAGCTTGAAGGTTTCCAGAAGGCGCAAAGTGCCGATGTGCACGTTATGCTGATAGCACAGAGCGCCCTTCTCCCATACCGTAAGTCCGATGCAGCCGGACGTGATATCTACAAAGAGGAAATTGTTTCCCATCCGTCCGTCAGCCGCCTTGTTGTACTGCTTGAACTGGTACTGGAGGCCGAAATGCTTGAAATAGATTTCCTGGGGCATATCCACGACCTGTACATTAAATCCTGTATTCACCCGGATCAGGTCCAGAATAGACCGGCAGTTTTCCGCCTCCCGGAGAACGGCAGTGGCATACACGGCATACACCTTCACCTGGTAGTCCATAAGCAGCTGCTTCAAACCTTCCAGCATACGGCACAGCTTCTTGATGGACGGGAAAGACAGCCGTTTCTGGTTAAAGACTTCCTCCCCGAAGGTGGTGTCCTTGCGGACAGATTCGATGACCCGGATATCCTTCACATTGTTGTACTGCACAATGCGCATGGATAAATTGGATGATCCGATATGAATGATCCCATAAATAAGCGGCTTTTGATCCGACATGGCGAACCCCCGTTTCTATTTTAAAATTCCGTCAGGAACAGAACACTTCGCTACCCTGTTTTTCCTGTCCCATTATGTATTAGCCTACACCCTGAAAGTAAAGCCTTTGTAAAAGGGCAAACTCCAGCAAAAGGGATGATTCCCCGCCTCAGGGGCAACATATGAGTATTTTCTATTATACTATTATTGTATCATATCTTACACCCTGCAGGGGAATGATACCGTTGTAAAAGGGGCGTAGAACAGTGGATAAAATGAAAATGGAGAGCTGTTTCCGGTTTCCTGTTTCTCGGGAATTATTAATGCTAACGAGAGGTGGTTATATTCCTGTAATGATGATGAATTGTATTTGCCCTTCCTGCCTGAAACAGTCATTCCGGCCGGCGGAAAGAAGACGTCTGCCGCATCTTCACCCCCTTTAATTCCTTGAAGATCATATTATTTGAAGTTCCAAATTTCATGGAGTTCAGCTATAATGGAGGAAAAGAGCCCTTCAGGCAAAGATGCAGTAATTTGAAACAGAAGCTCAAAAGAGATCAGCCGAAAATGCCGGAAGAACACCGGTTAAATAAAAAAGCCGGTATATTTTGACATGTACTGTATG
>NZ_JBJEXP010000028.1:0-2887 GCF_051885895.1 Dialister sp. | reverse complement strand
CCACAGGAAAAGGAGGTCCTTTCCATGCAGTTCAATACCCCGGAAGATCTGACTGACAACAGTCTTGCTGCTTTTCTCGAAGGCCTGACCGCCCGCACTGCCATGCACAACCTGCTCTGGTTTGACGAAGCGGCCAAACACCTCTCCTACGATGAGGCTGTCACACTTGACAGCGAGGTACACCGGCGGCTTACGCCCATCACGCAGGCACGGCTCTATCGTTTTTTCCACAGCACAGGTCATCAGGAAATACCAGAAAACTGGGAATCTCTCCCGAAGGAGGAAAAGCTGGCCCTTTCCAATGAAATTTCCAAGAACTGGCTTGCCCAGGACGGCATCTGGTTCCAGGCTGTCGAAAGGGCTCACGGCATGCAGACCGCCAAGACAGTGAATGATGCGGCGTGGGCGAAATTTTCTCCCCTGGAGGCCGGCTCCATCCGCCGTCTCCTCGGCCTCCCGGAACGGCCCGGACTTCCCGGCCTTGCCAGAGCTCTGCACTTCCGGCTCTACGCCCGGATCAATGTGCAGAATGTCTATACCAGAGACAATGCAGTCATTCTCGAAATGAACCGCTGCCGTGTGCAGGCTGCCCGGGTCCGCAAGTGCATGGAGGATTACCCCTGCAGGAGCGCCGGCGTTGTGGAATACTCCACCTTCGCCTCTGCCATTGATCCCCGCATCACCACCACCTGCATTGCCTGCCCGCCGGACAGTCATCCTGCGGAGTGGTTCTGCAGCTGGAAATTTGAGATCAACCAGTCATAAGGGACACGATGGACGATTCACTGGCACATTGATCGGCCACCTGCTGGATGGTTCCCACCTCAAAGGGAAATGGAAAATTATAGAGGATGATGAAAACGGAACTTTAAAAAAAGTGATTCCGTAAGCAGGCAACATGGCACTCGAAAGAGTGCTTTTTTCTTTCTCTTTAACTGTCACCGCAGGTATCAAAGAGCTTTTAATTGATGAAGGATCCCTGGCCGCTGCCTGCCCCCTATCCCCGTTTTCAAGAATTCAGTGATCCCGCCGTCTTAATGATCTGAAAGGCGGCGCACCACTGCTTTCATTCTTCATTCATTTTTTCCCCTCTGAGCAAAGCGGCGCAGCCCCCGGCATCGAAGAGTAAAAGGCCCTTCCGGATACAGCTCCCCGCATATTTTCTTTTTTTCCCTCCTCATCTGTTGTAAAATAGAAATATCAAATGGCAGCGCTTTCCTGTTTCCCTCTTGCGGAAAGCCTGACGTCAAAGGAGATACCATGGAACGTATTGCAATTATTGACCTGGGTTCCAACTCTATCCGCTTTGTCATCATGCAGATTGGCACCCATGGTTCTTACAAACTGGTATACCAGGAAAAGAAATCGATCCGCCTGGCCGAAGGCATGACGCTGGATTCCAGGCAGCTTACGGAAGAAGCACAGCAGCGGGCATTAAGCTGCCTTTCCGTATACGCCCATATCATTGCCGTACAAAAGGTCAAAAAGGTACTGGCTGTGGCCACGGCAGCGGTAAGGAATGCAATCAACGGCGCTTCTTTCCTGAAAAGGGTCCGCCTGACTACAGGCATTCCCATGACCATTATCAGCGGAAAAGCGGAGGCGGCTCTCGGCTTTTCCGGAGTGATTCATACCATTGACCGAAAGGATTTCCTCCTCTTTGATCTGGGAGGAGCCAGTGTGGAAATTTCCCTGGTCAAGAATAAAAAACGGATTCATTCCGTCAGCATTCCTATCGGCGCCGTCACACTGACAGAAATGTTTGATTCCTCCGGCACCGTAAGCTACAGCCGGATCAATGAAATCAGGGAATTCATCCAGAGCGAGCTGGATAAAATCCCATGGTTTCCCAAGGAGCCCATGGAAGTCATCGGCGTAGGCGGTACCGTACGAAATCTGGCCAAGGTGCACCAGCGTGCCTCTTCCTATCCCCTGCCCAAACTGCATAACTACAATCTTCCCGTAGAAAGCCTCTTCGCCCTGGTCAAATCCATCTGCGGAAAGACTTATGAGGAACGGCAGAAAATTTCCGGACTTTCCGCAGAACGGGCGGACATCATTATTGCCGGCTCCCTGGTGGTACAGGAAATCGTGCGCAAGGCCCGGTCCTCCTATCTCACCATTTCCGGCTGCGGCCTTCGGGAAGGCCTCTTTTTCCACTACTATGATCCTCTCTACGATAAGGAGAATCACTGGAAAACGGATATGCTCCTCACTTCCGTAAAAAATTACCTCTATACCCTTCCTCTGGAATATGATTTCCATACCTCCTATGTAACCGCCATGGCTCTTTCCATGTTTGACCAGTGGCAGAAATTCCACCACCTGAACGGCCGTCTGCGGAATATTCTGGCTGCTGCCGGCCTGCTTCACGATACCGGCACCATCGTCAATTATTACAGCCATGCAAGGCACAGTGCCTATATTACCGCCAACGCCCATATTTTCGGATGGTCCCACAGGGAACAGATCATGTGTGCCCTTATCTGTGCCTTCCACCACGGCTATTCCAATAAATTTCTGAAATCCAACAGCCATGTCCGCATTCTGTCGGAGCTGCAGATGAAGGAAGTACGGATGATGGCCCTTTTCCTGGCACTGGCAGAAGGGCTGGATGAAAGCCATGAGCAGTGCATTACCCGTCTGATCTGCACCTCCTCCCGTCAGGCCATGGATCTGAGGATATACACCAGCCGGGACAACTTCGACGTGCCTGCCCATGCAGTGCAGAACCTAATTAAGGATTTCTCCAAGACCTTCCGTCTCCCTCTGCGGATCCAGTGGTTCCCGGGAAGCCGCAATAAAAATGAACTGGTGGAGCAGGCAGTGAGCCTGGGATTTGATCCCAAGGCGTAAAGTGCCGCTCTGCGGCCCGGGTTCAGAGGAT
>NZ_JBJEXP010000027.1:0-14083 GCF_051885895.1 Dialister sp. | reverse complement strand
GTGACAGCCGGCTTCAGGGGACGGAAGGTCAGGGGCCCGTCTTCGGAAAGATGGATGATTTCATCAATGCACAGCACATAGCCCAGTCCTTCTTCCGCCATGAGAGATGCATTGAAGAGCAGGTTGTAAGTGCCGATAATGGAAAGCTCCTTCATGTCCCTGCGGAACCAGTGATTGAATTCTCCATTGTCCAAAGACTGCTTGGAGATGATGAGGGGCGCATGGAGAAGGTCTTCTCTGGAAATAAAGGCATGGACGGCCAGGGGAGAGTCCTTTTTCATGAGGATGCCCCAGGTGTCTTTATGGTTGAGCTTGATATAGGCATAGCGGCGGAGATGGGGAGGATTGCACAGAAGCCCGAAGTCCAGGATGCCCTTGTCCAGAAGGTCGCTGACTTTTTCTGCATTACCGCTGTATACATGAAGACGAAGATCCGGAGATGCAGCCAGCATCCTGCGGAATGCCCGGGCAAGGGGGCGTACGCCTTCCGTTTCTGCAGCGCCTATGTAAATGTCACCGGACAGAGAAGCGGTAGGGGCAAGAAATTCCGCTTTGGTTTTGTCGCTGAGGGTAATGATTTCCTCGGCCCGCCTCCGAAGGCGGCGGCCGCTGTCAGTGAGGGTGGTTCTCTTTTTTCCGCGGTTGAAAAGGGAGGTGCCCAGTTCTTCTTCCAGTTCATGGAGCTGCCTCGAAAGAGCAGGCTGGGTAATATGCAGTTCTTCGGCGGCTCTTGTGATATTTTCCTGCCGGGCAGTTTCCAGAAAGTATTTCAGTACTCGGATTTCCATAGTCATTCCTCCTTCAGAAAAGTGCTTCTTTATGTATTTTATCATGCTTTGCGCTTATGCAAAGCCATAAATTATAACAATTTTCAATCTTTTAAGAACCCTGCTAAGATACATACAGCTGAGGAAACAAAGATTCATTTACCGGATTGAATTTCATGGGTGTTTTGGTCCCATGCATTAGTGTAAGTCCTTTTGATCGGCAGAGTCTATGCGTTAGCAGGATGTCTGCACTGCACTAAAATCAAGAGATGAAATTTGATATCTGTTGAATCAACGCTTTTTTACGGAGAGAGCCGGACAGGTTCCGGTTATGGTTGAAGCTTGAGGAGGTTCTATGATGAAAAGATGGAAAAAAGCAGCCGCTCTTTTGGCTGTATCCTGTTTTATGGCTATAGGGGGAGGGCTGGTATCCAGAGCCTGGGCTTATGATGCCCGGGAGCTGGCACCCTTGGTTTCTATGAAGTCAGCGTCGATTTCCGATTTAACCAAGGAGGAAGACACCCGGGTATTCAAGGTGGATCCTTCCATTGAAGTCAAGAATGTACGTTTTCAGAACCGTTTCGGCATTGAAGTGGCTGGCCACATGTACCTGCCGGCACAGTTTGATAAAAGCAGGCAGTACAAGGCAGTGGTGCTGAGCGGACCTTTCGGTGCGGTGAAGGAACAGTCTTCCGGCCTTTATGCCCAGGAAATGGCAAAACACGGCTATGTGGCAGTGGCTTTTGATCCCTCCTTTACCGGAGAAAGCGGCGGCTCTGTCAGAAATATGGGCTCCCCGGAAGTGTATACGGAAGACTTCAGCGCCGCTGTGGATTTTGTGGGCTCCCTGAAGTTTGTGGACCGCAGTAAAATCGGGGTCATCGGTATCTGCGGACTGTCCGGCCCGGCAGTGACGGCAGCGGTCAATGATACCCGGGTGAAGGCGGTGGCGGTATCGGCTATGTACAATATGTCCGAAAGCATCCGTGACCATTACCAGGGCATGTATTACACGCCGGAAGAACGGGAAAAGGTGAAGAATTACCTGGGAGACCTGCGCTGGAAAGAAGCGGAAACGGGTACGCCCATTCCTGCAAACCATGAGGTGGCTTTGGACAGCAGGGGAAATCCCCGTTATGACGGCCAGGGACTGCCTGATGCCATTGACAGCCATACAGATCCTGTCACTGCCGAATTTTTCCATTATTACAAGGAACGGGCCTATCATCCCCGCTCCATTAATTCCACCACCGCTTTTGATGCCAGGACACCCTATGGATTCTTTGAATTTCCTCTGACAGAGCATGTGGCTGAGCTGTCACCCCGTCCCCTTCTCATTATTACAGGGGATAAGGCACATTCCCGCTATTTCTCGGAAGAGCTTTACCGGGCTGCCGGGGAGCCGAAGGAAATGATCGTTGTTCCCGGCGCCACCCATACAGATCTTTACGATCAGATGGATAAGATTCCCTTCGACCGGCTGGAAGCTTTCTTTGACCGGGCGCTGGAAGGAGGTCGAGCATGAAGCCATCAGTCATGGCGGCAGCTCTTGCCTTTGCAGCAGCCCTGTCTGTCGGAGGCAGTGCCCTGGCAGATACCACCCATTGGGATGAAGCGGGATGGAAAAACGGATTGACAGAATGTGTAAAGGCTCCGGTACATACGGAAGACCGCTGGGTAATGAACGGAAATGACCGGATTTATGGAAAACTCTTTATCCCGGAAACAGGTGCCGGCAAAAAGCCGCTGGTTATTTTCTCCCATGAACTGGGCTGTACCCATGAGACCGGAGAAATCTATGCCAAAGCCCTTTCGGAACGAGGCGTCCTGGTATATACCTTTGACTACCGGGGCGGCGGCCTGAAAAGCCGGAGCAGCGGAACGACCAGGGATATGTCGGTACTGACGGAGGTGTCGGATCTGGAAAAGGTGCTGAAAACAGCGGAAAACTGGCCGGAAGTGGACAGGAACCATATCGTCATCATCGGCGCCAGCCAGGGAGGTCTTGTGGCGTCCCTGACTGCCGGGCGTCATGCATCGGAGCTGGAAGGGCTGGTGCTCATCTATCCGGCATTTGTTATCCACGATGAACTGCACAAGCATTATGAATCGCTGTCGGAGGTGCCGGCAGAAGTGAACTATAACGGATGGATTCCTGTGGGAAAGAAATATGTGGAAGATGCCTGGAATCTGGATCCTTACGAAGGCACACCGGGCTTTCATAAACCGGTGCTCATCCTGCAGGGGGATGAAGACCGGGATGTACCGCCCTACTATGCCTATGAGGCAGCCAGACGGTATCCGGATGCCCGGCTGAAAATCCTGCATGGCACAGGCCACATGTTTCCTGAAGAAAAAGCAAAGACAGCAGCGGTGAAGGATGTTGTCCGTTTCCTGGATGATCTTCATTTCCTGCCACAGATATAAAGTAAAGAAAGAAGGATATCTATGTTAAAAAAATTGATCATTCCGGCTGCTCTGGGTGCAGCCCTGGCATTTGGCGGCCTCACAGCTTTTGCTGCTGATACATCCTACGAACGTCCCTATACGGCTGCTCAGCCGGACAGGACACTGGCAGCAGGAGATTCCTCCCGCGGCGCGGATAATTTTTATCAGAGCAGGGATGTGACTGCCAGAAAGGTTTTCTTTGATAACCTTTATGACATGAAAGTGGCGGGCAATCTGTATCTGCCGAAAACCATCAAGGCGGGAGAAAAGCTGCCGGCTGTCATTGTAGGCCATCCCATGGGAGCGGTTAAGGAACAGAGTGCTTCCATGTATGCCCAGAAAATGGCGGAAAAGGGATTTGTAACACTGGCTATTGACCTTTCCTACTGGGGCGAAAGCGGCGGCACGCCGAGAAACAGCGTGAATCCCGATACCTATGCGGAAGATTTCAGTGCCGCTGTGGACTATCTTGGCACCAGGGATTTTGTAGACCGTGAAAAGATCGGCGTAATCGGTATCTGCGGCAGCGGCAGCTTTGCCATCAGCGCAGCCAAAATTGATCCCCGGATCAAGGCCATTGCCACAGTGAGCATGTATGATATGGGCAGTGCCAACAGGAACGGCCTGAAGCGCAGCCTGTCTCTGGATGAACGAAAAGCTATTCTCAAGAAAGCGGCTGAACAGCGGTATAAGGAATTTGAAGGCGGAAACAGGGAATACACCAGCGGCACTACCCATGAACTGACGAAGGATACAGATCCGGTGCAGCGGGAATTCTATGATTTCTACCGTACACAGAGAGGCTCTTACACCACACCCGGTGAAGATCCTGCTCATACCACCCATCCTACCCTGACCAGCAATGTCAAGTTCATGAATTTCTATCCTTTTGAGGATATTGATACCATTTCCCCAAGACCTCTGCTTTTCATTGCGGGATCAGAAGCCCATTCCCTGGAATTTTCGGAAGATGCTTACCGCCGAGCCAGGGAACCAAAAGAACTGTATATCATCCCCGGCGCCGGTCATGTGGATCTCTATGACCGTACGGATCTCATCCCCTTTGATAAGCTGACCTCTTTCTTCCGTCAGTGGCTGGGATGAGGTGTCTTTTATGAGTAAAAAGATTCTGGTATGCTGCGCCAGCTTCCGCAAGGGCAGCAATTCAGAAAAACTGGGAGATGCCTTTATCCGGGGAGCCCGGGAAGCGGGTCATGAAGTGCGTAAGCTGAGGCTGGCAGAAAAAACCATCCACTTCTGCCGTGGCTGCCTTTCCTGTCAGCAGACAGGAAAGTGCGTCATTCGGGATGACATGGAGCCGATCCTTGCTCTTCTGAAGGAAGCGGATGTGCTGGCGTTAACTACGCCTATTTATTACTACGAGATGAGCGGACTTCTGAAAACCTTTCTCGATCGCGTCAATCCGCTTTATGTTTCTTCCTATGCTTTCCGTGATGTCTATCTGTTTACTTCCGGGGCAGAAGAAAATATTCATACTTCAGAGCATGCGGAGGCAGGACTCCAGGGCTGGATCGACTGCTTCAGCGATGCCCGCTTCGCAGGAAGTATCTTTGCCGGCGGTGTCACTGACGAAGGGGATATTTCCCATCGGGAGGATGTATTAAAAGAGGCCTATGAAATGGGGAAAACATGTTGAAAAAATTTTGGATCTGCCTGCCGCTTCTTTCTTCTCTTCTCCTGCTGCCGGGCTGCGGCAGTGAGATGCCGGCGGCATCGGCTCCCGTTGAAGCCCGGGAAACAGGACAAGGTGAAATGATGCAGCAGAACAGTACTTCTGTCATGACACTGACAGCAGGAGGACGGCAGTATAAAGCGGTTATGGAAAATAATCCGTCTGTGGCAGCCCTGGCAGGGAAGCTGCCGGTCACTCTTTCCATGAAAGAGCTGAATGGAAATGAAAAATTTTACCGCTTTTCAGAACAGTTTCCTTCCAGAGACAAAGCGGTAGGAGAAATCCATAAAGGGGACATTATGCTCTATGATTCCTCCTACGTAGTCGTTTTCTATAAGGATTTCCCCACTTCCTACCGCTATACCCCGCTGGGACATATAGAGAATCCGGAAGGGCTGGAGGAAGCTCTGGGAAGCGGGAATGTGGATATTCACTGGCAGAAATAGAAAAATATCATCAGCAGGGAGGCATGTATGACAGCTCATGGTTTATTGACAGCGGCACTGGCCATAGGCGTATTTGGAGTTCTGAATACGGAAATGGGAATGATCGGCATGATTCCTTACATACCCGATGCCTATGGTGTATCTCTGGCGGAAGCAGGTCTGCTGGTCAGCCTTTTTGCACTGGCAGTAGCCCTGTCCGGGCCGGTGATGCCGCTGCTGTTCTCCCGGTTTGAAAAGAAGAAAATCATGCTGGCCGTGCTGGCGGTTTTTACGGCCGGAAACGGTATTGCTGCAGCGGCAGACAGTTTTCCCGTTCTTCTGGCAGCCCGCGTTGTTCCCGCCTTCTTCCATCCTCTCTTCTGCGCCTTTGCTTTTTCGGCAGCGGCAGAATCGGTGGAACCCTTCCAGGCGCCGGATGCGGTGGGGAAGGTGATGATCGGAACTTCTTCCGGCATGGTGGTGGGAGTGCCTGTGGCCCATCTTCTGGCAGATACCTTTGGCGTTTCGGCGGCCTTTCTCTTCTTTACCCTGGTGACCGCCCTGGCCTTTGCGGCAGTGCAGCTCTTTGTACCATCCATGCCGCCAAAGGGCAGGATGTCTCTGGGAAGTCAGCTGGCCCTGCTGAAGACACCGCTTCTCTGGAAATCCATAGCCGCAGTTCTGGGCATGAACGGCGCTGTCTTTGGCGTATTCAGCTATATGGCTGGATATCTGACGGATGTGTCACTGTTTTCTCCCGGAGCAGCAGGGCTGATTCTTTTTCTCTTCGGCATTGCCAATATAGAGGGCAGCTATCTGTCCGGCTCTGTGCTTATCCGCTTTGGTGAAAAGGGAGTCGTCCTGTATCCCTTCTTTCTGACCCTGCTTTATATACTGCTCATGCTTTTTGCCAAAGCGCCCGCAGCAGTAGTAATTCTGACAGCCCTCTGGGGTATCATGGGCGGTGTGAATGCCAATATGAACCAGTACTGGATTGCCACCGCCATGCCGGGAGCAGAAAGTTTTGCCAGCGGCCTTTTCCTGACAGCAGCTAATCTGGGTACCATGCTGGGAACCTCTCTCTCCGGATGGCTCATAGCCTCCGCCGGTATGGTATCTGTACCCCTATCGGGAATCTTCTTCGCGCTCCTATCTGCTGTCTTCATTTTTCTTCGGACCGGTGTGCATCTCGTATCCGGCCGTGCGGTTCTCGGTGTGTCACGGAAAGAGGAAACCCTGGAAAAAGGCAGCTCCTGACAGAGTGCTTCCGGCATGATTTTTAAAGCCTCCGTATCTTTTAAGCCCCTGGTACGGAGGCTTTATTATGCTCCGAAGCGGATAAATACACAAAGAAGAGAAAACCTTGAGGTTTAAAGTGAGTGATAAAATGAGAATTCTCTCCTGCCTTATTTTCAGATATTCTGTACATAGAGAGTCAAAGAAATTCATGCCTGCAGAGCATGAGAAATCATTTTTTATAGCTATTAGATATTTAAAAGCGCTCCACGTATAATACAGACAGAAAGGCTGAAGAAATCTGATTCAGCTGATGAATCCGTATTTTCCGTAGAAAAGGAGAAAATGATGAGAAAGTTAAAGATATGTCTGGCGGCAGGGATTCTTCTGACAGTGATTCCCTTCATGATGCATGCCGCAAGGCCGGTCTTCCAGTATGGGCAGGAGCCTGATGGAACCGTGGCAGCCGAACTCCGGGGACAGACTCCTGCAGCAGACACAGGCCTCTTTTTCCTCTCCTGGAAGGAAAATCCCGATGCCGTAGGCTATGAGCTGGAAATTGCAGAAGACGAAGGCGCCTGGGATAAAAATACACCTTCCGAAAAAACGGTATACCGGATTCCCCGGCTTTATGTGCCGGGCACGGTGATTTCCGCATCTTCTCTGCCCCAGGGCGCTGCAGGAAATGAAAAGCTTTACTGGAGAATCCGCCCCTTCGATTTGGACGGAAATCCGCTGGGCAGCTTTTCGGAACCCAGACAGCTGAAGCAGTCTCTGCAGATTGTGGATCGGGATGCGCCCATCCCCCGACCCTACGATGAAAACAGCCAGGGCAGCGCACTCCTCTATCCTGTGTATGCGTATATAGGGATTCCCGGGGCAGACTCCTACGAAGTGGAAGTAACCAGCCGCTATCCGGAAAATCCTGATGATTTCCGGCCTTCCCGCTACCGCGTGTATGCCGGCACCACCACACTCACCGATTTATACGATCCCTCTTCGCGGAAGGGCACCTATTACTGGAGAGTGCGGGGTCTGGACAGGGAAGGCCATCCCGTAGGCATCTGGAGCCTTCCCCAGAAACGGCACCTGGATGACAGTGTCTGGACCACCGGCGTCTTTGGTGACAGCATCAGTCACGGCGGTGGCCGGCTTTCCTTCAGTCCAGCGGACAGGGCTTACAGCTATGAGTCCTACCTGTCCTTCCCGGTGGTCAATCTTTCCCAGAGCGGCGATACCAGTGCCATGATGGTGGATCGGTTTGACAGGGATGTAGTGCCTTTCCATCTGCGCACCCTGCTTATCATGGGCGGCACCAACAGCCTTCGCGCCGGCATTCCGGCAGAGGAAGTCATTCAGGATCTGGAAGCACTGGAAAGAAAGTGCTATGCCCACGGCATAACGCCTGTCTTTCTGACACTTCCGCCCATCAATCCCGCTTCCATTGAAAAAGCGTTCCGGGAGCCTACCGATGATCACTGGCAGGAATCCTTCCGAAAGGTCAATGATTTCATCAGGAGCAGGAAACATATCGATACGGCAGGTCCCTTTAAAGATATGGATGTCATGCCCGCTTCCCTGGCTGTAGACGGTCTCCATGGAGACTGGCAGGTCAAAAAGGAAATGGCTGATGTCATCAATGAGGCCTGGAAGAATGGAACCTGGTAAATTGTGGTTATCCCGTAAGGGAGAATGGGCAAGTGCTGGTAATGTGATGATTGGATCAGCACTTGCCCGGAAATAAAGGAGCAGCTATGGAATTTCGTGTATTGAAATATTTTCTGATGGTGGCCAGGCTGGGGAATATGACCAGAGCCGCAGAAAGCCTTCATATCACCCAGCCTACCCTCTCACGCCAGATAGCGGAACTGGAAGAAGAAACGGGAGTCCGTCTCTTTGACCGGGAAAGCAGACGCCTTATCCTCACGGAAGAAGGCCATCTCCTACGGCGGAGAGCGGAGGAAATGGTGGAGCTCATGGAAAAGACAGAGGAGGAGCTGGCTGCCAGCCATAAAAAACTGGAAGGTACGGTTACCGTAGGCGGCGGAGAGCTTCTGGTGGCATCCCGCTTCGCCTCCCTTATCTATGCATTCCAGAAACAGCATCCTCTGGTGCATTTTCGGTATTTCACCGCTGTTACTGATGAAATCCATGACCGCATGGATCACGGCCTTATTGACGCAGCCATCCTGGTACGGCCCTTTGATACGGAAGCCTATGACTATGTGCCCATAGGACCGGACGCCCGCTGGGGTGTTTATGTGAAAACCGATGATGAGCTGGCGGAAAAGACAAGGGTCTCTCCTGATGATCTGCGGGGCAGATCGATTATTCTTCCGGGAAGAAAGAAGCTGAACGGAGAAATTCTGAGCTGGCTGGGAGATGCTGCAGAGGATATAACCCTGTCCCTTGAAGTCACACTGGGAGCCAATGCGGGACTCTTTGCGGCAGTCACGGGGCTCTGCTCCATTACCACAGAAGGGGCGGTGCCCCTGTATGACAGGAGTAAACTGAAGTTCATTCCCCTGTATCCGGAACGCCGGATACAGACTGCTGCAGCGTGGAAGCGGGATGTGCCCCATACCCCGGCAGTGAATGAATTTATCCGCTTCATAAAAGGGGAGCTGCAGGAATAAACAGACAGAGCAGGGCATGAGCATTACTGTTTTTGGCAGTAAGCAGGTCGTCAGAAAGTGACAGAGAGTCAGCCATGGGAAGACAAAAATCTTTTTTATTACCGGTCTGTGCTGCAGCAGCAGGGGCATCCATATCTGCGGCAGGTGTCATGTCATTCCTTCCTTTGTATATTACAGAGCTCTATGGTTCTGACGGCACAGTCATGCTCTGGGCCGGACTGGCTGCCGGAGCGGCCCCTCTGGCAGCTGCCTTTTTTGGTCCCTTCTGGTCCCTCAAGGCCTGCCGATGGGGGCCGAAGGCGGTGACAGCCATTATTCTGCTGTGCCTTTCGCTGTCGCTGGCAGCGGTTTCACTGGCAGAAAAAGGCTGGCAGATTCTGGCCTTCCGGCTGGTGCAGGGCATGGCGGGGAGCATAGAACCGATATTACTGTCTGCTATTTCCATGTACATCAGGGAGGAATGGATTTCTGAAAAGATGGGATACTTTCAGGCCGCTCTGGTTACCGGTGTGATTCTGGGGCCGCTGGCTGGAGGAGGCCTGGTGGATTATGCAGGAACCCGCCACGGATTTCTCCTTTTATCTCTGATTCCATTTTTCTGTTTTCTGCTGGTCGGACTTCGATTTCCATCCATCCGCTACTCCGGCGGAGCAGGAAGAAATCATTTTACTGCCAGAAATCTTCTTTGTTTTCTGCGGATACCTTCTCTGCGCAGGCTGGCAGGAATCCAGGCTTTATGCAATATGGGCATTACAGCCATGGGACCGGTGCTGCCGCTGTATATCAGAGAAATGGAAGGAGTCAGTGATGGAAATGCAGCAGTCCTTTCGGGATTCGTCCTGTTTCTCTGCGGTATGGGAAGCGCTCTTTCCTCTTTTCTGTCCGGAAAGATTCTTAAACGTTTTACGCCGGCACTGGTGCTGGGGGAAGCAGCCTTTTTCATCTCCCTTACCTTCTGCCTGCAGAGGGAGAGTGACTCTTTTCTTTTCTATCTGGGGTGCTGGGGTCTTACAGGACTGGGCATGGGCATGACCGCTCCTTCGGTGAATACCATGATTGCCAAATCTGTTCCCCATGAAGAACGGTGCCGGGTCTTTGGGGCCTTATCGCCTCTGTTTTCTTTGAGCAACGGAGCCGGTCCTCTGTGCTCCGGTTTTATGACCATGTTTTTCGGATATGAGGGAGCCTTTCTTTTCTCCGCCGGCGCTTTCTGCCTGGCCGGCTGCCTGGCAGTCCGGCTTCAGCATGGTATGGCGGAAAGGAATGGCAGCAGTCCGTGCGGATCTTAAGGAAAATGCCGGCAGAAAAGTGGACTTTCATGCTTTTGAGGCATAAAAATCCATTTAAACCAAGTATTGGATATGAATAGTCCCTGTTTCTATAATGAATATATCCACGATGAATGAATTTACGAAATGGGAAGAAGGAGGAAATGATGAAAGCAAAAATCATACTGGCGCTGTTCCTGCTCCTGATCGGGCTGGGGGATATAAGCGAGCATTACGTGGTCTGTGCGGCAGCAGATGCAGAACTTCTGCCCATTTCTTACACCGATAAAGAAATCGGGAAAGATAAAAAGGCAGATAAGGAACTGCAGCCGATTTCCTATACCGATGAGGAAATCGGAAAAAGCAAAGAAGTCAAGCCTGAGAAGGCGAAACCGGCGGACAGTCATCAGGCAGCCTGCCGGTAATCAATGGTGAAGGAGAATGTATATGAAAGAAAAAATCGGAATTCTGTATTATTCCTTAAGCGGTCATACAAAGAAAGCAGCTGAACAGATCCAGGCTGTTGTGGGCGGTGATCTGATACCGATCAGAACAGCCCGTGCCTATCCTGCCGATTATGAAGAGCTGGTAGAAAAAGGACAGGATGAAGTAGAAAAGGGCTTCATGCCCCGCCTGGCAGAAGTGCCGGATCTATCCTCCTATACCCTGATTTTTGCAGGAAGTCCTACCTGGTGGTACACCATGGCTCCTGCTATGCATACTCTTCTGGCCAAAGCAGAATTTTCCGGAAAGAAAATGGCTTTCTTTACTACCCATGAAGGCTGGCCGGGAAAGGGACCGTCCCATATGGCGGCTCTGGCGGAAAAGAGAGGAGCCGAAACGGAAGGAAAAGGGCTGGCCATCCGCTTTTCCGGCGCCCGGCAGGTGACTTCCTCCGAGGAAATCCGTTCCTGGGCAGCTGACATGGCACATATTTCCTGAAAGGAAGGAGCGGTTTTATGGAATATACCACACTGGGGAATACGGACATCCGGGTTTCCAAAATCTGTTTGGGATGCATGAGCTTCGGAAAAGCAGGCACCATGCACCAGTGGACCCTGGATGAAGAAAAAAGCGGTGAAATCATCCGTCATGCCCTGGAGCTGGGCATCAATTTCTTTGATACGGCCAACTGCTACAGTCAGGGAACCTCAGAGGAATATCTGGGAAAGGCACTGAAAAAATATGCTTCCCGGGACAAGGTGGTCATTGCGTCCAAGGTTTACTTCAATGAAGGCAGGCTGTCGAAAAAGGCAATCATGCGAGAAATCGACGGTACGCTGCAGCGTCTGGGAACAGACTATCTGGATTTGTATATCATTCATCGGTTTGATTATGAAACACCGGTGGAAGAAACCATGGAAGCGCTTCATGAACTGGTGAAGGCGGGGAAAGTGAGAGCCCTGGGAGCCTCTGCCATGTACGGCTATCAGTTTATGAACATGCAGCTGGCTGCTGAAAAGCATGGATGGACTCCTTTTTCCGCCATGGAAAATCATTATAACCTGCTGTACCGGGAGGATGAACGGGAACTGATCCCCATCTGCCGTCAGATGCATGTATCTCTCATGCCTTACAGTCCGCTGGCGGCAGGCCATTTGACCAGACCTCAGTGGAATGCCGATTCCCTGCGCAGCCGTACCGACCGGGTGGCCATGGGAAAATATGACAGAATGGAAAAAGAAGATATGAAAATCGTGGCCCGTGTCCATGAACTGGCAGAAAAATACGGCGTTAAAATGCAGCAGATCGCCATTGCCTGGGAATGGGCCAAAGGCGTGGCATCTCCGATTATCGGCGCGACCAAAGCCCGGTATGTGGATGAAGCTGCAGGCGCTTTGGCCGTTCATCTGTCGGCAGAGGATATAGCATATCTGGAAGAACCTTACGTTCCGCATCCTGTGGTAGGAGCAGTAAGCCATAATCCCGCTCCCGGCGTGGTTCTGCTGGATGTGAAATCATGAAAACAGGAAAAAGGCAGCCTGCCGTTACAAATATCAGTTTATTTTTATAAATGCAGTATTGACTGAAGTCAGCTTTACCTTTCTACAATAAAGAAAAGGTTCTGGAAATATGGATTATAAGAGGAGGTTTACTATGTGGAAGAAAGCAGCTATGGGAATCATGTCTGTTGCCGCTGCGCTGACCCTGAGTGCCTGCGGAGGGGCATCTGCCGGGAATGCAGCAGGAAGTGCAAGTGCTCCTGCAGCACCGGAAGGAAAGTCCATTGTGGTGTATTATTCAGCCACCGGCAATACAAAGCGGGCAGCTGAAACCATTGCCAAGGAAAGCGGCAGTGATCTTTATGCCATTACGCCGAAGGTCCCCTATACCGAAGCGGATCTGGACTACAATAACAGCAGCAGCCGTGTTTCCAGGGAACATAAGGACAGCTCCATCCGCCCGGAATACACGGGAGATGTGGAGAACTGGAATGATTACAAGGTGGTGTACCTGGGCTATCCTATCTGGTGGGGCGAAGCTCCGGCCATCGTATACACCTTTACGGAGCATCACAATTTTGACGGCAAGACGGTGATTCCTTTTGCCACGTCCTACAGCAGTCCTCTGGGAGACAGCGGGGATAACCTGGCCCGGGCGGCAAAGACCGGAACCTGGCTTCCGGGAGAATGCTTTACCGGCGGCGGCAAGACCGATGATGTACTGAACTGGATTCATTCTATTAAAAAGTAAAAAAGATAGGAAAGGTGAGTTATCAATGAACGCAGAAGAAATTAAGAAATCTTTGGAAGGGAAAGGCGCAGTTATGGAAGTGGGCAGCCCCAACGACGGTTTTGCCAAATATTTCACCGGTAAAAGCTGGCTGATCAACCTGTCGAAAGACAAGGATATTCCCGTGTACAATGTAACCTTTGAAAACGGAGCCCATACCCACTGGCACATTCATCACGGCACCAGCCAGGTGCTTATTGTAGAGTCCGGCAAAGGATATCTGCAGTATGAAGGTAAGGAACCCCAGGTTCTTCATCCCGGCGAAGTCGTTACCATTCCGCCGGAAGTCAAACATTGGCACGGTGCTGCTCCGGGATGCAATTTCCAGCACATTTCTCTCTCCAAGGAAGGAGAAGGTGTATCCAACGAATGGCTGGAAGCAGTAGACGAAAAGGAATTTGAAAAATTATGACATTGACAAAAAAAGCGCTTCTTACCGCTGCCGCTGTCCTCATGTTTCTGGGAACGGGGGTAGAGGCTTTTGCAGAAGCACCTGAAGGAGACAAACCGATGACGAAGAAAATCGTACAGACTGCAGGCAGAGATGTCCTTGGAAAAACAGCTCCGGACTTTGCCCGCTATAATGATGATATTCTTTTTGGAGAAGTATGGAATAAGCAGGACGCTCTTTCTGTGAAGCAGCGCTGCATGATTACGGTAGTTGCCCTGGTGAGCCAGGGGATGACCGACTCTTCCCTGAAATACCATATCCAGAACGCCAAGAATAACGGCGTCACCCTGGAAGAAATGGCTGATACCATTACCCAGACCGCTTTCTACGCCGGCTGGCCCAAAGCCTGGGCCGCATTCCGCATGGTGAAGGAAGTATATGAGGTCAAAGACTGATGATGTGAGGGACATCAAAAAAGAACGGCAG
>NZ_JBJEXP010000026.1:0-14137 GCF_051885895.1 Dialister sp. | reverse complement strand
ATATTCAAATACTGATAGTAAAGGACGACCGACATATTTAAAAATGCCAAGCAGTCTTTCCGGATGGGCTAAAATTTCTAAAATACCAGATGCACCCGACGGTGAAAACAATTTAAATCCGGAATTTAGAAGAGATAAATATAAACAGATTACTTTGACCTTAAATCATGAACAACAATTAAATGATCATATTACTGCATTCCTGAATTATGGGCATTATAAGGAAAATTGGTATTATTGTCTTGAAAATAGTACAAGTGCAACGCTGCTTAACGAAAAGGGCGATTATTATACTGATTTTGAGTTATGCCCTCTGGAAGAGAAAAAAGATTATTTGGAGTTTGGTCTTAGAAATAATTTCAAGACTGGCGCACTAACTCATAACATAGTAATCGGTATGGATAAACAATGGCGTGATTATGGAATTGCTTGGAAAGGATTGGATTCTAATCCTTTAAGCAGTGACGGAATGTGGTATGGAAATATTTACGATACTGGTACAGGTTCATGGGTAGCACCTGTTAATCCCTATGGCCGACTGCATGTTCCTTATACAGCAAAAGCCAGATTAACCGGGTGGTCGGCAATTGACTCGATTACAGCTTTGGATGGAAAACTTACGGTTCTAATGGGGGTTCATAAGCATATTGTAAAACAGGACTCCTATAAGAGTGATGGTACACATACAAATGGGTATAAAACTTCAGCGGTATCACCGTCATTTGGGATTAACTATGTATTTAGTCCAAGGTTTGCAGTTTATGCTAATCATACGGAAGAGTTTAATGTAGGAACATTTGTAAATGGCTCTAAATACATTAATAATGGGCAGCTTTTGGATCCTGCTAAATCAAAACAAAATGAAGTGGGAATTAAGTTCAAAACAGGAGAGTTCTTGCATAAATTAAGCTATTTCGACATTAAGGAACCATCTATAGATGATATTGATTTGGGGTACAAAAATGATAGCGGAAAAGAAATGTACCGTAGAACTTACAATGGCGAGACAAGAAATAAAGGCATTGAATACACAGCTGCTGGAAGTTTATCTAATAAATGGAATCTCGTTGGCGGATTTATGTGGCTTGATGCTAAACAAGTAAGAACAAATGGTGGACTTCTTGATGGTAAATCTTCTAGTGGTATTCCACGGTGGACCGGTAATTTAGGTTTGGAATATAAAGCCAATGATGATTTCTCTATTCTGGCAAGAGCAAACCTTATTGGAAACTCGAAAATTTGGTATACTAATTCTTCCGCTCATGCATATAAAGGCTACAATGTGCCGGGATATTTCCGCTTTGATTTAGGCGTAAATTACAAGACGGAAATCGGACATCTGCCGGTTCGTTTCAGAGCTATGTGCTATAACGTTACAAATACCCACTACTGGCAGCCTCAGGGAACCAACCTCTATATTGGTTCGCCAAGGACCTATATGCTTTCAGCAGAATTCCAGTTCTAAGTTTTCCCAAAACAACAGAGGACGCCTTTCGGGCTGTCCTCTGCCTGTTTTTGTGTCAGAAAAGGAATCCTTATGAAAAAGATAGCCATACTGAGATGTTTACGTTCCAACAGCAACTGCACAGGTGCGGCCTGTTTGTCTGCTTTTTACCGGCGGCGGGGCTATTTCAAATCTTATGATGGAGAAGAGGTAGAACTGGCGGCTTTTGGCTGCTGCAGCGGCTGCGGGGATTTAACTTTAGAACCGGCAGAAGGGATGGAGGAAAAGGTACAGCGAATCCTGAAAATTCATCCGGATACAGTTCACATGGGAATCTGCTGTACTACCCGCTCTATCCAGGGAAAGCCCTGCAGGGTGATGGTTTCTCTGGCCCGACGGTTTGAAAGTCACGGAATAAAAGTGGTATGGGGGACTCATGGTGTTTAGGTATGAGAGCGGCTGTCTTTTGTGCTTTTCTGGCCCTTTGTCTTGCCGGTCTTTCCGTGTATGTTCCTCATTCGGGAATTCCATCTTTTATATATCGTGAAAATCCGGTTTCTTCCAGCGGCTATGAACCAAGAACTGTGGATAATATCAGAGTGGCAGGATACAGAAACATAGGGCCGAATATGGAGCTATTCACAGAAAAACCAAGCCGTGTCATTGCGGTGGGAGAAAATATCAATGAGACTCTTGTAGCACTGGGTGTAGAAGACCGTGTCATATGCCCCGTTTCCTATGGAAATCCCTATTATGTGCCCAGTGCAGGTAATGCTGAGGCCTATGGGAAGATTTCTTTTTATCGGACGGATATCCTGAATCCGGAAATGGTTCTATCCATGGAGCCGGATCTTATTGTTGCCGGGCAGTCCCTTTTTAACAGAAAGCGGCTGCGCAGTACGGATTTCTGGAATGAAAGAGGAGTGCACACTTTTCTCCCCGTCAATGCCAATGCGCCATCTTCCCGTTCCTACAGGGAGACGGTGGATCAGGAAGCTGCCTTTGTCCTTGGTCTGGGAAGCATTTTTGACAAGGAGGACGCGGCGGAAAAAATGGTGAAGGAGTGGGACGATGAAATCCGAAGCATTCGCTCTAAAACCGCAGGTATGCCGCAGAAAAAGGTACTGATCATTGAAATGATGGGACGGCAGATTGTTTCTTATGATGATACGAAACTGGCCGGTGACATGTGCCGCCGTCTGGGAGCCTATGTGCCGCGGGCGCCGGGCGGCACCGTCAGCCTGGAGTATCTTATCGAGGAAAATCCGGATGTTTTATTTGTGGTGAAAAGCGGCGGTAATCCGAAGGAAGCGGCGGAACAAGTCAAACGTATTCCTGCGCTGGAGAGCCTCCACTGTATCAGGACAGGTCAGGTATATGGCATTATGCTGAATGATACTTACAACAGTGCTGTCAAAACAGGTGAGGGCATACGTATTTTCGCAGAAGGAATATATCCGGATATTATGAATCATGAGGAGTGGAGTAAGGAAATGAATGAAAATCGTTAGTATGAAATACAGAAAGACATGGGCGGCGCTGGCTTCGCTGGCGCTGATTTCCCTCTTCTCCGCCTGCGCTCCGGTGGTGAAGGAAGGGGCTTCCTCTGCTCCCTCGGAAATTGCGGTGGAGGGCCGGTTTCCGGTCACCATTTCTTCCCTGAATTCGAAGGGGGAGATGGAGGAGGAGACTTTTACGAAGCCGCCGGAGCGGGTGGTGGCGGTTTGGCAGAATTCGGTGGAGACCCTGCTCGCTCTGGGTGTGGGAGATCGGATGGTGGCAGGGATGGGGATTCCGGATGCCAAGTATCTTCGGCCGGAGTACCGGGATGCTTATGGGCGCATTCCCTATACCAGCCTTGAGAATCTGGACCTGGAGACGGTGACCATGATGAATCCGGATTTCATTGTGGGCTGGGCGTCCACGTTCTCACCCAAGGTGCTTCGGGATACGGATTACTGGCACGGGCGGGGCGTTCACACGTATATATCGGCCGATTCTTCGTCGAAGGAGCCTGAAAAAACGGTGGAGAACGAGTATCGGGATATCCTGAACATGGGCAGGATTTTCGGCCGCTCTGAAAAAGCGGAGGAAATTGTGCAGCATATGAAGGATGAAATCGGCCGTGCAGAGGAAATGGCACGAAAGGCCGGGCGTCATCCCAGGGCGCTCATTCTGGAGCGGCAGGGGAAGTCTCTTTCTGTGTATGGAGAGAAGACGCTGGCCGGAAATATCCTGAAGTCCATGGGCGGAGAGCTTCTGCAGCCTTCGTCCCGGTCTATCAGCAAGGAAGAGCTGATTGATCTGAACCCCGATGCCCTGTTTCTTGTGGTGATCGAATCCGATTATGAAAGGACGGACCAGGTACTGTCCTATTTTTATGAGGATAAGGCACTGCAGAATGTGGACTGTATCAGAAATCGGAATATCCACGTGCTTCCTCTTTATGCCATCTACAGTGCCGGCGTGAGGATGTCTGAGGGCATCGAGCTGGTGGGGAAGGGGTTATATGGTGAGGACTGGTAGGATGTACATCTTTTTAATAACTCTTATATATGAGGCGTATGTATGAGGCAAATTTTAGCAAAAATCGGATTCGGATTTTTCCTTCTTGTGCTGGTGTGCCTTCTGGGGGCTTCCCTTTTCTGGGCGCTTTCTATCGGCACGGTGAAGCTGCCGCTTGCTGTGATTTATGATGCGGTGGTTGGGCAGTTTACGGGGGGACTTCCTATTGAAGCGCCGGGGCAGGGGCCGGTCCATGATATTGTGTGGCTTCTCCGCCTTCCCAGACTGGTGCTGGCGGCGCTGGTGGGAGCGGGGCTTTCGGTATGCGGCGTGGTGATGCAGGCCATTGTGAAGAATCCACTGGCAGATCCCTATATTCTGGGGATTTCCTCCGGCGCTTCCCTTGGCGCTACGGCGGCTATCCTCCTTGGGGTAGGTGCCTTTCTAGGGCCCAATTTCGTAGGTATTGCTGCTTTTATCGGGGCCATGGCCATTTCGGTGGCGGTGCTCTTTATTTCCAATCTGGGCGGCCGGTCTTCTTCGGTGAAACTTCTTCTGGCAGGCATGGCGCTGTCGGCGGTGTGCTCCGCTTTTTCCAGTTTCATCGTGTACTTTGCCAATGATAAAGACGGCATCCAGACCATTACGTACTGGCTCATGGGCAGTCTGGCCGGGGCAAGGTGGAATGAGCTGGCAGTGATCGCGCCTATCGTCATCCTGTCGGTGCTCTTTTTCTGGACCCAGAGCCGGGTGCTGAATCTCATGCTCCTGGGCGATGAGGCGGCCATTACCATGGGCACAGACCTCCATGTATACCGGCAGGCCTATCTGCTGGTGAGCTCCCTCATTGTGGGATTTGCGGTGTATTCGGCCGGAGTTATCGGGTTTGTGGGTCTCATTATTCCCCATGTCATCCGCATGGTGGTGGGGCCGGACCATAAAAGGCTGGTGCCGGTGTCTGCCCTGGTGGGCGCCATTTTCCTGGTCATCTGCGACGGCCTGTGCCGGATTATCATCCCTCACACGGAACTCCCCATAGGCCTTCTCATTTCCCTCATCGGCGCTCCCTGCTTCATTTATCTCATGATCAGCAAGAGCTACGGCTTTGGAGGTGGTGAATAATGGAAATCCTGGCGGAAGCGGTGAAGTATTTCATCGGGAAGAAGGAAATATTGAAGGGCATCGACCTTCATTTGAAGCCGAAGGAGTTTCTGGGCATCATCGGGCCTAACGGCAGCGGGAAGAGTACCTTTCTGAAATGTGTATATCGGGTGCAGAAGCCGTCGACAGGAAAAATCCTTTTCAACGGGCAGCCGCTGGATGAGCTTTCCTACCGGCAGTCTGCCCTCATGCTGGCGGTGGTGGCGCAGCACAATTATTACAATTTCGACTTTTCTGTGCTGGATGTGGTGCTCATGGGACGCTCTCCCCACAAGAAAATGATGGAGCGGGACAATGAGGAGGATTACCGCCTGGCCCATGACGCACTGGAAGTGGTGGGGCTGAAGGGCTTTGAAAAACGCAATTTCTCTACCCTTTCCGGCGGCGAGCAGCAGCGGGTCATCCTGGCCCGGGCCCTTACCCAGGGCAGTGAATGTCTGGTGCTGGATGAGCCTACCAACCATCTGGATATCAAGTACCAGCTGGAAATCATGGATATCGTGAAATCCCTGAATCATACGGTCATTGCAGCTATCCACGACCTGAATATCGCCTGCATGTACTGCGACCGCCTCATTGCCATCCGCAAAGGAGAGGTGGTGGGCATGGGCACGCCGAAGGAGCTTTTGACTCCGGATTTCATCAAAGACCTCTATGACGTGGACTGCCGAATCCAGTATTTTGACGGCGGACGGATGAATATCGTCTATATCCCCAAACACTGGAGCATGGCTGAAGAAGATAAGAAAGAGCTGGGTGTGTGAAGGAAAACGGTTTCGGAAAGGAGAAGCCTATGAAACGTATCGTCATGCTGACCTGCCCGAAGGCAGAGGATGTGTGTACCGGCGGCGGGTGCTTTGCTGCCCTGAACGGCCGGACAAAGGCCTTTGCGCCTTACAGGGGAGAAGAGGTGGAAGTACTGGCCTTTATGAAATGCAGCGGCTGCGGCCATTTTCCCGGGGAGGATAAGGGGCTGGATGAAAAGGTTCAAGATATCCTGGACCGTCATCCCGATACAGTCCACCTGGGCATCTGCTGCTGCCATGATGCGAAGGAAAAGGAACTGTGCCCGGAAATTGAGGCGGTGTGCCGGATTTTTGAAAGTCACGGCATTTCAGTAGTGCGTGGAACTCACTCCCTGTTCTGAAGGAGATATTGGAATGGCTGAACGGCGGTTTTGAACCAGACTTTGGGGTATTACTTTGTTCGTCAATTTTTCATGATTTTCCGTTCAAATAAAGTCTATTTATTTCAAAAATAATGAAGTATTGATAAGATAAAAATTAAGGAAATATTATTTGACTAACTTCTACTAAAATGATAATCTTGATATAAATGTTAGAGACATCAAACGGCCATCTAATAATTTTATTTTATTTTCTCAGGAGGTATTTAATGGATTTTTTGCATTTGTTTCGCGCTGGCGGATTTATGATGTATCCGCTTATTCTCTGCTCTCTTATTGTAATTGCTATTTTTATTGAACGATTCCGGTATTATCATGCTTCCCGGTCCAATGTTACGAAACTGTCAGAGGAAATTCCGGAATACCTGGGAAGGAAAGATTATGAAGGACTGAAAACACTTCTTCAGCAGGATGGCGGTATTCCTGCCTCTGTAGTTCTGGCAGGGGTAGAGCACATGAACCTTAAAGTGAACCAGACCTCCCTTATTGAAGGGGCAGCAGCTCATGCTTCCGGCCTTTTGAAAAACTACCTGAATTATCTGGATGTCATCGTTACTCTGTCTCCTCTTATGGGTCTTCTTGGTACAGTTATCGGTATGATTGGCTCCTTCAATGTGCTTTCTGTTTCCAATGGTCAGCCTTTTGCCGTAACCGGCGGCGTGGCAGAAGCTCTGGTTTGTACAGCAACCGGACTTTTCGTTGCTATTATTGCTCTCATTGCTTATACCTATCTGTCCCAGCAGGTGAGTAACTTCGTTTCCCAGATGGAAAAACTGGGAACCTTGTATTTAGCAATTGTCGAGGCGAAACAGGAATGAAACTGGAACCGATGAATGTGGAGAAAAAACCGAAGATTATGATCATTCCTATGATTGATATCATTTTCTTCCTTCTTGTTTTCTTCATGATGAGTATGCTTTCCATGGTGGTGCAGAAATCCATCAATTTAAATCTCCCTCAGACCGCTACGGCTAAGGTGAATGTGGAAGAAACACTTCCCATCAGCATTACTTCCGATGGTACCATTTATGTGGAAAAAGAGAAAATTTCCAAGGAAGATTTCCGTAAGCGCATGGAAATCGAAAAAGGACGCCATCCGGATCTGGCCGTAGTGCTCCGGGCGGACTCCAAGTCAGAACATGGTGATTTTGTATTTGTACTTGACCAGTTGAAATCTGTAGGCATCAGCAAAGTGGGCATTGCCACAGAGTCAAAGACCGGTCAGAATCAGTAAAGAGGTGGTCCCATGCGTACTTTCAAGTACCGATGGTCCTCTGCCTTTGGATTGTCCTTCCTCTTCCATGGGGTAATTCTTGGGGCCATCGCAGGTCTGCTGGTTCTTTTCCCTCCCGCCCAGCCAAGCCGCGAGCCTATTGAGGTCGATCTTGTCACCGATGTTGGCGGCGGAGGAGGGGGAGGCGGTGGTGGGGGCGGCAGCCAGGAGACGGAAGAGCTTCCAAAGATCCACGAAGCCAAAGCGACTCCTACTGCACCTCCTCCGGCAGTGCCGCAGGAAGCGGATGAACAGGCGGCCAATGACGTCCATGAAATCGCCCAGCCCCAGGATAAGGCGGCGCCCAGCTCATCTTCTTCCGGTGAAAGCACTTCCGCATCTTCTTCTGATGGAGGAAACGGCGGCGGATCTGGCGGCGGAACAGGCAGCGGCAGCGGCACAGGCACAGGGAGCGGCACAGGCTCCGGAAGCGGCAGTGGAAGCGGCGGCGGCACCGGTGATGGGAATGGTGATGGCTATGGAAATGGCAGTGGAGATGGAACCGGCGGCGGAGAAACCACCGGCATCCAGATACTGAGTGCTCCGGCTCCTGCTTATCCTGAATCTGCCAGACGATCCGGCATTTCCGGTACCACGGTGGTAGGAATGACTGTCAGCACCGATGGTTCTGTATCCAGCGCCTGGGTAGAAAGTTCATCTGGAAACAGCACATTGGACAGTGCTGCTGTATCTGCAGTTTACAGCTGGCGCTTTGTACCGGCTAAACAGAATGGCACCCCGGTGACAGCTAATTCCCGGGTACCAATTACCTTCAATTTGAACGGATAAATATACCAAAAGGGACTGTGAAAAATGTCAATCAATTTCTTCACAGTCCCTTTTGCATGATTCCTATATTTTTCAGGAGCTTCTCAAAATTGATGGTAAGCTGCATGCTGCCCAGTTATCTGGAATGAGGCTGTGTGCCTGTATGGAAACGAATATATCTGGGTTCTATGAAAACTCCGAGTCTAGGAATTTCACCCTATAGCATGTACCGTTAAAACGTGAGACTTCTTGATTTTTATCTCATTGGCTCTATGAACATCTGCATCATTACGCCCATGCCTTTCGCTCGAAATGATGATAGGACAGGGCAGCGTTTATATTATTCGTTTTCTTTCTAAATTAAGGATAGAGCATCTTACGTCTGCTTGGCTGATAGAGTTTCAATTATTTTTGCATATTTCTTTTTATAGCATGATAGGGTGGGTTTCTGATGAAGCCTGTATTATGGAGGCTGGCCTTTATAGTCTTCCGTCCCTTGACAAGTGGAAAGACAGCACAAAAACACGGACGTAAAAGGTCCGTGTCAATGAACGCAGCTGCCATGAATCGATGAAGGCGCTTTGCCTGCCGCCGGGATTTGTGAAATCGGTGTAACCCGTTTCTCTCTGGGCGGTGGTGCTCCTAACGTATCGTCAAAGCCATCTGCGCATATGATGGAGTGAAAGGTCCGTGTTTTCGTGTTTGGTACTGCCTGCCTTACCCGGCGCCGGGGTGAGGGGAGCGGTTTCTGCAGGAATCCATGATCATCTCTGTGAAATGGCAGCGGCAGAAAGTTTCAGCCTGCCCGGGCGAAAGCTTTAGGCTTATTTTTTCTGCTGTCTGGTTCCATTTCAGAGAGTTCCGGAAGGGTTCCTGTTTTTCCCTCTCCATTTATTTATATTGCTTAAGAAGGGCAGAATGTAACATGGAATGAGAAATCGGTATATATGGCAGAGGATATGATATTCTAATGGACAGTTTGTAGGAATCGTTCAGTACTGCAGGCTTTTACTTTTAATAATGTCTCAGCGTGAAAATATAAAAGAAGAATCCATAAAAGCTCTAAATTTTAAAAAACACAAATTTTGTCAGAAATCCTCAAAATTTCTGATCTTGAAAAAAGGAAAAGGGGTAATAATCAAGTCAATCACTCAATGCAAAAAGGTATGTGAATTTTTTTTGATTGACAATTTTCATTTCCTCGTGCTAAAATGGATCATGCGAGCAGGAAAGATGATTGCGGGCCGTAAGGCGTGAGGAAAGTCCGAGCTTCGCAGGGCAGGATGCCGGATAACGTCCGGCGGGGGTGACCCCAGGGAAAGTGCCATAGAAAAGAAAACCGCCACGCAAGTGGTAAGGGTGGAAAGGTGCGGTAAGAGCGCACCAGCAGTCGGGAGACCGGCTGGCTTGGTAAACCCCATCTGAAGCAAGACCGAATAGGGAAGGGTTGAGGCTGCCCGCTGACCTTCCGGGTTGCGTCGCTTGACCATCCAAGCAATTGGCTGGCTAGACAGATAATCATCACCGTGCAAACGGTACAGAACTCGGCTTATTGAATGCTCGCTTTGCAGTCAAAAGACCGGAAACAAGGTTTCCGGTCTTTTTTGATGGTAAATACAAACGATGGATACCTTATAGGGATGTTTTTTGACAATAGATGCATTGGTCGATCCACTAAAACAAAACGCTCGGAGAAATCCGGGCGTTTTGTTTCTTTATGCTTTTTATTTGGAAAGAGCCAGTGCTTTTTCAAAGGTCTTAATGATGCTTTCAGAAGGTTCCTTATCAAGAAGGCTTACGATAATGATAGCAGCTATGGAGAAGAAGAATCCCGGCACCAGTTCATAGAGACCGAACCATTCGAACTGTTTCCAGATGAGCACCGTAAGACCTCCTACAATAACACCGGCGTAGGCGCCTTTCAGAGTCATTCGTTTCCAATAGAGGGAAAGAAGTACTGTGGCACCGAAGCAGGCGCCGAAACCTGCCCAGGCGTAGGAGACAATGGAGAAGATGTAGCTGTTGGGATCAGATCCCAGATAAACAGCAATCGCAGAAACAAGAAGGACACTCAGACGGGAAACGCGGATAAGTGTTTTTTCAGAGGCATCTTTTTTCAGAAAGGCCTGAAACAGGTCTCTGGATACGGCAGAAGAAGTAACCAGCAGCTGGGAAGAACTGGTGCTCATGATGGCAGCCAGGATAGCTGACCAGATGATGCCGGTAATGAAAGGTGCGGAAAGCGATTCAGCCATAAGAATAAATACCCGCTCTGCATTGGCGTTTTCCAGAGGAGTGGAGAGGTAAGCTTTGCCTACGACACCGATGGCAATGGCAAATGACAGGGAAAGAAGCACCCATGTCATGGCAATGCGGGTGGATTTCTTCAATTCCTTCGGATCGCCGATAGCCATGAATTTGACCAGGATATGGGGCTGTCCGAAATAGCCGAGGCCCCAGCCCAGAGAAGAAACAATCATGACCAGGAGAGCGGACATGCCGGTGGAGGCAGGGAAGAAAGAAAAGAAATCAGATCCTTCTTTAGACAAAATATCCAGGGTAGGCATAGGACCACCAAGGGCGATGGTAGCAGCTACAGGTACGTAGATGACAGTGAAGAACATCATGGTGCCTTGAATGAAATCAGTCAGGGCTACCGCGGAGAATCCGCCCAGAAAGGTATAGAAGACTACTACGAAAGCCCCCAGAAGAAGGGCATGGAAATAAGGAATACCGAAGATGGTGTTGAAAAGTTTTCCCGCAGCCACGAAACCGGAAGAAGTATAGATGATGAAGAAAAGAATGATAAACAGAGCACAGATCAGGCGCAGGCCGTTTTTCTTATCTTCAAACCGATTGGATAGATAATCCGGAATGGTAAGGCTGTTATTAGCTACTTCCGTATAGTTACGGAGCCTTTGGGATACCAGCACCCAGTTGGCCCAGGTACCGATAATCAGACCAATGCCGGTCCAGAAAGCGGAAAGGCCGTGGAGATAAGCATAGCCTGGAAGGCCCATGAGCATCCATCCGCTCATATCTGATGCTTCGGCGCTCATGGAAGTGAGCCATGGGCCCAGCTGCCGGTCTCCTAAAATATAGGAAGAAAGGTTTTTCTGCCTGCGGGAATAGTAAAGGCCGATACTCATCATGAGTACCAGGTAAAGTATAAAGGCCAGCGCAATGGGCCAGTTGTTTTCCAAATCCATAATTGCTCCCCCTGCATATGTTTATAAATTTGCGGTATCATTTTACTTTTATACATTTCTTTGAATGTTTTTGTCATTTAAATGTAAAAAGACAGCAGTGTTTCTCTCAATGATAACGGATTTTAATAGGTATGTAAAGGGGAAGCCAGTTATATTTTTATGCAGTCAGAAGAGCTGCAGAGGAAACAGATCCTGGTTCCATGTTTATATTGCTCTTATATCAATCAAAAAGGTCATGAAAAATAGAAATTTCCATGACCTGCATGTTGCAGCGAAACGATTGTCTAAGGATAGAACAGTACGGGGAGACTGTATAGAGGGAAGACAGATGAACACTAGCCTACGATTTCCGGTGAATGGTAAAATTCCTGTCTTGATTTACGGAAACGCAGAGATTTCTGGCAGAAGGCCCGTATATCAGAAGCACGGATATCTATTTCCAGAGAAAGGCGGGTGTCCTGGTCGGCCTGTTTCCATGCCTTTGCCATGCTTGTATAGACAGGCACTGCGATATGGTTCAAGGCGCTGCTTTTTTTCCGGCGCAGAGATAAAAGACGGGCATACTTGGGAAAGGAAGAATGCATAAAAAGGGAAGGGCCCTGGCCGGAAAGAAGGAGCTGGGCCCCCAGACGTTTCAGTCGACTGTAAAGGTACCGTTTACTTTTAATGTGATCCAGCATGATACCATAGCTTTCCTGTCCTGTTTCCCTGAACCATTTATGCTCCAGGCCCTCTGAGAAAAGCCCTGTTTCTGCCAGGCTTTTTTCGTCCCAAAGACGGGAAGCAAGAAGACAGGCATCCTCATAACGGGAGTAATCAGTACAGTTTCCGGACTGCATCAATGCTTCCGCTTCTTTTTGGAAAGAAATAGGCAGAAGTCCGCTTCGGTTTTTCTGCAGAAGTTCTTTTCTGGCAGCGGAAGCGGAAATGTCATGGTCTGTATCCCGATGAAAAACAAGAATATCCATGGAAAATCGGTTCCGAAGAATGGTTTCTGTATATCGAAAACCTAGTAAATTATTGGGTCGTGACAGCTCATCTGCCAGATAAGTTGAACAGTTTTTCATGGCTTCATAAGATGCTGTGGCATAGGAGAGTCCCTGTGCAAGGGCTTCATGGAAGGTGCGGCTGTACGAGTCTGTCAGAGAAAAGGAAGCTGCTTCCAGCAGCTCTTCTTTTTCCAGGGACTCTGTACCAAAGCAGATACTGTCAGCTCCCATGGAGGAAAGGAGTTCTACTCCGAAGGCGGCAAAACGATCCGCGCTTTGGAGTACGCAGAGCACCGGGAAGGAAAACACTGCGTCCACGCCGCATTCCACAGCCCAGCGTGCTCTTATCCAGGGATCAAAAAGGGAAGGTTCTCCCCGCTGCACAAAGGGACCACTCATGACGGCCATGAGAAAAGCGTCCCCGAAGCAGTCTTTCAGGTACTGCACCATTTTTTCGTGGCCGCGGTGGAAAGGATTCCATTCCGCAATAATACCGATTGTTTTTTCGCCCATGTTATCCATCCTTTGCTTACATATATGTATTATTCTATCATATATAATGAAGGGAAGAAAAAGGAGAGAAGACCGGTCACGTTCTGCAATGAATGGATCGGCACGGCACTTTCACTAATGGACTCCTTTGACGAAGCATGAGAAAAAGGCCATAATAAATGTAGATTTATTTCCTTTTTCAGTATAGGAACAACAGAAAATTCATAGACTCCAGGGTATTCTTTTTTTTACAGTCTGATGGATGGTGATACACAAATGATGTTAAGGCAGATTCTGCATTTTCAGGCAGTGGTGGAGGAAAATAGTTTTACAGAAGCTGCTGATCGATGTTATATTTCCCAGTCCGGCATTTCTCAGTCCATTAAATCACTGGAAAAAGAAATCGGCGTGCCACTGCTGATTCGTCATAACCGCAGCTTTGAGCTTACTGAAGCAGGAAAGCATTTTTACAGGAAAAGTCTTGTCATTACCTCAGATCTGGAGCAGCTTGTCAGGGAAACGGCACGGATTGGGAAAAAGGATGCAGACGGGCTTTCCCTGGGATGTCTTTCCACTTATGGCGGTGATGAGTTCAATCAGGCTGTTGCCATGTTTGCAGAAAAAAATCCTACAGTCGATCTTAAGGTGACCGGCGGTAATCATGAGGACCTGTTTCAAGGCCTGCAGGATGGTGAAATAGACCTGGCCCTGAATGACCAGAGACGGGCTTTTTCAGATGCCTTTGAAAATCTGGTATTGAAGGAAACCGTATGCTTTGTGGAACTGGCTACTTATAATCCATTGACAAAGCTGGACAGTGTAGATGTCAGTGATCTCAAGAATATGCCCTGCATTCTTATTTCTTCTCCTGAGCAGCAGGAAGAAGAACGGCGCTTTTATCATGATGTGATTGGATTTAAAGGGGAATTCCTGTTTGCCCGGACCCTGCAGGATGCCCGTATCATGGTGGTGGCCAACCGCGGGGTGATGCCGGTGGAAACAGTGGATGGCGATTCTTATTTCGGCGCTTCTCTGAAGCGCCTGCCTTTGACACGAGATGGGGAACCGATCAAAAGAACCTACTGTGCATTTTGGAAAAAGAATCATGAC
>NZ_JBJEXP010000025.1:23482-56245 GCF_051885895.1 Dialister sp. | reverse complement strand
CCCGTTCACAGCTCTATTTTCTCTATCCTCTGCCGGAGATAAGCAGTATCTACTCATCCCGCAGGAACTGCTCAAATACATAATTTCCCAGGGCGGCGCCATGATAGGTGAGGAAAAGATGGCCCTCCTTCTCTTCCAGAAGCTTTTGTTTCTTCAGCATGTCCACCTGCTTTTCGTACCAATAGTCCAGCGGCTGTCCATATCGGTTCCTGAAGTCTTCCAGAGGAATGCCCTCTTTCATGCGGAGATGAAGGAAACAGTATTCCTCCATTTCATCCTTTTCAGAGAGATGTTCCGTTTCTTCCGGCGGCCTTCCGCCGGAAAGCCATTCCTTTTCGTAAAGATTCACTCCCGGCGTTACTGTGAACCGGGTTCTTCCGATGCGGGATGAGGCTCCGGGACCCATGCCCAGATAATCAGACAGCTCCCAGTATTTCCTGTTATGCCTGGACCGGAATCCCTTTCGGGCAAAACTTGAAATTTCATATCGTTCCAATCCGTAATGAGGAAGAATGCGGCACATATCCTGGTACATGGCCCAGCTTTCTTCTTCCGTAGGGCGGGGCAGCAGCCCTCTGGCTGCAAGCTGTGTGAAACGGGTGCCCTCTTCCAGGATAAGGCTGTATACAGACACATGGTTCACAGGCAGATGTACTGCCCATAGCAGTGACTTTCTGAAGTCTTCTACTGTCTGCCGGGGCAGTTCATACATAAGGTCTATGCTCATATTGTGAAATCCTGCTGCATAGGCACGCCGAATGACCTTTTCCGCTTCTGAAGCCGTATGCAGGCGGCCGATGGCCTTAAGAAGCCGGTCATCATGACTTTGGACACCGATGGAAATCCGATTGATTCCCAGTTCTCTGGCAGCAGATAAATAGGAATCGGTCATGTCGCAGGGATTCATTTCCATGGTAATTTCCGGATTTTCCGAAAAGTGAAAACAGCTGCGGATTCCTTTCATAATAGCAGAAAGCTGCCTGATCGAAAGAAAGGAAGGCGTGCCGCCTCCCAGGTACAGGGTATCGCACAGCCTGTTTTGGAAGGAGGGCGCCCTGTTTTTCATCTCTTCCAGAAGCGCCGACACAAAACGGTCATCCGGTTTTCTCCCAACAGAATAGAAGCCGCAGTAGGAACAGCGGCTTCTACAGAAGGGAATATGAATATACAGTCCCAGATCAGTCATCTTTCAGAACCGCCATGAATGCTTCCTGCGGTATTTCCACACTGCCTACCTGTTTCATGCGTTTCTTGCCTTCTTTCTGCTTTTCCAGAAGTTTTTTCTTACGGGTCACATCACCGCCATAGCATTTGGCCAGTACGTCCTTCTTATAGGCTTTGATGGTTTCTCTGGCAATGATTTTGCTTCCGATCGCCGCCTGGATCGGTACTTCAAACTGCTGCCGGGGAATAATTTCTTTCAGCTTCAGAGCCAGTGCACGGCCCCGGGCAGGAGCGTTGCTCCGATGGACGATAATGGACAGGGCATCCACCAGGTCGCCGTTCAGCAGGATATCCAGCTTCACCGCATCGGTCTTCTGGTAGCCGTCCACCTGGTAGTCCAAAGAGGCATATCCTTTGGTACAGGATTTCAGCTTATCAAAGAAATCAAAAATAATTTCAGAAAGAGGAATCTTGTAGGATAAATCTACCCTGGTTTCATCCAGATATTCCATGGTCTGGAAAACGCCGCGGCGGTTCTGTACAAGCTCCATCACATTGCCTACCATGTCGGAGGGCACAAGGATATCCACCTTAGCCACCGGTTCTTCGATATGTTCAATCTTTGTCATGGGCGGAAGCTCTGCCGGATTATCCACCGGCACCATGGTGCCGTCCGTTTTAAATACATGGTAAATAACGGAAGGAGCGGTGGTAATGAGCTTCAGGTGATATTCCCGTTCCAGTCGTTCCTGCACCACATCCATATGGAGAAGGCCCAAAAATCCGCAGCGGAAACCAAATCCCAGAGCCTGTGATGTTTCCGGCACAAATTCCAGGGCTGCATCATTCAGCTGCAGTTTTTCCAGTGCTTCTTTCAGATTATCATAATCCTTGCTTTCAATGGGATACATGCCGCAGAAAACCATGGGAAGAGCCTTTCTGTACCCCGGCAGAGCTTCAGAAGCTCCGTTTTCCGCCGTAGTAATGGTATCCCCTACTTCGCAGTCCTGCACGTTCTTGATGCTGGCTGCTACGTACCCTACTGATCCGCAGGTCAGCTCATCGCAGGCTTTGGGGAAAGGAGAAAAATATCCGACTTCCGTAACAGTATACACTTTGCCCGAAGCCATCATCCGTATATTCATGCCGGGCCGGATTTCTCCATCCATCACCCGTACATAGGCAATAGCGCCCTTGTAGGAATCAAAAATAGAATCAAAAATAAGGCAGCGGAGCGGTTTCTTCGTATTATCGGGAGGCGGCGGCACCTGCTCCACAATGCGCTTCAGCACTTCCTCCACATTCTGCCCGGTTTTGGCGGAAACCGGAATAGCATCGGACATATCCAGGCCGATGATATTCTCCACTTCTTTCTTTACCCGGTCAATATCTGCACTGGGCAGATCAATCTTATTGATGACCGGGATAATTTCAAGGTCGTGGTCCAGCGCCAGGTATACGTTGGCCAGGGTCTGAGCCTGCACCCCCTGGGTAGCGTCGATGATGAGAATGGCACCTTCACAGGCGGAAAGGCTTCTGGACACTTCATAGTTAAAATCCACATGGCCTGGGGTATCAATGAGATTCAGTTCGTAGGTATCCCCGTCTTCATATTTATACATGAGGCGGACGGACTGTTCCTTGATCGTAATGCCTCTCTCCCGCTCCAGATCCATAGTATCCAGAATCTGAGCCTCCATATCTCTTTTCTGCACCGTGCCGGTGAGTTCGATGAGCCTGTCAGCCAGCGTGGATTTGCCATGATCTATATGGGCAATAATAGAAAAATTCCTGATATGTTCTGTATCCATAATAACTCCTGTCAAAAAGAAGCCCCGGGAAATACGAAATTTCTCTGCAGAATGGATTTCGCATTCCCCCAGCTTCCAACGAATGGTTCTGTTCAGTTTCTATTTTACTATAAAGAAAAGATTTCATCTATGAAAATCATATTTCCCTGTCATGAAATGTTTCTCTCTTCCGGTAAATCCTTTTTCCCAATCAATCCCGGTGCTGCAATGGCAAGAATAACCAAAAGAATTCCCACTGCCTGCATGAAATCAAAGCGCACATCAAACAGGAAAAGGGACGCAATCACAGATACGGCCGGTTCCACCGTAGCCGTCACCGAAGCCTGGGCTTCACTCAGATAATGGAGTCCCGCATTGTAACAGGTAAATGCTACCACCGTGCCGCATATAATAATCCAGAAGGAATCAAAAATCACATCTCTGTTAAAAAATCCGGAAAAGTCCGTGACGGGATCAATCAGCCATGCAGAAACAGCGCCGGTAAACATGCCGATAGTGAGAATAAAGGAATTGTCCAGGGTACCCATGAGATGCTTGGGATACACAGCACATACTGCAAAGAAGAAGGCAGATATCAGTCCCAGGTATACACATTCCGCCGGTACGGAAATCTTATGGATATCTCCGCCGGTCACAAGGAGAAACACACCCACAATGGCCAGAACCACTGCTGCCAGTTCTCCTCTTCCAGGCAGTTTCCTGTTTTTCAGGGAAACCCAGATGATAACAATGGCAGGACAGGTATACTGGATAACCGTAGCTGCCGCCGCATTGCCTGCTGCAATAGAGGCAAAATAGGTATAATGCATCAGCATAAGACCTACAATGCCATAAAAAACAAGCTGGGGAAAAAGCAGATAGTTTTTCCTGATGGCGCGAAGGCCCGGCTTCCAGGTACCCTTTACTGCCGATACACAGAACATGATGAAACCGGCTGACAGCATGCGAAATACAGTAAGATCCATGGAATCCAGGCTGCTTTTCCTGAAGAAATCCTGTGCTGCCAGACCGGAGCCTGCCCACATGGTGCCGGCAATCAAAACCATGATGAGTGCAAAGATTTTCAACGGTATCTCCTCTTCCCCATGATTTTCACCAAGGAAACGCATCCTGTCAGGTCATTGAATTCCCTGCATCTGACTTCTCCGCAGGAAGTCTCCGGTATGAATCCCGTTCCCTGCAGGCTCTATATACGGAGGTATAAGAAAAATGCCTATAAAATTCAATCCTGCCCTGAATGCAGTGCTTCCTTAACACAAAAACCCGCCATGCAGGCGGGTTATAAAATCTGGTGGGACTATTTGGATTCGAACCAAAGACCTCTTCGATGTCAACGAAGCGCTCTGACCAACTGAGCTATAACCCCGGATACTGTTGCCATTATATCATGGGATATGCAGAAAAAGCAAATATGATAGGGGCGCTGTAAGCGCCCTGGCGGATCGGTCGGGCGATTCATAGGAAAGCCTTTTTATGGGCAGGCTAAGGACCAGCTTCGCCCGTGGAAAGGTTTTCCCTGCCGTTGCAGGCGGCATTATATACTGCGCCGTAAGGCGCCTCCACACCCTTTAAACCTTCTGCACCTTCTGAACCCTCACGCCCGAAAGGGCGTGTCCATAAGGGCTTCCCTAGAAGTCAAAGAGGGACATCTGCTCTTCTTCCGGAAGGTCTTTCAATATGCCCATATCTTCCATGGTATCGATGATGCTCTGGCTCACCTTTCCTCTCTTGCGAAGATCTTCTTTGGAGGTAAAAGGATGGGCGTCCCTGGCCCTGACAATTTCCTTGGCCACGGAATCCCCCAGAGCCGGGATGCAGTTGAAAGGCGGAAGCAGTTTCCCATCGACCATCTTGAACTCCGATGCTGCGGACTTTTCCAGACTGATCGGCATGAATTCCAGTCCTCTGAGGTACATTTCCGCTGCCACTTCGATAACTGTAGCATTTCCCTTTTCCACCGCTGTAGGATGTTCCAGAGATGCAATCCGGGCCAGCTCCTGTTTCTGCGATTCCAGCCCTTTCAGTATCACCGGCGCATTGAAGGCCCCCTCGGCACGAATGGTAAAGTAGGCCGCATAGTAGGCCAGGGGCTGATATACCTTGAACCAGGCGATACGGAAGGCCATCATAACATAGGCTACGGCATGCGCTCTGGGGAACAGGTATCCGATTTTCAGGCAGGAATCAATAAACCACTGCGGTACATGAGCTGCATCCAGTTCGGCTTTATTATTGGAGCCGTTCTTTTCAAGGCCCTTCCCCTTGCGAACGTTTTCCATGACCTTGAAAGCGGTCAGCGGCTTGACGCCATGGTTGATCAGATAGTTCATCACGTCGTCACGGGTGGAAATGGCTTCTTCCAGTTTGACGGTACCGTTCTTGATGAGGTCCTGGGCATTGTTCAGCCATACATCAGTGCCATGGGAGAATCCGGAAATTCGTACCAGTTCAGAAAAATTCTTCGGCCTGGTATCTTCCAGCATGCCCCTTACAAAGGGCGTACCATATTCCGGAAGACCCAGAGCCCCCACTGTCACGCCTTTATTTCCAATCACAGAAGCCAGCTGCTGGGGTGTGATTCCCAGAGCCTCGGTGGAGCTGAAGAGGGAGAGCGTCTTCTTATCGTCAAAAGGAATGGACATGGGATCAATACCTGTAATATCCTGCAGCATGCGAATGACCTTAGGATCATCGTGGCCCAGAATGTCCAGTTTCAGCATACGCCCGGAAATGGAATGGTAGTCGAAATGGGTGGTAATCGTACCGGGAATCACATTTCCGTCTTCATCTTTCAGATATTTCTTATTGGCTGCATACTGGAGAGGCGTGAAGTTATGAATATCCATATCCCTGGGGCATACCATGATGCCCGCCGGATGCTGGCCGGTGGTACGCTTGACGCCGGCTACGCCGGCAGCCAGTTTTTCAATGAATATATCATTAAACGTAAGGCCCCGGTTTTCCGCATATTTTTTCACGAATCCATAGGCCGTCTTATCCTGTATGCCTGCAATGGTTCCGGCACGGAATACATTATCCCGGCCAAACAGTTCTTCTGTATATTTATGGGCAACGCCCTGGTCATCGCCGGAAGAAAAATTAAGATCGATATCCGGTACCTTATCTCCATCAAAGCCGAGGAATACGGCAAAGGGGATATCATGGCCGTTTTTGTTCAGCGGCGTACCGCATTTCGGACATTTCTTATCGGGAAGGTCAAATCCGCCGCCTACGGAACCGTCGGTAAAGAACTGCGTCCAGTGGCATTTGGGGCAGACATAATGGGGAGGCAGAGGGTTGACTTCCGTAATCCCGGACATGGTGGCAACAAAAGAAGAGCCTACGGATCCACGGGAGCCTACCAGATATCCCCGGTCGTTGGAATGCTTTACCAGTTTATGGGCAATGTAGTACAGTACGCCGTAACCGTGCTTGATAATCGGCGTCAGTTCCAGCGTAAGCCGGTCCTGCACGATTTTAGGCAGGGGATCGCCATAAATGGCATGGGCATTGTCATAGCACATTTTGACCAGCTTATCATCAGCCCCTGAAATTTTCGGGTTATAGGATTTCCATTCTTCCGCCAGAGGCTTCAGAACTTCGCACTGCTCTGCGATTTTTCTTGTATTGGTCACTACAATTTCAATTGCCTTTTCTTTGGGAAGGTAGGAAAATTCATCCAGCATTTCCTGGGTGGTACGAATGTACACCGGTGGATGGGATTCAATTTTCCCCGGTTTTTCCCAGTTGGACAGAAGAATATCCCTGTTTCTTCTGTCTTCGGCAAACATGTAGTGGGCATCGGATGTGGCACATACAGGGCGGCCTGCCTTTTCTCCGATTTCAATGACCTTGCGGTTCAGGTCCTGCAAATCTTTTACTGTATTCACATTGCCGAATTTATCTTCATTAATCAGGAATTCATTATTTCCCAGAGGCTGTACTTCCAGATAATCATAGAATTTGGCCTTTTTAATGAGTTCCTCATCGCTTTCTCCCGCCAGCACTGCACGGAAGAATTCCCCCATTACGCAGGCGGAGCCGTAAATGAGCCCTTCATGGTATTCTTCCAGAATCGGCTTGGGAATCAGCGGACGCTTCCGATAAAATTTCAGATGGGACAAAGTTACCATGCGATACAGGTTCCGAAGGCCCGTAATATTCTTGGCCAGGATAATGATGTGATTGTACTGCTGGCGGTCCGTATCCGGATTATCCGGAATGCGGTCAATCATATATCCTTCCATGCCGTAAATAACCTTCTGATGGTACTTTTCAGCCAGATCCTGGATTTTGGGAAATGCCTGAATCACACCATGGTCTGTAATGGCTACGGCCGGATGATGCCATTTGGCAGCCGTCTTAATGATTTCCTCATTATCAATCAGCCCATCAAGGCTCATTTTCGTATGCAGATGGAGTTCCACTCTTGGTTCAGGGTAATTATCTTCATGATCAATGACATGAACTTCCCCTTTTTCCATCTGCTGCAGTTCCAATGTCAGCCCGCCGGAATATTTGTTAAAGCGCACATTGCCCCGCACCTTAACCACCGTACCGGGTTTCAGGGATTCTACTCCTTCTGCTTCTTCCGGTTTATCGAAGAATTTTTGGCAGGGTATGCCGTTGGTTTCATCGGCCAGTCTCATCAGGAACAGTTTCTTTTTACTTCTGAGCTCTCTGACTTCACAGCTGATAACAGTACCTGTAAAAATGACACCATCCGCTTCGTCAGTGATGGTCCTGATATCCACCGGTTCTCCGGTAATATGCTTCCGCCCCAGATAGATACCGTTAGAAGCTCCGCCTTTCCCGTTTTCTTTCTTTGGCGATGAAACGAAGGCACTCTTGGGCAGCACGCTGGTCAGGTCAGGAAGTATATCGGGCATATCCATTTCCGGTACATTTTCTGCTTCCGGAGGGAGCGGTGCCGCTTCTTCGGGAATATCATCGAGCGTAGGCAGAGACACATCCTCCGGAGGAAGAGTAAAATTCTCCATTGGCTCATCATCAGGAAGCGGAATTTCATCCGTCTCCGGCGACGCTGCTGCCTGCTCCTTCGGACCGGCCTCCAGCGGTGCCCCCTGCATCATGGCAATGCCGGAAAATACTTCATCGGTTACATTGTCTCCATTAATATAAATGGATTCAATAGACAGGATTTCTTTCCCCATGTCTATGAGGGCATGGAGGGCCGCCTGCCGGTCATCGGCCTTGATATACCAGGCCCTGCATTCTGTATCAACTTCCATCAGTGTAATTCTGGAGTCCTTATTCCGAGACTGCAGACGGTATTTTCCCATGTATATACTCCTTTCAGTATGAGATATTGAGGTGTATGATTCGTCATTCAGGTATTATCAGAAACAGAGCAGGAAAAATTTTCCTGCATTTCTATTTTTTAGTCCTGAGGCACATCTTCCTTATTTTTGTAAGTAATTACCGTATCCACCGCTTCGTAGTCCGATTCGAAAAGATCATGGTAAACTCTTCCATCCGCCCATTTCACGCTCTGTTTCACCGTAACATTTTTCCCTTCGTGACCTTCCTCTGTCTTTTTATCTTCCTTCTGAGCAGGATCCACACGGCTGACTGTTTTGAAAGGAAGCGTTTCTTCTTTGGTTTTGGAAATGTCTACATAGGAAGGTTTGTCATCCCTGTTTCCAAGGATAAATACGGTCACTGTACCTGGAGCATATTCGGTATAAATGTAAATACCATGTTTCAGGTGATTTCTGAAGCGGAAATCAATGACCCCTTCCGCTACTGTAGCATCCCTTCCTAAAGGAACGTAGGAAACCGGTGAATAATGGCAGGTTCTCTGGGTAACTTCCAGACCGGCCAGAATCACGGCGTTGAAGAGCGTAGAGCTTACCTGGCACACGCCGCCGCCGGAACCGGGCTCCAGTTTGCCATTGATAATCACCGGCGCCTCCTTGTAGCCATTGGCTGCAGAGCGGGAGCCGGTGGTCTGGTTATAGGAAAATTCGGATCCCGGTTTCAGATAAGTTCCGCTGATTTTTTCAGCAGCCAGAGAAATGTTGCTGCTCCGGTTGCTGTCACCGCCAAAATGGGTGGTATATTTCCCCAGAATGGAGTTCACTTCTCCTGCTTCCTGGTCTGACATATTGGGCTTCTTTTCTTCTGCCACCGGAATTTCCACCTGTCCGCCCCTGCCGGTTTCCAGCGTTTCTGTCACTGTCTTTCGCAGCTCCTCTTCCCCGATTTTCATATAGGGCCGTCCATGGGAAAAGGTAATCGACCCATCATTATGAAAAGTGGGAAGTGCATTCTGCGCCGGTTTTCCATAGGTGCTCTGAAGGCCCTTTATTTTGCGGTCCAGCGCCTGATCATCCCACTGTGCTTCCATCGGTGCGGTCCGGCCGAAAAGCAGGGACTGCCAGCGGTCCTTCCACTGCCGTAAAAGGCTGCCTTCCCTTCCTATATGCATGGCTTCACCCACACTGTTCTCCGAATAATGGACACCCAGGTCTTTATAGCTCCATTCCTCATGTACCGAGTCTCTGACCAGTTCCAGTTTTTCCTTTTCCACAGTCTGGTCCTGCTCCTTCAGAAAATCAGCCAGCTTTGTTTTCGACCAGCCTCCGGCCGGAATGCCCTGTACACTGACTCCCGGTATTACCGCATCTCCTCTCACCCAGACGAAGGGGGCAGCTCCCAGAAGAACTGCCGCCAGCAATACAACTCCCGCCATACGCTTGTACTTAAATTTCAATGCCCCGTTACCTTCATTTCATGCAGTATTTGATCAGCAGGTCCTTCAGCTCCATATCGGAGGCTCCCTGCCTGGTTTTCATCTGATAATCAAAAATTTCCAGCAGAAACCATTCTGCTTCCTTTTCCCGAACCTTGCCCGCTTCCTTCTGCAGGTTCCGCCACATCCAGGATGAACGGATGCCCAGTACCTTCTGGATTTCCGATTCCGGCCGGCGGTTTCTTTTCATTTCATGAAAAATCTTGATTTTCCGGAATTTGGAAGAAAGAAAGCCAAGATTTTTGATAGTGGACGGAATATCCGTAAAAACACGGTCTGCACTTTCCAGTACCCGTTCTGCATTCTTATCCAGCAATGCATCGGTAAAACGGAAAATGCCCTGATTCATATAATCAGGAAGGGCTGCTTCCAGCAGTGCCTGGGTCACGGTGTCCCTGTTTCCGCACATCAGCACAATTTTATCACATTCCGTCTGAAGAAGAGGTGCTGAAATCTGCTCCCAGGATGAGAGAACCGTTTCCAGATAGCCCCGGGCATTGTAGTCCACTCTTTTTCCTGCATCGGCCAGCATGCGAATCATGGTGCCTGCCGCATCCCGGGGATTCATAAGGCTGTATTCTTCGCTTCTGCAGAGGGACAGAAGTGATTTAATGATTTTTGTTCTTTTATCCGGTTTTCCATCCAGAAGAATAATAAGGAAAATTTCCGGCGGCAGATCTTTCAAGACCTGCAGAAAGGAGTTTTCTTTCTTATCCTCTTTCTCCGACCTTGACAGCCGTTTTAAAAAAGGAGGATTATGGATAACTACTGCCGTTTCCGCAGTAAAAAGGGACTGCCCTTCCAGCGCATTTTTATATTCTTCCAGACTTCCGTTTCCGTCAAACGCCGTCACTTCCGGCGGATTTCCCTGAAAGTAAGCCTGTATCAATTCGTCTTTCCGTATATTGGCTGAGACGGGATCATCACCATACAGGAAAAAGCAGTTATTCTTACCCGTTTTTTTCATAACCATATCGATGTACCTTCCAGCTTCCACTGTTTCCTGAAGGAAGCAGTCTGCATTCCTTCTCTGTACACATTGACAGCAGGATAATTTTTAAATGCAAAAAGATCCATATTTTCAAAAGAGGAAGAAAGCCTGCTTCCTCCATAAATGACAGCTTCTGCCGCCACCCTGTCGATCTCTTCTTCCGGGATGCCCTTCCCGTTCTTTCTTCCCGATGCCACCCAGAGGGTATGCCTGGGAAAGGAAATGGAGGTGAGTCCTCTTTCTCCGGAAAGATACACTCCCCTTTCCCCTTCCTGAAGGAGCCAGCTGCTCCCATTGGTAAAGAAGGAGAGGCTGCCCATCTGCATACGGGCGGCGGAAAGCTGGCGAACTGTTCCCTGAAAATCTTTTAACAGATAGGGCGTTTTCTTTTCCGCACTGCCGCCGGTAACCCATATTTCCCGTACCGGCACCGGCAGTGTCAGGGGCAGCGGTTCTTTGACATTCTCCACATTCAGCAGCAGAATATCCGCATCAAAAATTCCTTTATAGCCAAGGATGGATTTCCATTCCCAGTCCGAGGTATGAGACGGAATGCTGCCGCCCTTATAGTATAAGATTTTATGTTCCTTTGTGACAAGTACCGCTCCCTGATCAGGTCCCAGGTCAGGGCAGTAAATCATGGTATCCGGTTTTGTCACATGCAGAAAAATGGAAGCAGTGAGCAGCAGGCACCAGATTCCCACAGCACAATAAGCTCTGCGGGGAATGGAAAAGAGATTTTTTTGAAAATAAAGAATCCCTACCGAAGCATAATAGAGAAGAATCTGTACCAGTGTCATGCTTCCTGTTTCCAGTGATGCCCGGGGCCAGGAGGAAAGAGTCAGATTCAGTCGAATTCCCGCCCAGAGAAGATAGTCGGAAATGTAGAGCATTCCTCCTGCCAGAGGCAGAAAAACCGGGGCCGCGGCAGCTGCCAGAAGGCCTGCAATAATCACCCATTCCAGAAATGGAGTTACAAAAAGATTGGCAGGAATAAAGTAAAGAGGAAAGGTATGAAAGTCATAAAGCATGACCGGTATGGTCAGTACCTGAGCGGCGGTTGACAGAGCCGTACCTTCCTTCATCCATCGGGGCACCAGCGGAATCCCTGCCAGTTTATGAAGAAGAGGCCTGTAAAAAATAAGAATCCCTGCTGAAGCTCCTATGGAGAGCTGGAAACTGACATCATAGAGATAAAAGGGATCCCACAGGAGCATGCCTGCTACCGCTGCTCCCAGCAGATTCAGTGATGTTTTTTCCCTTTCCAGAAAAACGCCTCCCGCTGACAGGATTCCCATAACCGCCGCCCGTATGACCGGAGGGACCAGTCCGGAAAGGAAAGCATAAAAAAGAACCAGAAGTGCCGCACCTGCAATAACCGGTTTCCGCGGCAGATGAAGCCAGGTTCCCAGGAGAAAAAGAAATCCAAACAGAAGCGCTACATGGGATCCTGATACGGAGAGGATATGAATAATACCGGCCGCAGAAAAAGAATTCATAATATAGTCCGGTATTTCATTGTAATTTCCTCCGAAAAGGAGGGTCATCAGCACATGAAGCCGGACCGGATCCATGTAGGGAGCAAAATAAGACTGCAGACTGCCCCTGATCTCATCCGCCAGCCGTCCTGCTTCCTCCTGCCCGCTTCTGCCTTCTCCACGGACAGAGGCCTGTCCTTCCGGATAAATTCTCCCGATGAGGCGGCGGCTCCGATAGCGCCCTTCCAGATCGATTTTCCCCGGGTTCTGGTAAATACGGACGGCTGTCATTTTCCCGGTCACGGAGATCCTGTCTCCAGTCAGATAAAATCGTTCCGGACGCATATCGTAAATAAAAGCGGTTCCGGAAAGCTTCTTCGTCTCACCATCCCCGTAGGTGATAGACTCCAGCTCCGTATAGTAGCGGGCATATATTTCCCCCTTCCGGTTCACCGAAGGTTCTTCCTTTACGATGCCTGTCCACCGTCCTTCACTTCCTGCCGCCCAGGAAGACTGCTGCTGCCAGTACTGGTCGGACAGAAACATGCGTCCCATGCCGCAGGCAAGAATAAACAGAAAAAGGAGAACTCCCAAAGCTCCCTTCTTTCCCTTCCACTGAAAAGAAAGCAGGAGAACCGCTGCCCCTGCGGAAATCACGATTAAAATTTTCTGCTCAAAAAACGAAGGGAAACTGTCATAAAGCATAATGCCCAGAGCCAGGCTGAGGGCACTCCACAGCAGGGGATACTTGGTATTCATAGTGTGATTTTATCCGCCAGTTTCTTAAATTTCCCATCGCTGATGGATGGTACGAGCTTCAGGTCTTCCTTGCTGCTGAAATTTCCATGTTCTTCCCTGTAGGCAATGATTTTCTCTGCTGTCACCTGTCCGATGCCGGGCAAAGACTCCAGTTCCTTCTTCCCGGCCGTATTGATATTGACCAGCCCCGCCGCACCGGGGTCTTTCATGTAGGGATCCAGGGGTATGTAAATCTTCATGCTCTCTGTAACCGGTTCCGCCATATTGACAGCATTGACATCCGCATAGGGAAGAACGTCGCCGGCTGCTTTCACTGCATCGAAGTAATGGCTTCCTTCCGGTATCTCATAAACACCGGGGTTTTTGACCGCCCCTACCACATATACAAGAATTCTTCCGCTGCTTTCCTCCTTTCCTTCACTCACCTCTACCGCCGGTACCGGCTTTTCCGTTCTGAGCGATAAAGGATCCAGCACAAAAAAAGACAGTCCTATGAGAATGAAAGCAATGCCCAAACAAAGAAGTATGGCTCTCCTTTTGTCTCCATCGGTTCCCATAGGCCTGTCCCCCTGTTTCAAAAAGATTCAGAAAGTAAGGTAAAGAATCATTTCGGCTGTAATTGTTAAATTATTTCCCCTGGTAAAGAAAAGCCGCCTGCATGGCTGAATCAGATTTCCCAAACAGGAAACCGGACAGTGATAAAGACGGTATTTCTTTTATGTAAGAAAGAGGCATTCCGGACTTTCCCGCAGAATTCCTTCTTTCGCTTGTGGAAAAAGGTCCTTCTGTTATTTTTTCTGTGTATCCTGGGGCTGCTGTTCCTGCTGCTGGCGGGCTGCTGCGGAATTGGAATCAATGAGGCTCTGCCGGTTCTTCTTCAGACTGTCCAGTACATTTTCCATATTGGTTTCCACATACTTCAGCACATCGGTAGCATAGGTCACTGAACTGGTACGCAGTTCATCTGCTGATTTGTTGGCAGACGAAATCACTTCATTGGCTCTTTCCTGCGCCTGTTTAACCAGCTCGCTTTCCTCTGTAATGCGGGCAATATAGTCCTTAGCCTGCGCTACTGTATCTTCCGCTTTCTTTTCCGCATCCAGCATGATACGTTCCTTGTCGGCCACAATTCTTCTTGCACTTTCCAGTTCATTTGGCAGGGACTGGTTGATGGCGTCAATCAGCCTTTCTACTTCATCTTTATCCACCATTTTTTTATTGGTGAAAGGCACTTCGCTGGCATTGTTAATTACATTTTCAAGTTCTTCAAGAAGTTTTCTTGTATCCATAATAGGCAGCCTCATTTCTTAATAGAATTTACTTTCCTTTTTATCATTTCCTGGACAAAGGGCGGCACCATGGAGGTTATATCTCCATTAAAATGGGCCAGTTCACGGACACCGGTAGAAGAAAGATAGGAATACCGGCCATCCGTCATAAAGAATGCAGTTTCCAGGGTCGGATCAATCTTTTTTATCATAAGAGCTCTTTGGAATTCATATTCAAAATCGCTGAATGCCCGGAGCCCTCTGATCAGGAGATGGCAATTCCTTTTTGCCGCATATTCATTCAGAAGACCGTCAAATGCATCCACTTCCACATTAGGAATGTCCTTGGTCGTTTCTCTCAGCATGGCAATGCGTTCTTCCGTGGTAAACATGTAATGTTTGGCCGGATTCAAAAACGCCGCCACAATCAATTTGTCCACAAGGCCGGCGCTTCTTCTGATAATATCAAGATGCCCATAGGTGACCGGATCAAAACTTCCGGGACATATAGCTATTTTCATTCAAACCTTCTCCTCATTATCTGCAGCGCAGATAACTTACAACAATAGCCCCCGCTTTTTTCTCTTTCCATAACTCGCATGTATCCTGGAAAAGTGATAAATCAGGCGGTTCGGATACTGAATGTTCTGCAATAATGACGGCATCATCTGCCGGAAGGCCGCAGTCAAATACCTGCTGCAGAACTTCATTGATATATCCCTTCCTGTAAGGCGGATCCATGAAAATGTAGTCAAACTTCTGTCCTTTTAATGAGCGAAGTGCAGAAGATACCTCCCCTTTCAGTACACGCACCCGGCTGTCCACGTGACAGCGGGAGGCGTTATCCCTGATCAGGGACCCGGTGGCTTTATCAATGAAAACCGCTTCCGATGCACCCCGGCTCAATGCTTCCAGCCCCATGGCGCCGGTACCTGCAAAAATATCAAGCACCCGCGTCTCCAGAAGGCCCACATTGGCCAGTACATTGAAAACGCTTTCTCTCACCCGGCCCAGTGTAGGTCTGGTATTTCTTCCGGAAGGCGCCAGAAGAAGAGTTCCCTTTGCGCTTCCTCCAATAATTTTCATGTATTCTACCTCAATCAAACCATGCGGAAAAAGGATGTCCTTTCCACACTTATGTTAATTATAGCATAAACCAATGGCTAAATCGCCGGTCCATGCAAATTTTTTTCACAGCAGAAGAATAGAACATTCCTCATGGAATGCAGAAGCCTGTATGCCCTCTTTCTGTCTCTTTTACAGCGGATAGGTTTCTGATTCAGCCTTCTTTGCCCTCGTCATGAGAATTTCCAGCGCTTCCATGGCATTATGGTCGCCTTTGATAAGATGACATACTTCTTCCGTAATAGGCATGTCAATATGTTCCCGCAGGGCGATTTCATGAACCAGCCGGGCCGTCCGAATGCCTTCTACCACCATATTCGTACTTTTTCTGATTTCCTCAGCGGTCATGCCCTTTGCCATCATTATGCCGGCACGATGATTGCGGCTGTGAATGCTGGTGCAGGTACATACCAGGTCCCCCATGCCGGACAGTCCGAAGAAAGTGGTCATCTGGGCGCCGAAATGCACTCCGAACCGGGTCATTTCCACCAGGCCCCGGGTCATAAGGGCTGCACGGCAGTTGTCCCCCAGGCCGATGCCGTCAAGCACTCCGCAGGCCAGGGCCATAATGTTCTTCAAAGCACCGCCGTATTCCACGCCCCGAATGTCATCGCTGCGGTAAACGCGGAAAACAGGGCTCATATATAAATCCTGTACGATCTGAACCGCTTCAGGCACGGCCGAGGCCGCCACGGTAGCACAGGGAAGTCCGATGCCCACCTCTTCTGCATGATTCGGCCCGGAAAGTGCCACAATCTTATCGGTAATGCCGGCTACCTGCCTGGTAATGCCTTCCGAAAGGCGGTGGCCTTCATTATCGGCCAGTCCCTTGGAGGCACAGACCACGACTGCATCCTTTTTGAGCCAGGGCACAATACGGCCTGCCATTTCTTCTACAACCTGAGAAGGAGTGCAGATAATCACACAGCCTGCACCTTCCACAGCTTCCTGCAGATCGCTGGTAATGCGGATCTTTTCCGGTATACGGGCTCCCGGAAGGTATTCTTTATTTTCCCTGGTAGTACGCATCCGGTCAGCCGTTTCCGGCTTTCTGCAGTACATGATAAGGTCATTATTCCGTCCTGCCAGTTCAATCATCATGGCAGTTCCCCATCCACCAGCTCCAATCATTGCAATTTTCAAAGGTATTACCTCTTTTCCCTGGTAATAGGCTTCTCTTCTCCTCTAAGAAGCCGTCCAATATTATCTTTGTGTTTTCCAATGACAATAACTGCCGCCAGTGCGCCAAAAGCTACATACTCCAGCGGTTTGCCATCAATCAGCATGACAACAGGTACTACCGGTGCAGCCAGGATAGACCCCAGTGAAACAATATGCTTCCATTTGAAAATGGCAAGCCAGACAAGAAATGCTGCCAGTACGGCAGGTGCGCAGATATAGGTAAAGGCTCCCACACCGCAGGCCACGCCCTTCCCGCTTTTAAAGTGGAGGAATACGGACCAGTCATTGCCGATAATGGCAAATACGGCACAGAAAAGCACTATGGTGGGATCCGGCATGCCCAGATGGACGGCAATAAAGCCCTTCAGAAAATCGCAGATAAAAACGGCAAGACCTGCCTTTGCTCCCAATTCCCGGTAAGCATTGGTGGCACCGATATTTCCGCTGCCTACCTTCTTCAGGTTTACGCCGTAGAAAATCCGCCCGATCAGGTAGCCGCTGGGTATGGCTCCTATGAAGTATGCCAGTACGATCCACAAAACGGATTCCATCAGTCGTCTGCACCATCCTTTTTGCTTCTCACCACAATGCGAATGGGCGTACCTTCAAAGCTGAACGCTTCACGAAGTTTGTTTTCAATGAAACGAACGTAGGAAAAATGAATCAGATTGGCGTCATTCACAAACATGACAAAGGTAGGGGGCTTCACTCCCACTTCCGTCATATAATAAATTTTTGCCACCCTTCCGGAATGAGCAGGCGGGGGATTAATCATCTTGGCATCTTCCAGCAGGTCATTGAGCACCGATGTAGGAACGCGGAGATTCTGCTGCTCCGCCACGTTGTAAATCAGATCGCCCAGACGATGGATTCTCTGCTTCGTCAGTGCAGAGCCGAAAAGCATGGGTGCGTAGGGGGCAAAGGGAAGGCCGTTTCTGATTTCCTTTTCAAATTCATTGATCGTATGTTCATCTTTCGTAATGGAATCCCATTTATTGACAAAAAGGATAAGCCCCTTGCCGGCCTCATGAATATACCCGATGATTTTTTTATCCTGCTCTGTTAATTTATCCTCTGCATCAATGACAAAAATAGCCACATCGCAGTTGTCGATGGCACGGATTGAGCGGATGACACTGTATCTTTCCAGCGGCTCGTCAATCTTGCTCTTTCGTCTCATGCCTGCTGTATCTACCAGAATAAAAGTCTTCCCCTTATAGGTCCAGAGCGAATCCACCGCATCCCTGGTCGTTCCCATTTCATCGGCCACCAGAGAACGTTCATAGCCAAGAAGCGAATTGATCAGGGTGGATTTCCCCACATTCGGCCTGCCTACAATGGCAGTGCGGATAATATCCTCCGATTCTTCTTCATCCAGCTTGGGAAAACCTTCCGTAATGCGATCCAGCAGATCTCCGAAATTCAAACGGTTGACTGCCGATATTCCAATCGGGTCGCCCAGACCCAGGGAATAAAATTCATATACATCCATTTCCTGGTTGTCGCTGTCCACCTTATTCACTGCCAGAACGACCGGTTTCCCTGTTTTTCTCAAAAGTCCCGCAATGGTCTCATCATCGCTGGTCATGCCGGTTCTTGCATCTACCACAAAGAGAATGACATCCGCTTCTTCCATGGCCAGTTCCGCCTGCTGGCGGATGCCGCTGGAAATCTGGTCTTTCTCATTCCGGAATTCAATACCGCCGGTATCAATAAGGGTAAATTCCTTATCCAGCCATTTCACATCACAGTAAATTCTATCTCGAGTTACACCGGGGATGTCCTCCACAATAGATACACGCCGCTGGGCCAGTCCGTTAATCAGGGTCGATTTCCCTACATTCGGTCTGCCTACAATAGCAACGAGAGGTTTGCTCATAAGTCCCCATCCTTTCCAATCGTTGAAATGATTTAAAATCAAAATACAAAGCGAAGTCTGCCATAAAGCAACACTTCTCCATTTTTGTCATACTGTATTGAAATTGTATGACGGATAGAACTTTATGTCAAGGAGAAGGGGGTATCATGGCTGCTTCCGGATTCTTTACGGTAAGAAGCCAGGCAGCCATGCTGCAATAAAAAAAGCTGCCCTGCAGGGCAGCTTTTTATCTGAAAAATTATTCTTCAGCCGGAGCTTCTTCGTGGGAAGGAGCTTCTTCCAGTGCGAAGGAGATTCTTCTGCGGCCTTCATCAATGTTGATGATGCGGACTTTGAGGTCATCTCCTACCTGGCAGATATCGCCGGGTTTCTTATTGTGGTCATCGGTCATTTCATTGATGTGGAGAAGACCGGTAAGGCCGTCATCCAGTTCAACGATAACGCCGAATTCAAGAATCTTGACTACCTTGGCATCCACAATATCATCTACCTGATGATCATGGATTGCAGTTTCCCAGGGGTTGGGCAGGCAGTCTTTGTGGCTGAAGGAAATTCTCTGTTTTTCACGGTCGAAGGATTTGATCTTTACATCAATTTCCTGTTCCGGTTTGAGAACGTCTTCAACCTTGGCAATCTTCTTCCAGGAAATATCGGAAATGTGAAGCAGACCTTCTACACCGTTGATGCCAACAAAAGCGCCATAGGGCATAATTTTCTTCACAGTGCCTTTGAGAACGTCGCCGTTTTCATAAGCTTTTTCGATTTCATCCATTTCTGCATTTCTTTCATCTTCCAGAACTGCCTTGCGGGACAGAACCAGTCTGTTCTTAGCGCGGTCTACTTCCAGAATCTTAGCCTGGAATGTCTTGCCTACCAGGTTCTGCAGGGAATGAACAAAGCGGAGATCGCCCTGAGAAAGGGGAATGAATCCGCGGAGAGATTTAATCTGAACAAGCAGACCAACTTTAATGGCTTCAATGCCTTCGCATTCAACAGGTTCGCCTTTTTCGAATGCTTCTTCCACTACATCCCAGTCTGCCAAACGGTCTACTTTAATCTTGGATACATAAATCGTACTATCCTCTTTAACTCCGCTGACAATCTGTACACGGAGAGTATCACCAATTTTCAGCACATCTTTCAGGGATGCCGGTGCCGGGTAGGAATATTCATGTGCCAGAAGAACAGCTTCTGTCTTATATCCAAAAGAGATATAAGCCTTGTCGTCGTAAAGGTCTACTACCTTGCCTTCTACAACGCTGCCCTTGTGTACATCCAGGTTCATTTCCTCCTGATCCAGCATTTCCTTCATGTTTTCCATAATACAAACTACCTCCTCTATGATCCAGTCCGGTGTGGATGCACCGGCGGTGATGCCAATCTTGTCCCGACTGTGGAACCAGCTCGGTTTTAGTTCCCCAGCCGTTTCGATATGATGAGTATCCGCTCCCTCTTCCCTGCAGATTTCTGCAAGTCTTGTGGTGTTGGCGCTGTTGCGTCCGCCAATGACAATCATCACATCTACTTTATCCGCCAGCTCACGCGCTGCCTGCTGCCGCTGCATGGTCGCGTCACAAATGGATTTGTTGACGTAAAGGTTTTTCACCTTTTTCCGTATGCCTGCAGCCAGCCTGTCAGCCAAGACAGCTGAAAAAGTGGTCTGTGTAACAATATGAGCTTCCTGCATTGGCGGGAGTGCATCTACATCTTCCATGGTTTCTACCTGGTAAGAATGTCCCACCGCCCATTCAGCCACACTTTTCATTTCAGGATGTCTTTTTTCACCGATGAGTATAACCTGTTTTCCGTCTTCCACCAGGCGATGAGCCATCTCCTGATTTCTCCTGACGAAAGGACAGGTCGCGTCCATTAGGGCCAGATTTTTGCACTTAAGCATATTATAACACGAAGGTCCTACTCCGTGCGAGCGAATTATTACAGTTTCGTCCGTCAAATCGTCCAGACTGTCAATGGCAGGAATCCCTCTCTCCGCCAGTTTTTTTACCACCTGAGGATTATGGATAATAGGACCGTATGTTACGGCTTTTATGCCGGAATCTGCGGCTTTTTCAGCAATTTTCAGTGCTCTTCTCACGCCGTAGCAGAATCCCATTACCTTTGATTTGTATATTTCCATAAATTCAATTCCTGTTCTTCTACTTGATATAGTCAGATAAAAGCGTGTGTAATAAAAAATATCAATAGCCAGGCAGAAGAAAATCTTTCTTTTGCCCCTCTTTTTTCAATGCCGGCGACTGTCTGTTCCTGATTTCTTTTCCCAGGAGTCAAGCATCTTCTCTATTCTCTCTTTGACCAGGTCATCCAGGGCCGCTGTATTCTTGTCGTCCGGTTTTTCCTTTTTTACGGGAATCGGTCTGCCAATCAGCACGGCCAGAGGCTCTTTTTTCCAGGGCAGGCTCCGGGAACCCGCAATAGCCACCGGAATCACCGGCGTACCGGTAAGGACAGCCAGAAAGGCCATGCCCGGATGAAAACGGCCCAGCCCTTTCTTCCTGTAAATGCCTCCCTCCGGAAATATGCAGAGAGCCTTTCCTTCCCTGATAACGTCAAGAGACCGGCGAACCGCCGACATATCTGCACTGTTCCTTTTTACAGGAAAGGCGCCGAGGTAACGAATCAATGCACCGAACAGAGGATTTCTGAACAGCTCGGACTTGGCCATAAAGCAGATCCGCCTTTTACGAAAGGCGGCGCCTGCCAGCGGCGGATCCCAGTAGCTTTTATGATTGGGAACCACAAGTACGGCTCCTTTTTCCGGTATGTTTTCTTCCCCTTCCACATGAAGTCCCAGAATATGGAAGAAAAAAAATAAAAGAAGCGCCCTGATGATTTTGTACCCCATAGAATCCAATCTCCCATTTCCTGCAGAAAGGCCGATACAATCATTATCCTGCAAACTCATGCTGTCCTATGTTTCTTCGGTTCAGGAAACCTTTTTCTGATAGTCGTCCATGAGCTGCTGAATTTCCTCTTTAACGATCCGGTTCAGCTCTTCTATCTTTTCATCATCAGGCCGCTGTTTCTTAACAGGCACCGGTTTGCCGATGAGCACAGCCAGCGGACCTTTCCGATGAGGCAGATCTCTGGATCCGATCACGGCCACCGGCAGAATGGATGTCCCGGTCATCAGCGCCAGAGAAGCCATACCTGAATGGAACCGCCCCAGTCCGTCCTTACGGATTCTTGTTCCCTCCGGAAAGATGCCCAGCGGATTGCCTGCCTTCAATTCCCTGATGGCCTGTCGGATGGCGGTGCGGTCCACAGTTCCTCTTTTCACCGGAAATGTGCCGAACTGCCGGATCAGCCAGCCGAAAGCAGGGTTTTTAAACAGTTCCTCCTTGGCCATATAATGAATGATTCTGGTATTAAAAGCTACGCCGATAAGAGGCGGATCCCAGTCGCTTTTATGATTGGGCGCTACGATGACCGCTCCTGTCTGTGGTACATTTTCTCTCCCTTCCACATGAAGCCGGAAAAGGCAGAAGAAAATAAAATTCAGAACAGCTCTTACAATTTTGTATCCCATAGAACCTCCCGGCTACGCGTCAAATCCGGGGAATTTGCTGCGGCAGATCCGAATGATGGCTTCTGCCGTCCCTTCCAATGTCAGCTCTCCGTTATCCAGAAGGACTGCATCTTCCGCCTTCTTCAGCGGTGAAATTTCGCGGTGGCTGTCCAGATAGTCCCGGCGGCTGATTTCCTTTTCCACATCTTCCATGGTCATTTCCGGATGACCTTCAGTCAGTTCTTTAAAGCGGCGTACTGCACGAATATGCACAGAAGCGGTCAGAAAAATTTTTATATCTGCCTTAGGAAGAACAGTCGTGCCGATATCCCTTCCGTCCAGCACAATTCCACCTTTTTCCGCCTGCTTCCGCTGCAGCGCCACCATGGCTTTCCGGACCCGTCCGATAGCAGAAACCTCTGACACACGGCCTGAGACTTCCGGCGTGCGGATAAAGGGAGTCACATCCCTGCCGTCAGTAATCACATGCATACCATCCTGCCCCGGCAGCACTTCCATATCCAGTGCCTCCGCCATGGCCGCAACTGCTTCCGGATCAACCAGCTTCCGTTCAATGGCTTCGTAGGTAACAGCCCGGTACATGGCTCCGGTATCCAGATAGGCATAGCCCAGGCGGGCTGCCAGAATTTTAGAGACACTGCTTTTCCCTGCGCCGGCAGGGCCGTCAATGGCGATTGATAATTTTTTCATGATAACTCCTTTATGGCAGATACAGCGGCCAGATGGCCGGTAGAAAATGCTGCCTGCAGATTATATCCGCCGGTAAAAGCATGAACGTCCAACACTTCTCCTGCCAAGTATAAATGTTTGCAGATTTTTGATTCCATGGTGGACGGATTTACTTCCTTCACCGATATGCCTCCGGCAGTGACAATGGCTTCTGCCAAGGGCCTTGTGCCTGTAATCGTAAGAGGCATGTGCTTTATGACTTCCGCCAGTTTACGCCGGTCTTTCTTTTTCAGTTCACTGACCGGCATTTCCCGGGGAACATCTGCAAGCCGAAGCACTACGTCAATCATTCTGTGAGGCATAAGATCCGCCATGGCACCGGCCATCTGTTTCTGGTGGTATTTTTCAAAATCCCGGATGAGCCTTTTATCCAGTACATCCAAAGACAGGGCCGGCTTTAAATCAATGGCTCCCCTGACCTCATGGTTCTGGGACAGCCAGAGAGATACCTTATCCGACAGAGACAGCACAATCGGCCCGGAAACGCCAAAATGGGTAAAAAGCATTTCACCAAACTCTTCCGCTTTCCGCCGCCCGCCTCCATCTACGGAGAAGGTAACATTTTTCAGAGAAATACCCTGCAGTTCCTTCGTCCAGCTTTCTGCGCAGACCAGCGGTATGAGGGCAGGGCGTATTTTGGTCACCTTGTGGCCCAGCTCTCCTGCCATGGCATACCCGTCACCGGTAGAACCGGTACGGGGATAGGAAGCGCCGCCGGTAGTCAGAATCACTGCATCCGCTTCATACCGCTTTCTGTCCGTCACCACGCCCGCGATTTTTCCATCCTTCTGCAGGATGTGGCGGACCGGCTCTTCCAGATGCAGATCCACCTTCTCCCGACGGAGAAGATGCATGAAAAGATGACGCACTTCCTGCGCATCGTCACTGGCAGGGAATACGCGTCCTCCCCTTTCCACTTTCGTTGCCAGTCCCCAGGAATGGAGGAGATCCAGCAGATCCTCATTGTTAAATTTTTCATAGGCGCTGTAAAGAAATTTTCCATTTCCCGGCGTTTTGGCAATGAAATCCATAATCGGAGCACTGTTGGTCAGGTTGCATCTTCCCTTGCCGGTAATTCCCATTTTCAGCCCCACCTTGGGCATCTTTTCAAAAAGGGAAACCTCCGCCCCCTCATGGGCAGCAGTGACTGCTGCCATAAGACCTGCCACACCGGCGCCAATAACCGCGATTTTCTTACCGGCAAAGCTCATACAGTTTTCTGACCTCCTCACTGGTAAGCCTGCGATAGCTGCCGCGGGAAAGTCCCTCAGCCGTCAGAAAGGCATATCCCGTCCTCACCAGTTCAAATACGGGATAGTGATAGGCTGCCATCATCTTGCGGATTTCCCGGTTTCTGCCTTCATGAAGCACCATTCTGACCCGGGTTTTATTTTTCTCCTTGTCATACCCCAGGACCTCGATTTCGCAGGGTGCAGTAACCCCTGTATCAATCCTCACGCCCCGGGACATTTTGTCTGCCAGCTTGAGCGAATATTTCCCGCGCACCGTTACCTCATAAGTCTTTTCTACCTCATGGCTCGGATGGGTCAGGATATAGTCAAGATCTCCATCGTTGGTCATGATCAGAAGACCTTCCGAATGATAATCCAGCCGTCCCACAGGGAAAATTCGCTCCCGTACCGTGCGGAAATAGTCCATCACCGTACGGCGCCCCTGGGGATCCGAAACGGAGGTGATAACATTATCCGGTTTATAAAAAAGAAAATACTTCTTTTTTTCCGGCTTCACCAGGGTTCCCATGGCCTCAATCCGATCCTTCACCGGATCCGCTTCACTGCCCAGTTCCTTCACCACTGTGCCGTTTACCTTCACCTGCCCGGCAAGAATCAGCTCTTCTGCTTTCCGCCGGGAACAGATGCCGGCATGGCTTAATATTTTCTGTAAACGTTCTTTCAAAATAATTCTCCTTCATCCGGTTTACCGGACCAGCGTGTTTTCAGCTCACTTACATCATTCAGGCCCGTGCACTGCAGGAACCGCCTGGTGGTTCCATAGAGGATCGGCCTGCCCGGAACGTCCAGCCTGCCTCTTTCCTCCAGAAGATCTTTTTCCATAAGAAGAGAAATCACCCGGCCTGCCGATACACCCCGTATTTTTTCAATTTCAGCCCTGGTCACCGGTTCCCTGCAGGCAACCACCGCCAGCGTTTCCAGTGCCGCCGGTGAAAGCGGAGTCTGCTTTCCCAAAAGGGAAGAAAGCCACTGGTCATATTCCTTTTTCGTGGCCAGGGAATAGCCTGCTCCCGTATGATGAAGGGTAATGCCCGACTCCTTTCCGGCATACCGGGACGCCAGATATTCCAGTCCTTTTTCCACACTGACCGTATCTTCACCCAGGGCTTTTCCCAATTCCTTTAACGAAGCGGGCGTTCCCCGTGCAAAAAGGAAGGCCTCTATCAGCGGAGCCAATGCCTCCGGACCTTTCATAAACTGCCTCCTTTAATGACAAGCCCTTCCGCCCTGTCCTCCACTTCTGCCTTTCCCAGACGTATCAGTTCCAGCAGTGCCAGAAAGGACACCGCCAGGCGGAGTCTTGTCTTCATATTCTTCAGATAATCCGTGAGACTTACGGATTCTTTATTTTTTATGGTACTGATCCAGCGGTCTATTTCCCTATCCAGGGATACCTCTTCCGAAGGAAGCCATTTTTCCTCCTCTTCCTGCATGGATTCATAAAGCGACATAAAAGCTGCCTGCAGGCGGGACAGAGAAATTTTCCCCTGAAAGGCGCTGCTTCGAAATACTTCCGGCTCCCTGCCGCGGTAAGGCCGCTCTTCTTCCATCAGCGCCTCAATGCGGGCCTTCACTTCTTTCATACGCTTGAATTCTTCCAGGGAGCGGGACAGTTCCTGCCTTGGATCTTCCGACTCGTCCGTTTCTTCCCGTCGTTTTTCAGGAAGAAGCATCCTCGATTTAATCAGAAGAAGGGTGGACGCCATGGCAAAAAAACTGCTTCCCAGATCCAGGTTGAACTGCCTGGCTGATTCCAGGTAAGAAAGGTACTGATCTGTAATTAAATGGATAGGAATATCGTGAATGTCGATTCTGTTCTTTGTTACCAGATGCAAAAGCAGATCCAGGGGTCCTTCAAAAAGAGGAATATTGACCTGATAATTTTCTTCCGCTGTCTCTGCCATACTGTATCCTTTCCCGGTAAAGGTCAGATTCCTTTACCCCGCTTTCCTGAAGGGCACACTGGCCCATCTTGCCTTATACATAGTATCACACCTGCTGATGGAATGAAACAGAAAAGAAATCCGAAAGTACAGAGCCGGCATGCCCCTGATGCTGCAGGCTGTGCAGAAATGACAGAACCTCTCTGCCCGAAGAAACAATAGATGAACCAAAGCTCCGGAAATCCGGGAAACTGCCCCTCTTTCCCATCCCCTTCATTGGCAGTTTTCCCTGTGCAGGATATAATATCCTTTAATAAGGAGACTCCAATATGAAAAAAGATAAGAATAAAAATATCACACTTCCGCCTTTTACCTCTGCTCTGCTGGGGGAAATAAAAAAAGACCGGTATGATTTTGATACGCCGGGACATCACAGCGGAAAATTCTTTGCCTTAACCGAAGAAGGACGAGTTTTTACCCGCGCTCTGGGGAAGGGCATGTTCAAAGCAGATATTTCCGATTCTTCTTCTGCCATAGGTGATCCCTCTTCCCATGAAGGTGTTTCGGGAGAAGCAGAACGGCTCGCTGCTTCGGTTTGGAACAGCGATGAATGTTTTTTCGTGCTGGGCGGCACTTCCACATCCAACCGCATCTGTACCGATGCCCTCCTTTCCCAGGGGGATCTCGTCCTTTTTGACCGGAACAATCATAAATCCACATGGCAGGGCGCTCTCCTGCAGGCCGGTGCGCTGCCGGTATATATTTCTTCCTTCAGAAACGATTCCGGCGTCATCGGCCCTCTTTCTCCCGATGATCTGGATGAAGGAGAACTGCGAAGGGCTGCCGGGAAGGTTTCTCCCGGTTCGGAAAGAAAGGAACGTCCCTTCCGGCTGGCCTGCCTGCAGATATGCACGTACGATGGAATTTTTTCCAATGTACGGCTGATCCTGCAAAAAATAGGCCGTCTCTGTGACTATATTCTTTTTGATGATGCCTGGGGCGGGTATGAAAACTTTATTCCTCTCCTGAAGGATGCTGCAGTGCTCAATTTCTCCCTGGACGAGAAAGCGCCGGGCATCCTGGTCACCCAGTCTGTCCATAAGCAGCTGGCAGGATTTTCCATGACCTCCCAGATTCATAAAAAAGACAGCCATATCAGAAATAAGCCGCAGTACATGCCCCCTGACGTACTGAACGATGCATACCTCATGCACATATCTACCTCGCCCTTCTATCCCCTTCTGGCAGGACTGGAAATGAACAGTTTCATCCATAGAAAGAAAGGACCGGTGCTCTGGGAGAAAGCGTTTCGTTCTGCTGTCCGGTTCAAGAAAATGCTCCTTAATAGAACCACCCTTTTTCACCCCTTTCTTCCTCCCGTGGTTCATGGGAAAAAATGGCAGGACTGGGATACAGAGGCAATCATGAAGGATCCGGCCTTCTTTACCCTGGCAGAGGATGCTCCCTGGCATGGATTTGGCAGCATTGATGAAAGAAGCTGTCTCTTAGACCCCTGCAAAACCCTGCTCATTACAGGCACCTTTTCAGAAAAGCAGGAACATTCCATTCCGGCTCCTCTTCTTTCCGCTTTTCTGGAAACGAAAGGCATTACCCCTGAAAAATCAGATTTCTATACCCTCCTTTTCCTGGCAGAACCGGGGGATCGGATGAAAAAGTATAAATATCTCCTTTCTGCCCTGCAGGAATTCGAGGAAGCCTATTTCCAAAATCTGCCCCTGCAACAGTTCATGCCCGGAATCCACAGCCGCCAGGGAGAAGGACTGCAGGATTTCTGCCGGCGTTTTCATGAATTTTTACTGCTTCATCAGACCGGGCAGCTCCAGCAGTGCCTGTTTGCAAAGGAAGATTTTCCACCGGCCCCGCTTTCCGGCTGGGAAGCCCACCGCCGATTTGTCAAAGGCCTGCGCCGGGCAGTGCCGCTGGCGGAGGCAGAAGGAAAAATCTCTCTTGAAAATGTTCTTCCCTATCCGCCGGGAATCTGTGCCCTGGCCGCCGGAGAACAGTGGACAGAAAAGGTTTTATCCTACTTCCGTTTTCTTGAAGAATACGGAAATGCCTTCCCTGATTTCAAGCCGGAAATTCTCGGCGTCCATCATGATGAAAAGGGCTGCCCCTACGTATGGATTTCCTCTGATGACTGAAATTTGATTGATTTTAAAAGAAACTTATTGGCCCCACAGAATTAAATCCCCTTTTCATAAGGCGGACTTTCCCCTTGACAAATGGGCCGGGAAGAGATAATCTTCTAATCAAGAAACCGTTGAAGCGGAGATCAAAGCAAAAGATGCGCGCAAAGAGAGTCCTGGCCGGTGAGAATGGATCGAGATGCAGTTTGCCAAATGGACCGCTGAGGGTGCGGCGAAATGGTCAGCAGAGTATACCGCAACGTAAGGCACACGTTAGCTGCCGGAGATATGCTGGTATCTCACAAAGAGCACGATATCGTGAAACAAGGTGGCACCGCGGAATTCAATCCGTCCTTGGCAGGTTATATTTCTGCCATGGACGGATTTTTTGATGTCCTGGCAGCATGAGGAGGTCATTATGTATCCATCGTTAGAGGAAGTCAAAAAAATCAGCGAATCCGGTGATTACAAAAGGATTCCCGTCTGCCGTGAAATCATGGGAGACCGTTTCACCACCATAGAAGTCATGCGGACACTCCGTGCCGCCAGCCATCACTGCTTTATTCTGGAAAGTGCGGAAAATAACCAGCCCTGGAGCCGGTATTCTTTCCTGGGCTATGATCCTACCCTGGAGCTGACCTGTCTGAACGGACATCTCACCATTACAAAAGGCAGCGAAGGAGAACATCCGGAAGTCATAAAAAAGGAAGTCAAACATCCGGGTGATGAAATCCGTAAAATCCTTGCCGCCTATAAAAGTCCGAAGCTGGAGAACCTTCCTCCCTTTACCGGAGGACTGGTAGGATATTTTTCCTATGATTACATCAAATATGCAGAGCCCACGTTAAAGCTCCGCCACGAAGACAACGCCGATTTCAACGATGTGGATCTCATGCTTTTTGACAAACTCATCGTCTTTGATGCCTATAAGCAGAAAATCATCCTGATTTCCGGCGTTTCCACCGAGGATATTGAAGCTTCCTACCGGAAGGCGCAGGAAGATCTCCTGCAGATGGAAGCCCTTCTGAAAAGCGGTGCCAAGGCTGTATTCAAGCCTCTGAAGCTGGAAGAAGAACTGAAGCCCGCCCACACGATGGAAGAATACAGCCGTATGGTAGAAAATGCGCGCCATCATATTTATGAAGGAGATATCTTCCAGGTAGTTCTTTCCAATCCGCTCACCGCCAGGGCCAGCGGCTCCATGTTTGACGTCTACCGGGTCCTGCGCATGGAAAATCCGTCTCCCTATATGTTCTATTTCACCAGCGACCACATTGAAATTGCCGGCGCTTCTCCGGAAACTCTGGGAAAGCTGGAAAACGGGATTCTTCACACCTATCCGCTGGCCGGCACCCGGCCTCGGGGACGAACGGAAGAAGAAGACAAAGCCCTGGAAAAAGAACTTCTTTCCAATGAAAAAGAACTGGCGGAACACAATATGCTGGTGGACCTGGGCCGCAATGATTTGGGAAAAATCAGCCGCATCGGTTCCGTCAAAGTAGAAAAATATCTCAATATTCTCCGATTCTCCCATGTCATGCACATCGGTTCCACTGTAGAAGGAATCATCGCTCCGGATAAGGATGCCGTTGATGTAATTGATGCCGTGCTGCCCGCCGGCACCCTGTCCGGTGCTCCCAAGCTCAGGGCCTGCGAAATCATCGAGGAAGAGGAATCGAGAAAGCGCGGTATTTACGGCGGAGCCATAGGATACCTGGACTTTTCCGGAAATATGGATACCTGCATCGGCATCCGTCTGGCCTATAAGAAAAACGGAGTCCTCTGCGTCCAGTCCGGTGCCGGAATCGTAGCCGACAGCGTACCGGAAAACGAATACCATGAATGCATCAATAAAGCCAAAGCGGTAGTCAACGCCATTCATCTGGCAGAAGGAGGACTGGACTGAAATGATTATTCTTATCGATAACTACGACAGCTTTTCTTATAACCTGTACCAGCTGGCAGGAAGCCTCTACAGTGATATCAAAGTCATCCGCAACGATGCCTGCACCATAGAGGAACTGGAAAAGATGCATCCTGCAGCCCTTCTCATTTCCCCGGGTCCGGGACGGCCGGAAGATGCAGGCATCTGCATTGACGCCATCCGTCATTTCGGTCCCTCCATTCCTATTCTGGGCGTATGCCTGGGACATCAGGCCATCTGCAAATGCTACGGCGCCACTGTTTCCTACGCCAAAGAGCTGGTGCACGGGAAAGCCTTCGATGTGGATCTCGATACGAACAGCCCGCTCTTCAAAGGCATGGATAAAACCATTAAGGCTGCCCGCTACCATTCTCTGGCTGCCGTAGAATCCACCATGCCTGACTGCCTTGCCATTACCGCCCGCACGAAAGACGGGGAAATTATGGCTGTGGAACACAAGCAGTATCCTACCTTCGGCCTGCAGTTCCATCCTGAATCCATCATGACTCCCCAGGGAAGAAAAATCATGGAAAACTTCTTCGCCATTGCGGAAAAGAGCCGGAGCAGGAAATAAAAAAGTCCTGCATGCCGCAGTGCCAGTTTTCCCAGAAAAGAAGGAAAAAAAATACAGGAACCACCCTTGACACAGGCTGTAAAGGAAACGATAATATGCTTCTTTTCCCGGCCATTTCAAGGAAGCAAAGTCGGGAAACTGCTTCCTGAACCGTTTCCTGCCGCCATGAATCACAGAAGTATGATTTCAAATGCAAAACCCATATTGACAGGGTTCCATGAATCTTTTATAATATAAAAGCTGTTCATATTCGACCAGCATAATTTTTAGAGAGGTGATTTACACAATGGCAACAAACAGAAATCTCCGTTTTAAGACAAGCAGACGTTTCGGCGTAAACATTTACGGCCATCCGAAAGCGTTAAAACGGCAGGTCGCTGACGCTCGTCAGAAGAAACAGTCTGAATACGGCGTACAGCTGTCCGAAAAACAGAAGGTTAAAGCGATGTACAATCTGCTGGAAAAGCAGTTCTACCGCTATTATGATAAAGCAAGGAGAATGTCCGGCGTCGTAGGCGAAAACCTGCTGTTCCTGCTGGAAACCAGACTGGACAACCTTGTATACCGTGCAGGCTTTGCACGTTCCATCCGTCAGGCTCGTCAGATGGTTACCCACGGCCTCATTACCGTTAACGGCAAGAGAGTGGATATTCCTTCTTATCCCGTTCGTCCCGGACAGGTAATTTCCCTGAAGGAATCCTACAGAACCAATGAAATGTTCAAACAGTCCTTCCAGGAACTGAAGACTTTCGATCTTCCTTACATCGAAAAGTCCTTCGATAACTGGACCGCAACCCTGACCCGTTTCCCACAGAGAGATGAACTCCCCTACAAGGACGAAGTCAACGAAACGAACATCGTCGAACTGTACTCCAAATAATCTCTTCAGATACAAGGAAACAGAAGATATCAAAAACCGGAGCCCCTGCATACAGGGTGTTCCGGTTTTTTTGTGCAGAAATCCCGGCGATTGGATATCTTATTCCTTCCAGATGCAAAGACCCGTTCCGGCCCAAGTGCAGATTCCCGCAGGAAACCGGTACCTCATCAGCAATCACTTATATACTGCAGCAGTGCAGAGAGCGCAGCACTTTCCCAACACGACAAAACAGGCAGAAAGACCGTCAGATAGTCTTTCTGCCTGTTTTCGTACTGCTGGCGTCATAATCTAAAAAGGAAAATCGAGCGTTTCCTTTCTCCTGCCTGAATCAGTACAGGCCGGTTTTGATATGCGGACGATAGGGCGCTTCCAGTTCACGGATTTCCTCTTCATCCAGCCGGATATCCACAGCTGCTGCCGCTTCTTCCACGTGCTTTACGCTGGTGGTTCCTACAATGGGAGCAGTGATATAAGGTTTGGACAGCATCCATGCCAGAGATTCCTGGGCCATGGTGCGGCCATGTTCCCTGGCCACTTTTTCCAGATTATCAACTACCACCTTATCCTGGGCATCGGTCGCACCCCATACCATGGGCGACACTTCATCCATACGGTTCCGCGCCGTTACTGTTCCCCAGGGATGGGCACACCGTCCGCCGGCCAGCGGGCTCCAGGGAACTACCGCCATCTTCCGATCCTGGCAGAGAGGCAGAATTTCCCGTTCTTCTTCCCGGTAAATCAGGTTGTACTGCGGCTGCAGGGAAACAAATTTTGTCCAGCCATGGCGTTCAGCAATCTGCTGCATCCGTTCCAGCTGCCAGGCAAAAATAGTGGAAGCCCCTATATAACGCGCTTTCCCGCTTTTTACTACGTCATGGAGTGCTTCCATGATTTCTTCCATGGGAGTATTGGGATCCAGGCGGTGAATCTGGTACACATCCACATAGTCAAGGCCCAGGCGTTCCAGGCTGTGGTCGATTTCCGTCATAATATTTTTGCGGGAAAGTCCGCCGCCGTTAGGACGGCCGGGACGCATCTCAAAGTTAACTTTTGTAGCCACTACGATTTCATCACGATTCAGACCGAAATCCCTGATATACCGTCCGGTGATTTCCTCACTGGTTCCCATCTGATATACATTGGCTGTATCAAAGTAATTGATTCCCAGATCGATGGCTTTCTTGAAAATTTCTTTGCCTTCCTCATAATCTTTGGCCCAGGGGAAAACACCATTTTCTTTTCCCGGCTTTCCGAAGCTCATCATCCCCAGGCATATACGGGAAACATCCATACCGGTGGAACCAAATTTTACATACTGCATTTCATTTCTCCTTTACATTTGACGGAAGGAAAGGCTGAAGAACCTGCCTCATCAAACTTCACCCTGTTTCCTG
>NZ_JBJEXP010000025.1:9529-23382 GCF_051885895.1 Dialister sp. | reverse complement strand
TCCTGATGCTCCTGCAGGGACATAAAGGAATGAAATTTGATGACTGTAAAACCAGCCATTCCTGAAATATAAATTTTTTATCAGCGCTGTGTATGTTCTCATTATATCTGCTGTTATTCTATTTATCCAATTGATATTTTCAATTATTAATTTAATTTTTCTATTGTTATCAAAAAGAAAAAGGACTTTGCACCCTTTCTGGTTCCAAAGTCCTTTTCTGTTTCCAACAGGCTTGAAGATTTTATTTTCCTTCCATGACATCGGTGAAATTCTTGATGATCACGATCGGTGTTTTCTGGTTATCATTGCCGAAAGGATTATCAATGAGAATCTTAGCGATCTGCTGAGGATCCAGTCCCTGGCTCTTTCCTAAAACAGCGGCCCGCTTCAGATCGTTTACATCCGCAATGACTGCACCATAAGCGCCGGTGGCCTTTTTGATCTCTTCACAGACATGATCTGTGTCTGCAGGACCATAAACAAGGCATTTGTCAAAAGGAGGCATGGTGCCGGTCACATCATCAATCAGAGATGCCTGACGGCAGCGGGCATAGAATACGCCGTTCTTTCCGAAAACCTTGGCAACGGCGCCCAGCACGAAGGAGAAAAGCATATTCCATTTGCCTTCCTCATCCATGGCAGCCTGCATGCCGTAAATGCTGGCCATGGAGCCGGCAGCAGGTACAAAGCGGTTCATGAGTCTTGCCTGCCAGCATACATTCAGTTCCTCCGGACGGACATACCGGTTCTGGGTAATGGCTACCACGGATTCGGCGGAACATACAATATCATGGCTCGTGATCTTATCTCCTGCATATTCCAGGATGGCATCCACAATGTTGTCATGATGAGTGAGAATCCTGGTATGAATCGGAACAAGTTCAAGTTCTGCCATTATTTTCTCACCTCCGTAGTATATTCATAAAGAGCATTCTGGAGCTCTTCCCTGGTAATGACAATTCTGGTCTTTGCGTAGTAGTAGTCGCTTCTTGCTACCACCTGGTAAATGATATCCATGCCGAATTCCGGGAAAGTTTCCAGATCCTGGAGAATGCTCTGGCCTTTTCCTTCAATGTCCAGGGTAATGAGGAATTTCTTTTCCTTGCCGGGATCCAGAATGAAAGCCTGCCAGTAGTCGTCAGGTCTCGGCACATCAAAATCGGTGAGGTGGCCTGTCACCTTTGCCTTGTCATACTGTTCAAAAGGAATATAAATGCGGACGAAGGCATCCATAATGGTTCCCAGCTGTTTCCCCACGTTCTTAATGGGAATCGTATAGGACAGGGTCACATGGCGCATATCCATGGACTCCACCTTCAGCGGCGTCCGTTTCGATTTCAGCATGCGGAGCACACAGTCTCCCTTAATCACGGCCACCGCCCAGTAGGCAATGAAACCAAGGCAGATGATAAGGACAATCACTGCCACAATCTTAAGCAACAACAACATTCTCTACTCACTCTCCTACAAGATTTGTTTTTTCCACAGCTGCCGGACCAAAAAGCCGTCTCACCAGAGGCGCCGCATGTTCAAGGCCGTCGGTGAAATAGAACTCATTCTTTCCGCCGCCTTCTGCCAGTCTGTCCTCGTTCCGAAGAATCTCCATGCCCGCTTCCACCGTAGGCAGGGCAGGATCAATAAAAGGAACTTTCGGGAAAACCTGAGCAAAAGCGCCAGGCGCCAGCGGATAATGGGTGCAGGCCCAGTAACCGGCATCTATACCTAATGCATGATACTCCTTTGCCGCCTTCTGCACAAGGGCAGAAATGAAATTTTCATCTTTTCCCTGTTCTATGGCTGCCGCCACACCGTCGCAGGGCACCTCTATCCACTCTGCTTCAGGGAATTTCTTCTCCACATATTTTTTATGGGCATGGGTCTTGATGGAAGCCGGCGTAGCGAAGATTCCCACCTTTCTGGCGCCTTCCGGCAGGGTAATGTCAAGGCTCATTTTCACCACCGGCACAGTTCCTTCCGTAAAGGAAGGAAACACGTTAAAGGAAATAGTATTGCAGGCAATCATGATCATTTTTACATTCTTCCGAAGAAGGAATGCCTTGATTTCCTCTGCAAAATGAGCAATTTCCTCCCTGCTTCTTTCACCGTAGGGATTTCTGAGGCTGTCTCCCAGGAAAACCATGCTTTCTTTCGGATACCTTTCATGAAGCACCCGGGCTACTGTCAGTCCTCCTACGCCGGAATCCATAATGCCAATCGGTCTGTTGTCCATTATTCTCTATCCCCTTTGGAAAGATCAATCAGAGCTGCCAGCTTTTCCTTAGGCAGCCGCACAATCCGGCCTGTCTCCATGTCCGTATAGGTATTGACGCTGCGGCCGGTGGTGAGCAGAGCGCCGGACTTTTCCGAAAACACCTCATATTCAAAAACAAGTCTGGCCCGATCCACCTTGCGGAGGTAGGTTTTAATCAGAAGCACATCATCATACCGCGCGCTCTGATGGTACTTTACTTCCACTTCCACAATGGGAAATACGATGCCCTCATCCATGAGCTCCGTCAAATCCAGCTTTCCCTCCCGGAGGTATTCCACCCGGGCCTCTTCAAAATAACGCAGATAATTGGCATGATGCACAACCTTCATGCCGTCTGTTTCATAAAATTTGACTCTCCTCTTATATATAAACATAATAACCTCCATGGCTTCTATATTTTTTAATTGTACCACAGAATGGCATGATAAATGGGAAAACATGTAAGGGACAGCGCCTTATCCAGGGAAAAAAGCAGAAATGAAGCGTATATATGCTGCAGCACCGTTTTATCTTTTCTTTGTATCCCACGAAAAAAGGGCACTGCTCCTGCCGTGCCCTTTTCAGGGAAGCACTGATTTCCTGACTGTCGGAATGCATTTGGATGCAGTGTGTTTCCCATACAATTTCCTATTTTCCGTAGGTATCCCATTCCATTTCCATGAGCCGCCAGTTCTGGCTGGCAGAATGCTTCTGGAGCTGGAGAATATCCTTCTGCTGTTCCCGGTTTTCGGAAAGAGCCGTTTCCGCTTCCCATCGTATATCATTCAGCTGGTCGTCATAGCGGGAGGATTCTATATTCATCATCCGTTCCTGCAGATCCGTAATAAGGAACTGCTGATACACCACCATGGCGGAAAGGACCAGGAGGATGAGATAGAACGGTTTATTTCGTTTCCAGTCCAGTTTTTCTTTCCACTGTTTCACAGAAATCCTTATTTCCTCATCTCATCGTCTAACTTTTTATCATCATTCAGCATGGTGAGGTGATCTTTCGTAAATTCAATCCACAGGCGGGCAGCTCTGGAAAGGAAACGTCCCTTCTTCCAGATGGCGTAGAGGTGATGGGTCATGCGCGGTTCCGTCATGACGCGGGTAACGACTTTGCTTTCTTCACTGTTGGCCGGGCAGAGACGGGACGGAAGGATAGCTACGCCCAGTCCGCTGGCCACAGTCTGCAGCATCAGTTCCCGCTGGCTGGTTTCAAAGACCACTTTCGGTGTAAAGCCGATCTTGCGGCAGTTGGCCAGGATATCATCATGAAGATTGAAATCGTCCCGGTAAAGAACCAGAGGATAATCAGCCAGAAGCTTCATGGGCACTTCCCTGTTTTCTTCCAGCGGATAGCCCTTAGGCATGACTACGCACATTTCATCTTCGGAAAGGAAGAAGGACTCAAAATCCTTATTGGGGATAGTGCAGATGATACCCACATCAATAATGCCTTCCTGCACAGACGATTCGATGACCTTGGACCCATGTTCGTAGAGCTTGATGGCGATCTGGGGATAGGTGCGCTTGAACTCGCCCAGAAGCTTGGCAAAAACATGGGCATCTGTAATGGGCGGAAGGCCGATTTCGATGGTATCCTGCTTCAGGTTGAATTCATTTTCAAAGTCTGATTTCAGGTGTTCAAAAACAAAAAGGCAGCGTTTGGCATAATTGTAGAAAATTGTGCCCGGTGCTGTGATTTCTACAGTCTTGGCATTGCGGATGAAGAGCGTCACCCCCAGCTCTTCTTCCAGAGATTTAATCATACGGCTGATGGCAGACTGGGAAATGTGAAGATTCCTGGCCGCTTTACTGAAGCTTTTCTGCTGTGCCACTTCCATGAAATATTTCAAATGACGGTAATCCATTCTTCTTTCCTCCTGTCGTTTACATCATTGACAGAAAGGCGGTTTCTGTCATGAATCCTTGTACAATCATTGACTTTATTCTATAATAAAGATGTGTCTATCAGGATGCAGCCTGACCAGTCAATACTTTATGATTTGTATAGAATGAAGTCCGGACATCTATGCATATTTATCATAGAACTATTGTACATAATTTTCAGGCTTCTTGCAAGAGAGGGGCAGCAAAAAGAGGGAGTTCACCCCGGATATCCGCCGCTTCCGTGCTGCGGCGGAGACAGGACTGTCTTTTTCCATTTCTTGCGGGTATTTTCATGGAAAAGCAGGATTTTCTGCTTTTTCGAACAAAGGAGTTGTTGATTCTGTGAGAAAAGTAAAAACAATGGATGGCAATACAGCTGCTGCGTATATTTCCTACGCATTTACGGAAGTAGCTGCTATTTATCCGATTACCCCGTCTTCTCCTATGGCGGAATCGGTAGATGAATGGGCCGCCCACGGAAAGAAAAACATTTTCGGCGATACCGTGCATGTTGTTGAAATGCAGGCCGAAGGCGGCGCTGCCGGCGCTTTTCACGGCTCCCTCCAGGGTGGGGCTCTGACCACCACCTATACCGCATCCCAGGGGATGCTCCTTATGATTCCTAATATGTATAAAGTAGCAGGCGAACTGCTGCCGGGCGTATTCCATATTGCTGCCCGTGCACTGGCCAACCACGCTCTTTCCATTTTCGGCGATCATCAGGACGTCATGAGTGCCCGGGCCACCGGCTGTGCCATGCTGGCAGAAGCCAATGCCCAGGAAATCATGGATCTGGCCGGCATTGCCCATCTGGCTGCCATCAAAGGACGGATTCCTTTCATCAACTTCTTCGACGGCTTCCGTACAAGCCATGAAATCCAGAAGGTAGAAGTGCTTGACTATGATGAACTGGCTCCTTTAATCGACCAGAAAGCTCTGGCTGAATTCAGAGCCCGCGCTCTCAATCCGGACCATCCGGTAATCCGCGGCACTGCAGAAAACCCGGACGTATACTTCCAGCACTGCGAAGCAGCCAACCCCTTCTACAATGCCCTTCCTGATATCGTTCAGGATTACATGGACAAAATCAGCAAACTCACTGGCAGAAGCTATCACCTCTTCGACTACTACGGTGCTCCCGATGCCGACCGTATCGTGATTGCCATCGGCTCTGTCACCGATATCTGCAAGGATGTAACCGATGCCCTGAACGCTCACGGCGAAAAGGTAGGCGTACTCAATGTTCACCTCTACCGCCCCTTCTCCGTAAAGCATTTCCTGTCCCAGATTCCGGAAACAGTGAAGAAAATCGCTGTTCTTGACCGTACCCGCGAACCGGGCGCCATCGGCGAACCGCTTTACCTGGATGTGGTATCCGCCATCGCTTCCTCCGGCCGTTCCATCAAAGTATGCGGCGGCCGCTACGGTCTGGGTTCCAAGGATGTCATTCCGGAAGATATTATGGCCGTGTATGAACATCTGAAGGAAGAAACACCGCGCCATAACTTTACCCTCTCCATCAACGATGATGTGACCGGCCTTTCCCTGGCTCCCGTACCGGTACCGGAAATGCCGAGCAAGCTGGTTTCCTGCAAGTTCTGGGGCTTCGGCAGCGACGGCACCGTAGGCGCCAACAAGAGCGCCATCAAGATCATCGGCGATCATACCGACCTGTATGCCCAGGGCTACTTCGCCTATGACTCCAAGAAATCCGGCGGTGTTACCATTTCCCACCTCCGTTTCGGACCGGATCCCATCAGAAAGCCTTACCTCATCCGCAAGGCCGACTACATTGCCTGCCACCGTCCGTCCTACATCTACAAGTATGATCTGCTTCGCGGCTTCAAGCCCGGCGGCATTTTCCTTCTGAACTCCCCCTGGAGAAAAGAAGACCTGGACCGTGTCCTGCCTGCTGCCATGAAGCGGAAACTGGCTGCACTCCATGCCAGATTCTACATCATTGATGCCTTTGAAATTGCAAAGAAAATCGGTCTCGGCGGCCGTATCAACATGATCATGCAGGCTGCCTTCTTCCACCTCACCCACATCATTCCCGATGAAGATGCAGTGAAGTACCTGAAGGATTCCAATGAAAAATCCTACGGCCGGAAGGGCCAGAATGTGGTAGACATGAATAATGCTGCCGTAGATGCCGGCATGACCGGTATGGAAGAAGTAGAAGTTCCGGCAGAATGGGAACACGCTACCACCGGCGGCTCCATTGCCCGGATTGCCCGTCCTGATTTCATCAGAGACGTATGCGATGTCATGAACCGCCAGGAAGGGGACGATCTCCCTGTATCCACCTGGAAAGGCAGAGAAGACGGCACATTCCCGTCGGGTACTTCCAAATACGAACGCCCCGCTGCCGCCATCAATATTCCTGAATGGATTCCGGAAAACTGTATCGAATGCAACCAGTGCTCTGTGGTCTGCCCCCATGCTACCATCCGTCCTGTCCTCGTAACGGAAGAAGAAGCGGAAAAAGCACCGGAAGGATTTATTGTGAAGGAATTCCGCGGACCGGTGAAGGGCCTGAAATTCCGTATCATCATTGATCCGGAAGACTGCTACGGCTGCGGTATCTGCGCCAATACCTGCCCGGCTCCCAAGAAGGCTCTCGTTATGAAGCCGGCTGAAAGCCAGCTTCCGAAGCAGGAGCTCTGGGATTATGCCATGAAGCTGCCGGCCCGCAAGAATCCTCTGGGCAAGAGCAACCTCAGAAGCGCCATGTTTGAACCGACCTACTTTGAATTCTCCGGCGCCTGCGCAGGCTGCGGCGAAACGCCCTATATCAATATGGTGACCCGCCTCTTCGGCGACCGCATGATGATTGCCAATGCAACCGGCTGCTCCTCCATTTACGGAGCCAGCTCCCCATCCATGCCGTATACAAAGAATGCCCGCGGACAGGGACCGGCCTGGGCTAACTCCCTCTTCGAAGACAATGCGGAATACGGCCTCGGCATGCATCTGGGCGAAGCCAAACTGCGCGACCGCCTCACCAATAAGCTGAAGGAAGCGCTGCCTTCTGCCGATGATACGGTGAAGTCTGCTATTGAAGAATGGCTGGACAAAAAGGATATCGGAAACGGCACCAGAGACAGGGCAGACAAGCTGGAAGAAGCCCTCACTGCAGAAGTTGCCGCTCATCCGGAATACAAGGAACTTCTTGACCTTAAAGACCACTTCGTGAAGAAATCCCAGTGGATTTTCGGCGGCGACGGCTGGGCCTATGATATCGGCTTCGGCGGCCTGGATCAGGTTCTTGCTTCCGGCGAAGATGTAAATGTCCTCGTACTGGATACGGAAGTGTACTCCAATACCGGCGGACAGTCCAGTAAGTCTACCCCGGCTGCTGCCATCGCCAAGTTTGCAGCTTCCGGCAAGAAGACAAAGAAGAAGGATCTCGGCATGATCGCCGTTTCCTACGGATATATCTATGTAGCCCAGATCGCCCTGGGTGCCGATATGAACCAGGCCTTCAAAGCCATCAGCGAAGCAGAGGCTTATCCGGGACCGTCCCTTATCATCGCTTATGCTCCCTGCATCAACCACGGCCTGAAGGCAGGCATGGGCAAATCTTCGGAAGAAGAAAAGAGAGCTGTAGAATGCGGCTACTGGTGCAACTGGCGCTACAACCCCGCTCTTCTGGAAGCAGGAAAGAATCCATTCCATCTGGACAGCCGCGAACCGAAAGGCAACTTCCGCGACTACCTTATGGGCGAAGTTCGTTTCGCTTCCCTGGCAAAGCTCTTCCCGGACAAGGCGGAAGAACTTTTCGAAAAGACGGAAAGAGACGCCAAAGAACGCCGCGAAAACTACGTCCGTATCCAGAAATCCTACGATATGGAAATCGAAGCAAAGAAAGCAGCAGCAGGCAAATAATCCTGTTCCTCTTTCCATCACAAAAAGCCATGGCTTATGCCATGGCTTTTTGCATGCCTATGATATTGTTCAGGCCTGTCCCCTGTTCCGGTCAAAGACCTCTTTGGCCCAGCGGAGGGCATTCAGAGTTTTGGGAAAACCGACATAGGGATTCATGATGGTGATGGTGCCGATCACCTCATCCTGACTCATGCCTGCTGCCAGAGCACCGGCCACATGGGACTTGAACTGAGGTTCGATTCCCATGGCCCCGATCACTGCTACGGTAATCATTTCCCTTGTCCGGAGATCCAGAGAATCTCTGGTATAGATATCGCCAAAACAGAATGCAGATAAATCATCCTGCAGGGCTTTCTGGTTAGCGGGCGCTTCTTCCCGCATGCGGCGGATCCGCTCACCATAGGTTCCCACCTGGAAATCCACACCCTTATCCAGGCGATCGGCATCATTGGTGACAGCCTTTCCTTCCAGCGGAAGTTTCACCCCTGCTTTTTTGAAAGCCTTATCCGCTTCCTTCAGGGAAGCCAGTGCATCCGGAAATCCCGTATAGGGTGCTGTCTGGTAGATCGCTTCACGGATATCCATGGGACTGACGCCGCCCTGCAGTGCACCGGACACTTCCTTCTCCACCCATTCCGGGTGATGTGTGGCAGTAAGCACCGCCAGGGTTGTCAGTTCCTGATCCCTAAGAGGCAGCACCGACTGAGTGCGGATATCTCCATAGATGTACTTCTTCATCATCCCTGCAAATTCGGGATCTTCTTTTTCCAAAGCCATGGGGCTTTTCCCGTAAAGAGCACTGTAGCCTGCTTCTGCTGCCTGTGCCCTGTCATATCCTTCCGGTGTGCCGGCAAGGGAAGCAGCGCCTGCTTCTCCCGCCGTCGCAGCCAGTAAAATGCCTGCCGCCATAATGACTCCCTTCCACTTTCTTTTCATGGTATCCCTCATTTCAATGAATCATAGAGACTGTTTTCCACAGGAGATATCCATTCTGTGGAAACATTCTGCCCCTTCCTGGTGATGGAAATATGCTGGAATGTTCTTCCCGGCGCTGCTCCGTGCCAGTGACGTTTTCCTGCCGGAACCACCACCACATCCCCTTCCTTCATGCGGATGGGCGGCTGCCCTTCGATCTGCACATATCCTATGCCGGATCCGGCGATTAAGATCTGGTCCGTGTTGCGGTGAATATGCCACCAGGTGTGGGCTCCGTCATAGAAAGTGACATTGGCTGTGGAGACACCATTGGAAGAAGCCATGGGGTATACGTAGCTGTCTCCTGTAAAATGGGCGGCATTGGCGCTGTTGGGAAATCCTACCGGAAAGGGGCGGGATATTTCTTCTGCAACCGCTTTTTCCACTTCCGCCGGGGCCGTCGTCATGTCCGCCGCACCGGCCGCCAGGGGCAGCACGGCAAGAAGAAGAGATACTGCCAGTTTTTTCATAGGTTCCTCCTTAGGAAATCCCTGATTCATTCTGTTAATGAATCAGGGAACAAGATTCCTTATTTCAGGGTTCTTCCGTAGAATTCAACCAGTTTCTTAGTGATCTGGTCCACATACTTGGGCACATAGTAGGTCTGGATATGGGTTGCACCGGGGATGAGGTACAGTTCCTTATCCTTTGTGCCGGTAGCTTTCTTGAAGGCATCTTCCGTCATATAGAGGGAATCTGCTTTTTCACCGGCAATCATGAGAAGAGGTACATTGATGAGATTAATCTGATCCGTAGCATCCCAGGCCATGAGTTCAGTCAAGCTTTCCGTGGTATAGGCAAAGGTGGAATTGGGGTGATGGTATTCACGGCCGTAGTAAATAACGCCTTCCCTGTAAAGATCGGTGGGGATCTTGGCCAGCTGTTCATCGGTTACTTTGGTAATATCGTTATTGGCGGTAAGAGGAATGCTGCCGGTAAGCACTCTTTCAGCCCGGGCATCGGAAGCAGCCTTCTGTCTTTCTGCCACTGTATCCTTTGCATTGTCCATATAGCCTTCTCTTCTTACACGGCCGGAATTGAACATGGAAATGGTAGCCACCGATTTAAAGCGCTTGTCCGATTTGGCTGCATTCAGTGTATATCCACCGCCGCCGCAGATTCCCAGAGCAGCGATTCTATTTGTATCAACGCCGGGATAGGTGGAAATGAAATCAGCCATGCCGTGGATGTCTTCTGTACGGAAGTAGGGCACATCGGTATGGCGGGGTTCACCGCCGCTGGCTCCCTGGAAGGAAGCATCCGCTGCAATGGTGATGTAGCCTGCTTCAGCCAGTTTCTGGGCATAGAGACCGGCTACCTGTTCCTTCACGCCGCCGTTTGGATGAGCAACCACGATAGCAGCATAGCTGTTCTTCGGGTTGTAGTTTGCAGGGGTGTATACATTGGCTGCAATCTTGCGGCCCTGCAGTTCATAGGTCACCGGATGGATATTCACCTTTCCCTGCACATTTTCCGTAATGGCATTATCATAGACAAGGCCGTAGGGATTATCTCTCCAGTCTGCCGCAAAGGCGGTTCCCATGGAAAGAGTCATGGCAGCAAGGCCGGCAATCAGGATTTTTCTGGCAAAATGGTTCATGATAAGTTCTCCTTTTCAATGTAATGGACACAATTCTGTATATCAATAGGCTTCTTCAAAAATAGACAGGATATCTTCATGGCTGAAATCCGGTTTGAAGCATCCCGGGGAAATGCCGCAGGAATAGGCAATTTCCTTTAATTCCTTCTTATCTTTCACGCCCAGTTCCCGCATGGTGGCAGGAAGGCCGATTTCTCTGATGAAATCCGCCAGCTTTTCAATACCTTCCCTGGCGATTTCCTCGTCTGTCTTTCCGCTGTCATCTACATGCCATACTTCTCTGGCAAAACGAACAAACTTCGGCAGGCCGTAGATATAAATATGACGGTAATAGACGGGATGAAGCACTGCCAGACCGGCGCCGTGGTTGCAGTTCGTATAGGCTCCTACCTGATGTTCCATGAGATGGCATTCAAAGTCCGTCTTCTTGCCCATTTTGATGACCCGGTTTTCCGCCATGGCAGCATCCCATACCAGGTTGCTCCTGGCTGTATAGTCTTCCGGATTTTTGATGGCGGCCCTGAGATTCCGAATCACATTTCTCATCAGTGCTTCGGTAATGTCATCGGACACATTGTCTTCATTGGGAAGAGAGAAGTAAATTTCCATCATATGGGACAGGGAATCAAAGCTGCCCGATACCATCTGCTTCATGGAAACGCTGTATGTATAGAGAGGATCCAGCAGGGCAAACTTTGCATTGAGCTGGGGATAATCAAATCCCCCTTTCACTTTGAGGGCTTCATTCGTTATGACAGAGCCGCCGTTCATTTCGCTTCCCGTGCCGGATACGGTCATAATGATACCCAGAGGAATGGTGGGAAAATCAATGGTTCCTTTCTTCGCCCAGAAATCGGCCCACACATCGCCGTCATACCTTGCAGCCAGGGAAATGGCCTTGCAGCAGTCCATTACGGAGCCGCCGCCTGCAGCCAGAATGAAATCCACATTCTTGACCCGGGCCAGAGAAGCTCCTTCCATGACCTTTTCATAGGTAGGATTGGACATAATGCCGGAAAATTCTACGACATCCTTTCCTGCCTTATGAAGCTCCGCCATGATTTCATCATAGATACCGTTCTTTTTAATGGAACCGCCGCCATAGGCAAGCATAACCGTCTTTCCTTCGTTTTTCAGAAGGCCGGCCAGGTATGTCTTCACCATATGTTTGCCGAAATAAGCCTTCGTCCCGTTTTCAAAAATAAAATCGTTCATTGTTTTCTCCTTTCTTTGCATCTGTCCGGAAAATCAGCGTTTGGTAATGCCTGTACCGCCAAATACATCGGACATGGGAATTGTTTCCAGCAGATCATCAATCTTCTTCACTTCTTCCGGTGTGAGAATCACATCGGCGGCTCCCGCATTTTCAGAAAGCCTTGCTTCCTTTGTGGTTCCCGGAATCGGTACAATATAGGGTTTCTTATTCATCATCCACGCCATGGAAAGCTGTCCCATGGTGCAGTTCTTATCTTCAGCCATCTTCTGCAGCAGTTCCAGAAATTCCTGGTTTTTACGGATATTTTCTTCTGTGAACTGGGGCATGTTGTTTCTGTAGTCCATATTGTCAAAATGGTTCTTACCGCTGTACTTGCCGGTAAGGAAACCGTTGGCCATAGGAGAAAAGGCTACAAATCCGATATGCAGTTTTTCCAGTACGGGGAACAGTTTCTCATTCCAGCGGGCCATCATGGAAAGACGGCTCTGCAGGGCTGTCACCGGGCAGACCGCATTGGCTCTTCGAATGGTTTCTTCATCCGCTTCGGAAAGGCCCCAGTGGGTAATTTTCCCTTCCCGGATCAGGTCTGCCATGACACCGGCCACTTCTTCCACCGGTACTTCCGGATCCTGGCGGTGCTGATAATAAAGGTCGATGTGATCGGTTTTCAGTCTCTGCAGGGAGCCTTCCACAGACCGGCGGATGGTTTCCGGACGGCTGTCGGGAATCAGGTTGTGTACCAGCTTTCCGTCATTCTCATCAAAGGAAATTCCGAACTTGGTGGCAATGACTACTTTGTCCCTGTAGGGAGCCAGTGCTTCTCCCACCAGAGATTCATTGGCATGGGGATCATCAGGGGTACCGTAAATTTCCGCCGTGTCAAAAAAGGTGTATCCCATGGCCACTGCTCTGGCAATCAGTTCTCTCATAGCCGCTTTATCTGCCGGCTTACCATAGCCGTGGCTCATGCCCATGCATCCAAGTCCCACAGCAGATACAGTTAAATCTTTTCCCAGGGTTCTATACTTCATAATGCTTCCTTCTTTCCATATATAATTCTGCCATCCGGTTTCGCTGTTCCTTCCAGAAAGCGGCAGCTTCTTTTTCCCAGCCTTCTGCCGGTGTTCCAAGTCCCAGCCCGAATCCATGGCGGAGTCCGTGATACACATGAATAGCAGCCGGTATGCCATACTGCCTTAATTTCCGGATTCGTTCCTTCATGATCCGCCAGTCCGCAATGCCGTCCAGATCTCCTACACAGGCAAAGGCAGGCACATCATGGGGACCCGCTTCTCCATACCCGGTGTACTGCATGATGACCGCCGCCGGTTTCTCTGATACCGGTTCGCCGAAGGCGGAGGGTCCCGTTTCGCCAAGATAAGCGGCAAGCCTTGCGCCTGCGGAAGAACCCCACAGTGAATAGCCCCGCATATCTATGCCCAGTTCCTGACTCTTCTGAAACAGGAAGGCCACCGCTCTGGCCATATCCTCGCAGGCTGCATGTGCACTGACCGTCCTGTACTGCAGGCTGAATGCATGGATTCCTTTTTCGGAAAGGGAAATCGCCAGAGGAAAACTGTCCTGCATGGCACCTACATAAACAAATCCGCCGCCTGGTGCCAATACAGCCGCCGGAGCGCCTTCCACGCCTGGGAAATAGAAAAGTCCTGTATCCCTTCTGGTGGGATCCTCCTTCTTTTCCTCCTCGCTGTATATGTCAAAAAACAGCGGCTTCCCTTCCTGCACCTGCCGGTCCATATAACGGAGAACCGTCAGTGTCTCTTCCTCATGGATTTCTGTATGCCAGGGCATGAGCCGTCCCATGTCTTCCACCTTCATGGAAGGTTCCGGGTTCAGAAATCCCGATGGAAACAGAAATCGTCCAAAGGGCTGAAACTCTTCTGCCTCCATAATGTCCTTTAATTTTGTCTTACTGGAAAATTTCATAGTCTTTCCCTTTCTTAAAGAAGTACTGATTCCGCCGGTTATGAAATATATGCGGCTGAATCACTGCTTCTCTTACCACC
>NZ_JBJEXP010000025.1:0-9429 GCF_051885895.1 Dialister sp. | reverse complement strand
AGAATGCTGCTGTTTTGTCAATGGTTCAGGAATGCACAGAGGGAAGTGACTTCTGTACCGCTTCTATAAAACGAAGCACCTTCTTCTCCGGCGTTTTGGAATAGAGCAGTCCAAAAGGAACCTGTACCGGGTAGTCAAGGGGAATGAACTTCAAAAGGGGATGCATGTATTTCATGGTGGAAAAAGCAATGAGCACCTCTCCGTTTTCTGCGATTCTGTTAAACAGGTTCATATCATAGAAAGGAAACAGCGATACATGGACTTCCGGATACTCTTCCTCCACTTTTTTCCTGAGGAGATCGGAATCGTGAATACGCCCTTCCTGAATGAAATGGACCGTCTGTCCCTTTAAATCCTCCAGAGTCACACTGTCCTTCTCAAAAAGAGGATTATCCATGGATACAGCCGCATAAAAAGGGCTTCTGAAGATTTCTATGCCCTGACAGTTTCTGAACTGCAGGAGTGCTTCATCGTAAATGGCGGGAATAATATCCATTTTATCCCCCAGATTGCTGAAATACTGGTTCGTTTCTTCCAGGGTGCCCTCATAATTCACGATCTTAATGGAAAACTGGGGCTCTCCCTTTTTGGATTTCGGAAAGTACTTCATCAGCACATGGGCCGGAGCCAGGGGAGATGTGCCGATACGGATCACCATATCTCCCATATGGCCGATTTCCTTGGCCCGCCTTACGGCTTCATCAAAATCCCTGGTAATCCGACGGGCATCTTTATAAAAAGATTTTCCTGCCGCCGTCAGAATCAGTCCCCTGTGGGTACGCTCAAAGAGATGGACTCCCAGATCCGCTTCCAGTCCGTTCACCTGCTTAATGACTGCCGGCGGGGAAATATACATGGCTTCAGCTGCTTTGTTAAAACTGCCGGCTTCTGCTACACGGATAAATGTCTCTACCCGCAGATTATACATACATAACGCCTCTCTTCCCACAGCTGTTCTTCCACAGAAACAGCCTGAAATTCCCCTATCTTCTATTCCTCTTTATTTTATCATAAAAAGGAGGGTATGTACGGAACCTTCTGCATGAAGGAGACAAGTGAAAAAAGTGCAGAAAGCATGGATTTCCCCGCAGCGCTGCATGAGACAGGGATTTTCATTCCATGGACCTTCCCTGCGCAGCCGGTCCTTTAAGCAGGCCTGTTTTCCTCACGGAATACCGCTTTGCAGAACCCCTTTAATCAGCGCTTCTCCGGAAATCAGATTTCACCGATTCTTCCTCATACCGGCCCACTTCAATCAGGCGGTCTGCATAGCATTTTCTCACATACTCCACGGAATCGCTTCCCACCTGGAAACGTAGGGGCACTTCATCCCTTCCTGCCATAGAGACAATCACCGCACCGGCTTTGGCAGGATCTCCCATTTCCGGCGCTTCCTTCCTCACTTTTTCCGGCCTTGTCTGCCAGGCTGTCTTTTCATAGGCCTGAAGTCTTTCATCCGATTCCAGAAGATTGTCCCTGAAATGGGTGCGCAGGGCCCCCGGTTCCACAATCATCACCCGGATGCCCAGCGGTGCCGCCTCTTTTCGGAGACCGTCGCTCAAAAGTTCCAGTCCCGCTTTGGCAGAAGCATAGAAGGAAGAACCTACGGCAGCAGAAACCGCTGCAATGGAGGTTATATTAATGATAGTCCCGGTCTTCTGCTTTCTCATGACAGGAAGGACCAGACGCATGAGCCGGAGCGGAGCGAAAAGATCCACTTCGTACATCTCACGAATCTGCTTTTCCTCTCCTTCTTCCAGCGCTGCCCGGTAGGCATAGCCCGCATTATTCACAAGGACGTCAATCCGACCGAAAGAGTCCAGGGTCTGCCGGATTCTCTCCTCCGCCTCTCCTGCATCGGTGACATCCAGATGAACAGGCAGCAGCCGATTTCCATACTGTTCTGCAAGCTCTGACAGCTCCTCCGGATGCCGGGAAGCCGCCGCCACGGAATCTCCCGCCTCCAAGGCAGCCTTTGCCGTATAATATCCAAGACCGCCGGGAGCCGTACCTGTAATAAACCATACTTTCATGAAACCATTCCTCCTTTATCAATAAGTAAGGAAGTACCGAATATTCGGTACTTCCCTGCCTGCATTCTCAGTCCAGCCCCTTGTCATGAAGCCATTTGGCCATCAAATCCGCAATTTCCCTGTTATTGAGATCCGCCATAAGGAAATGGGTATTTCCTTTAATGCCTATATCCGGCAGATGAACAATCTCCGCCCTGCCGCCATGGCGGTTGACAGCGGCTACAAATTTCTTGGCCATATCATATTCGCTTCTCCATTTGTCCGGACCGATTTCACTGCTCGATTTTTCCGCAATATTATCTCCATAGAAAAGGATGATGGGAATCTTTGTCAGTTTCATGAAATCAGAAAGCGGAACAGCTTTTGCTGTGGCTGCCACCGGTGCATAGGTAGTCGGAAGTGCTTCCGGCACTTCTCCCTCGGGGAACAGGAAGGGCGTGCCGCCGGGTTCAAAGGCCACGATGGCCTTTACATTATCTGTACGGAAAGGTGTACGCCAGCCCACGGTGCCGCCCATGGAATGGGTCACCAGGATAGCAGGGCCGGTCTTGTCAAACAGCTTAGCCAGGGCATCGGCATTCACATCGTCGTCCAGTTTTCCTGTATAAGGAGTCCAGGTGCGCTGGAACTGGTCATAGCTTCTGTCATCGTGAGGCACAGCGGCATTGGCAAAGGGACGGGGATTATCTCCCTCAAAGGTGCCAACGCGGGACAATTCATAAAGTGCCTTGTCCGCATACATGGGATTCTTTGCATAGGGATTGCCTTCACCGGCTGCTTCAGTAGAAAGGCCTGCTTCACCGATTCTGGGCTGGTCCACCAGGTATACGGAGTATCCTTTTCTTAAAAAGATATTCTGGAAGCCTTCCCGTCCGTCCGGCGTGGTTTCCCATGTTCTCTTGGACTGGACACCGCCATGCTGGAAAATGATGGGGTATTTTTTTGCATTGACCGGAATCTGGTAAAACACATAGGCATGATCGCCAAAGGCAATCTGTCCCTCCGGTTCCAGAAAATGGGATGTGGAGAAGGTTCCTTCATGTTTCACCGTGCTCCCGCCTACGGTAAAGCTGCCCTGGGTCTGGAGAACAATGGGCGCTTCCGCTGCAGAGGCTGCCTCTCCGGAAAAGGGAAGAGCCATCAGCCCTGCCGCCATCATACCTGCAATCATAACTTTCATCAATTTTCTTTTCATTTCTTGTCCAGTCCTTTCTCTTTCATCCAGCGTTCCATTTCCTGCGCCACTTCCTTATTATTCAGATCTGCCATAAGGAAATGGGTATTCCCTTTGATTCCTTTATCCGGAAGAACGATGACCTCTGCGTCACCGCCATATTTCTTCATCACCTTTTCCCACTGCCGTGCCAGATTCAGGCGGACACGCCAGTTATCCAAGCCCCAGTTGTCTACCGGTGTATTTCCTGTGGGGATATTGTCGCCGAAATAAACAACCACCGGAATTTTGGTCATTTTCAGGAAATCTTCCATGGGCACAGCCATTCCTTTAGCCGGGAAAGGACTGGTAGTGGCCTCCACTTCCGGCACTTCTCCTTCCGGGAAGGGGAAAGTACCCGGTTCCAAGGCAATCACCCCTTTGACATGACTGGAATGCATGGCCGTTTCCCATCCGGGACCGCCGCCGGCGGAGTGGGTAATGAGGACACTGTCCCCCGCCTTGTCCATGACCTTTACCATGGCATCAGCCACCACCTTCTGGTCGAACGCACCGGTATCAGGTGTCATGGAGCGGAAGAACTGCTCCAGCGATTCCTTGTCACGGGGTACTGCTGCATTATCGTAATAATTCGGCCACTGACCGATACGGAAATTGTCATACCAGAGCTGGTCATCCGGTGCAGCGGTAATATTGGCCGGTACGGTGGATCTTCCCGCTTTCCCGCGGCGCGGTTCATCCACCAGGTAGGTTCTGTATCCTTTTTCCAGGAAGATGTTCTGGAAACCATCCCGTCCGTCCGGCGTAGTTTCCCAGGTCTTGGCAGACTGTCCATAGCCGTGCAGGAAAACCAGGCCGTACTTTCTGGCATGATCCGGTACCTGGTAAAATACGTAGGCATGGTCGCCATGAAGGGTTTCACCCGACAGATCCCGGGCATCCTTATTGTTGTTGAATACCCCCGGCGCCGTCACCACAGTACCGCCGGCCGTAAAGCTTCCCTGATCCACCAGGGTCACCGGATTCATGGCAAAGGAAGAACCGCCCATCATTAATGCCAGCACTGCTGCCAGCCCCCATCTCTTCATCATCTTGTTCATGCTGTACCTCTTTCCTGACTTTTATGTCTTATTTCTTCAAACTGTCTACCCAGTCTTTGATTTCCTTTTCACTTTCTCTTTCGCTGAACCGTTCACCGGCCTGCCAGCTGCCGCTGCCTGCGGCCTTTGCCAGGTTCTGTCCGCTGTTGCCGATAGGATCCAGTGTGGATGTGCAGAAAGGAATGACTGTCTTCCCCTGGAAATTATGGGATTCCACGAAACTGTATACCACATGGGGTGCCTGTCTCCACCAGAGCGGATAACCGATGTACACGGTCTCATAGACATCCCAGTTCGGCACATCGCCGGAAAGGGCGGGCCGCAGGTCCGGCTGGTCATGCTCCTTGACCACCCGGCTTTCCTTATTTCTATAGTTCAGATCTTCCTTAGTATAGGGTTCTGCCGGTGTAATGGCATAAATATCGGCGCCGCTTTCCGATGCAATGATTTCAGCGGCCCGCTTCGTATTGCCGGTGCCGGAAAAATATACCACCAGTGCCTTTCCATCTTTGGGAACCGCCGCTGCCTTCGCCGGTTCAGAAGAAGCGGCCTGACCTTGTGTTCCGCAGGCCGCCAGCGATGCCACTGCCATAACGGCCAGAATAAAAGCTGCTATTTTCTTCCACATGATTTTCTCCTTTACGCTCTCTTTCTTTCCTGTCTTAAAGATTTCTGCCTGTACAGGCGGATCATCCGGAAATATTCGTCCCATTCTCCGGAAAGCAGGGAATTTCCTTCCTCATCAATCCACCCTGCCTTGCCTGCATATTCTTCCAACGCCTTGTCTTCCACACATTTTTTCATTACCGGGCCTCCTTCCTGACCACTCAAGTTCTTATGCTCCTATCATACAGGAAATCCAAAGGCGTCAGAAGTCTCCCTTCCTTAACCTGTATAAACCTCAAGGTTTATACTTTTTTATCAGACTGCCCGTTTTTTACCTGAAACACCGGCGAAATGGGTTTCTCTGTAGAAAAGGACAGCCAGCACCACCAGGCCCATATCTGTAATGAACCAGCTTAAAGGATAGACCAGAACCAGCGTCAGAAAATCAGGAGACCGGGAAAAGATGAAATAAATATAAAAGAGGCGGCTGCCGCAGACAGAAAGAAGAGTAATCACCGCCGGTCCCATGGACCGCCCATATCCCCTCAGCATGCCGGAAATGATTTCCATCACCACATTCAGCGGTTCGCTGAGAAGAATGCAGGTCAGACGGAGGGCGCCGTATTCGATGACAAGGCTGTCCGCCGTAAAAAGGCCCATCAGCGGCTTCACAAAGTAAATCAGAAGGCCCGACATCAGGATGGTGACCGCCATATCCTGCCAGAAGCAGATTTTTACCGTCCTCCGGCACCGCTCCCTGTTCCCTGCCCCGAAATTCTGACCGATAAAGGTGGTCGCCGTCTGGCCGAAAGCATTGATTACATAATAGGCAAGACATTCCACATTAAAGGCAGCTGCCGATGCAGCCATGGCTTCCGCCCCGAGGCTGTTGATAGCTGCCTGTACCACCAGGTTGGAAAGGCTGAAAACCGCTCCCTGAATGCCTGCCGGCGCCCCGATGCGGAGAATTTCCAGAAGCACTCTGCCATCCCAGGAAAAGGAAGACAGGGACAGCTTCATTTCCTTCCCTGTTTCTGAGAGCAGGAAAAACAGAATGCCTGCGCTGAGCAGAGATCCTGCCAGAGTAGAAAAGGCCACGCCGGCTGTTCCCATCCGGAAAACGATGACCAGCACCAGACTCAGTACCAGCTTCACCACTCCCGATACCACAAGGGCCATCAGGGGCGTCCGTGTATCCCCCTGGCTGCGGTACAGGGCTGCCTCCATGTTGTACAGGAGCAGAGCCGGCATGGAGAGCAGCAGGATCCGCATGTACAGAACGGTCATATCCATGATTTCCAAAGGCACCGCCAGTATTTCCAGCACCGGCACAAGAATGACTTCGCCTGCGGCAGCAGAAAAGAGTCCGATTACCGCAGACAGGAAGAAGGAGGTATATACTCCTTTTTCCACTCCCTCCTTATTTCCTTCTCCGATAAAATGGGAAATAACTACATTGGCACCCAAAGCCATGCCGATAAAGAGGGCGGTGAGAAATCCCATCAGAGGGCTGGTGCTCCCTACCGCCGCCATGGCCTCTTTCCCTGCGAACTGCCCCATAATAGCCGTATCCAGGGTATTGAAGAGCTGCTGTATAATGCCTGTGAAAGCCAGTGGGACAGCAAAAAGCAGAGTCTTATCCCCCAGGGATCCATGAAGCATATCCATACGCTGCATAATAACCTCCTGCCTGAAATAAAAACAGGCAGCTTCCGCTGCCTGTCATTCCTTCTCTTTTTTAAAAAAGAGGCATCACTGAAATTGTGTCTGCTGCCACCTGTTTAGCCCAGCTGTCCACTTCTGTCCGGGATGCTCTTTCGTAAAACCGGATGCCCTTTGCCCAGCTGCCGCTTCCGGCTGCTTTTCCCAGGTGCAGGCCGCTGTCCCCCTGGTCCGTGCTAACTGCTGTGCTGAAGGGAATCACCTGTTTCCCTGAAAAGTCATGGGATTCCACAAAGGTATAAACCACATGGGGTGCTTCTGCCCACCAGAGAGGGTAGCCGATCAGAACGGTATCAAAGTCCTTCCAGTTTTCCACATCGCCCACATAAGCCGGACGGGCAGCGGGATTTCTATGTTCCACCCACACTCTGGTGCTTTTATCTATATAGTCCAGGTCGTGATCCGTATAAGGCTCCTCCGGACGGATTTCAAAAATATCGGCATGAAGAAAGCGGGCTGCTTCTTCCGCCACTCTTCTTGTCATACCGCTTGCAGAAAAATAAACAACCAGTGTCTTGGATTCTTTCTTTACTTCAGTCATTCTTACGAGTCCTTTCTATACATCATGCATGCCGCAGAGGATATCCCCTCTGCGCATCTGAATTTCTATACAGCATCCGGTGCCTCCGGCACTCCTGGGGCCTGCCGAGCTTAGAGAGACAGGAATCGGCAGAGATAGGGGCAAATGCCGATCCCGATCCAGAAAAGGGACAGAGCCGGCAGGCCCCAGGAATACCGGAAGCCGGATATTTCAGTTGATGCAGGAAAGCGTCTGCTTCCTGCGAAGATTGATGAAATGATTGTAATGGTTAAAGTCCGCTTGCAGTCAAGAGAAAATATGAAGTGCACTCATATTTTTTCTCCTGAAGCTCACAGAGCGATTTCCTTATAAACCGGCCAGATAAAAAGCAGCCGGCATGGTAACTACGGAAATCACGGTAGTCAAGGTTACCCCCTTCACGGACAGAGGATAGGATTCCTTATTGTAGATGGATGCCAGCAGCGGAATCACATTGCCCGAAGGGGTAGCCAGAGCCGCCATGCATACCGCCATGAGAAGAGGATTATGGAAGAACTGTTCCAGTATAAGGACAATACCTACCGGAATAAGAATCATCTTGATGAGGGAAAAGGCAATGAGCTTTTTATCGGTGATCAGTTCCTTCAGCCGGATATCCTCAAGAGATGCTCCCATGAGCATCATAGCCAGGGGTGCCGTCATGCTTCCCACCATCTGCACTGCCGTAGTAATGACATAGGGCAGTCTGATATCGGAGAGATAAATGATGATGGCCAGGAAGCAGGAAATCATGCCTGCATTCAATAAATCTCGGGGAGAGAAGGAGGATAAGCCGCTTCCTCCCTGAATGGTTTTAATGGCATAGGAGAAAAACAGAATGTTGAAGGGGATGAGGAACACCGTCATGTAAATGAGAGCGCCGGATCCGTAAATCCCGGCAATCATGGGTACGCCCATGAAGCCTATATTGGTAAAGACCACCATTACCCGGGCAATGCCGTTGTCTCCTTTTTTATATCCCAGCACCCGGGCCAGGATGGCGGCCGCCAGCAGGGCAAGCACCAGAAGGGCAATGGCCGCTCCGGCAGCTTCCGCCAGTTCCTTTCCGCCTATGTGAGGCCCGCCGGCTACGGCACCGGAAAGAATAATGGCAGGATAAGCGATATTCACCACCAGCGAGGAAAGCTGAGCCTGATTTTCTTCTGTAATGATTTTTTTATGTCTTGCGTAAAGTCCGACGGCCATCATGATAAAAAAGATAACCATCTGCTGTAATACTGCCATGATTTCTATCCTTCCTTAAGAAAGTACCTCAATTCTTTTCCCCGGGGTGACGGAGTATATCCAGCACCAATGCCCTTTCCCGGCTGTTGTCCTCACCGGGGAATACCACCCAGGTATGCACTGCATTGAGCTTTTCATAATAGGAAATCGGCACCCGTTCTTCTGCCGCTTTGGCTGCCAGCTTCATGATGGCTACATTTTCCGTACTCCCTGTAAATATGGTCATGGGAGCCAGTCCCTTCAAACTTCCGAAGAGAGGGTTCACCCGGTCATCGGTTTCGGGAAGCTTTCCCTGCCACCAGCGGAGAATATCCGGCTGGCTCCGGGATACTACGGCAAAGAGGCCGGCGCCGGCAATCTTATTGTTGTAGTCCACTTCTTCCGGCGTCCGCCAGATGCGGATATCCACGCCCGGAGAATACAGGACAAGGCTGTTCGGCTGGGGAAGGCCTGCATCCCTGGCCATCATAGCCAGGGAGAGAGCCATGGCACCGCCGGCGGAGTCTCCCATGACGGAAATCTCACTGGCCGGTGTATCCTTCAGCATTTCTTTGTAAAGATCCATCACCCAGTTCATGGACATTTCCGCATCATGTTCCGGTGCCAGCGGATATTCCGGGAAATACACCTCTGCGCCGCTGTTGTCAGCCAGCCAGCGGGCATAATCAAGCTGCTGCGCACCTTCCGGCATAACCCAGGCACCGCCGTGAATATAGAGAATCTTTTTGGTAGCTCCTGCAGGAACGGGATGGAGGGAGGTGAATTTAAACCACCTGAATCCTTTCAGTTCATGATCTTCCACATGGACCGTCTGCCGCATGGCCCTGCTGGGGCCGAAATCCTTTCCTCTGTAATTGGTCATAATATCCTGATATAAAGCATCACCGGACTGGCTGAAAAAAGCCATGCCCTGTGTGACGCCGCCTTCCTGGGACAGCTCCATATCCGCTGCCGAAGCCATATATCCGCCTGCAATCAATGCACCTGCTG
>NZ_JBJEXP010000024.1:0-2975 GCF_051885895.1 Dialister sp. | reverse complement strand
AAAAACTGCAGCGCCCCACAGGACACTGCAGTTTCTTCTTTCACTTATTTATTATCCGCATTGGCTACAGCTTTCTTGCTGTATTCTTCGGTCCATTTCTTGAAGTTGCCGTTGTCTGTGTTTTCCTTGATCACTTCATTGATCACAGCCACCACATCTTCATTGCCCTTCTGTACGGCAGCGGCGGAGTTCTTCACGGCGCCGGGGAATTTAATGTCGGAGAACATGAGGTCGTCATTGAAGATAACGTACTGTTCGCCTACAATGCCTTCCACCACCAGGCCGTCAACCTTGCCCTGCTTCAGTTCCAGCACTACTTCCGGCACATGAGCCAGGCCTACGATCTTAGCGTCTTTGATCTTTTCCTTGGCCAGTGCTTCCTGGGTGGTGGATTTCTGCACGCCGATGGTCTTGCCGTAGAGGTCTTCTACGGTTTTGTATTTATCCGCATCGGCCTTACGGATGATGACCTTCTGTTCTGTGGGCAGATAGTCAGCGGAGAAATCCATGGATTTCTTTCTTTCATCGGTGGGGTTGATGCCTGCAATGGCTACGTCCACCTTGCCGCCGGTGAGGGAGGAAAGGAGGGCCTGGAAGTTCATGTCCTGTACTTCCAGCTTCACGCCCAGCTTGTCAGCTACTTTCTGGGCCAGTTCCATATCGATGCCGATGACTTTCTTTTCCCCGGAGGAGGTATCTACGAATTCATAGGGAGGGTAGCCGGAAGCGGTGCCCACCACCAGTTTGCCGTCCTTTTTAATTTTCTGCATGAGGGGGCTTTCCTTCTGGGTCTGGGAGCTGGCGCTCTGGCTGCTGCCGGAACCGCCGCCGCAGCCTGCCAGTCCGAATACAGCCGCTGCTGCCATGCCTAATGCCATCATTTTCAGTATGTTTTTCTTGTTCATCATGTTCATACACCCTTTCGTTGTTCGATCCTGTACCAGGGAAACTTCATTTCTTAACTTGCATAGAGTTTAGCATATTTATGCGTATATGTCAATAAATATTCATGCACTTTTTTGAAATTTCAAAAAGTTTTTGCAGGAAGATCCCCAATGTGCTGGAGAATATCCAGTTTTTCTTCGGTGCATCCGCTATCCGGAGGATCTGAAAGGAAAAGGTATTTCATGCATAAAAAAACAGCAGACCTGATTTTTATACCGGTCTGCCGCTTTTTACAGATTTTATTTCCCTGCCTTTTCGATAGCGATCTTGCTGTATTCATCCACCCACTTGTCAAACTGGCCGGATTCCGTATCCTGCTTGATCACGTCGTTGATGATCTTCAGCACATCGTCATTGCCCTTCTGGAGAGCCACGGCGGATACTTTCTTGGCGCCTTCAAACTGCACGTCCGCCAGGGCCAGGTCGTCATTGTACACCAGGTACTGTTTCGATACAACCCCTTCCACAACGATGCCGTCCAGTTTGCCGTTCTTCAGCTGCAGCACGGCATCAGGCACGCTGGAAAGGCCGATGGCCGTAGCTCCTTCCACCTTCTGGGCCGTTGCTTCCTGGGTGGTGGATTTTTCTGCGCCGATGACCTTGCCCTTCAGGTCCGCCATGGTCTTAAATTTGTGCTGGTCTTCCTTTCTGACCAGCAGCTTCTGCTCCGTAGGCAGGTACAGGTCCGAGAAGGCCATGGCCTTTTCCCGTTCCGGCGTAGGCGATACGCCGCCTACGGCAATATCCACCTTCCCTGCGGTGACAGAGGAAAGAAGGGCGGAGAAGCTCATATCCTGCACTTCCATGGGCACGCCCAGCTTATCCGCAATCTGCTGGCACATTTCCATATCCAGGCCGATGACCTTCTTGTCCGGAGACTGGGCATCCACGAACACATAGGGAGGATAGCCGGAAGAGGTGCCCACAATGAGCTTTCCTCTCTGCTTAATGGTCTGCATGAGCTTGCTCTGGGCCTGGCCGGAAGCGCCAGCGCTCTTGGCGTTGGAGGAATCTCCGCCGCCGCAGCCTGCGGTCAGCATGACGCCCGCCAGGGCTGCGCCTAAAAGTATGCCTTCAATTGTTTTCTTCATTATGGGTCCCCTCCTTAGGGAATCAGCAAGTTCCATCATTTGGACTGGGCGTTGGCTACCGCTTTCTTCGTCATTTCATCCACCCACTTGTCAATATTTCCGTTTTTCTGGTTTTCCTGGATGACTTCATTGATCACGGCAATCACATCGTCGCTCCCCTTGGGAACTGCCACAGCAGAACCTCCGCTGTATTTTTCGAAATAAATATTCGTAGGCGCCAGGTCGTCATTGGTGACCAGGTACTGGCCTCCTACAATATTCTGCACCGGCACGGCGTCCACCTTCCCCTGCTTCAGCTCCAGGAGCGCATCGGGCACCTTGGCCAGAGCCACGATCTGGGCATCGGGGATCTGCTCTGTAGCCAGTTTTTCCTGGATGGTAGACTTCTGGACGGCGATCTTCTTCCCTGCAAAATCCGCCAGGGACTTGTACTTCCCCGCATCCTCCTTCCGCACCAGAAGGGTCTGCTTTCCTTCCAGATAATTCTGGGAGAAATCAACGGTCTTCTTCCGCTCCTCCGTAGGATTGATGGCGGAAATGGCGATATCCACCTTCCCGGTGGTAATGGAAGAAAGAAGGGACTGGAAGGTCATGTCCTGCACCTCCAGCTTCACTCCCAGCTTCTTCGCCACCTGCTCCGCCAGCTTCATATCAATGCCGTCGATTTTCTTCTGGTCCTTCACGGAAGTATCCAGAAATTCATAGGGCGGGAAACCGGACGCCGTGCCTACTACCAGTTTACCATCCTTTTTGATTTTCTGCATAAGCGCACTCTGCGAACTGCTGCCGGCCGCCGACTTCGCCTGCTCGGAACCGCCGCCGCAGCCGCCAAGCAGAACCAGACCTGCCGCTGCCAGCCCCAACATGGCTGCCTTCACTATCTTCTTCATACTATGGCCTCCCCCATAAAAATACTGTATTTTTTATAAATATACATCT
>NZ_JBJEXP010000023.1:0-14744 GCF_051885895.1 Dialister sp. | reverse complement strand
CCCTGGTCATCGGAATTGGAGCTGCGGTAGCCGCCGCAGCCATAGCCTCTTCTGCCATAGTTCCCGTTCCGGGAATCAGAGCTGTCGGAGCTGTAAGCCTGCCGCGGACCATAGCACCAGCCATTCCAGCTGTCCTGTCCATTATCCGCAAAAACACTGTATCCTCCCACGGCGATCAGGCCAGCTGCCGCCAGAGAAACGATAAGGGTGCTTTTTTTCATATAACCATCCTTCCTTCTTATATAATGATAAAGAATTTTTTTCAAAATACCTCTATCCCTATTATATCATGAAAAGCAAGATGTTACTTGCTTTATTACACGCAAATTCATTTTCTATGTCCGGGCGGTCCTGCTCAAGCCTTGACATCCGGTTCCTTGCTGAAGCTTTCATCGGCAAACCATTTATCATAAATCTTATCATATTCGCCGTTTTTCATAAGCTTGTCCAGCGCCTCGTTGACCTGCTTCTGGAGGCCTTCGTCCTTCTTATTGAGCATCATCACAAATCCGCCGGAACCGCTGATAATACCGGCCGGTTTCAGTTTGTCAGAAGCCCCGTGAGCCAGATAGAAACGGGCTACCGGCTTATCCAGGATCAGTGCGTCCGCTTCATTATCCTCCACTGCTTTAATAAGCTGGTCGTGGTAGTCGTACTCCTTCACTTCTGCACCGTACTGTTTGGCTGTTTCCACATATACCGTGCCCTTTTCCACAGCCACTTTCTTTCCCTTCAGATCTTCCGGCCCTTTGATTTCATTATCTTCCTTACGTGCCAGGATGGATACATTTTCCTTGCTGTAGTAGATATTGCTGAAATCCACCTTGTCTGCTCTGTCCTGGGTCATATCTACTGCCGCTACGGCGATATCCGCCTTGTTGGACTGCAGAGCCGGTACCATTTCATTGAAAGGCATGCTTTCATAGACTACCCGGGCTCCCAGCTCCTTAGCTACCGCCCCGGTAATATCTACGTCAAAGCCAACGATTTTCCCTTCTTTATCCTTATATACAAAAGGGGGATATGTGGCTACGCAGGCCACCCGCAGCTCCTTCCCCGCCGCAGCAGAAGAAGCCGCAGGAGCGGAAGCAGCCTGCTTTTCCCCGCCGCAGCCGGAAAGGCCTGCCACGATTCCTGCTGCCAGCACTGCCGCGCCTGCTTTCATCCATCTGTTCATGAGAAACACCTCCTGAAAAACGCTATAGTGATGTTGTCTTCATTATATAGGTATAAAATTGAATTATCAAATAGGATTTGAACGAATGTAATGCTTCCGGCAATGATGTGATTCACACAAAAAACGGACCCCCTTTGCGGGAGTCCGTTTTTCCGTGCAGGAATTATTTCTTTCCTTCGTTGCCAAACCATTTGGTGTAAATCTTGTCATAGGTGCCGTTGTCCTTCAGTTCTTTCAGCGCCTTGTTGACAGCAGCCTGCAGTTCCTTATTATCTTTCTTCATGGCAAATACCATGCCTGCCGCATCCTTGGCAGTACCGACAATCTTCAGATCCTTGTCAGCGCCCTGTTTCAGATAATACATGCCTACCGGCTGATCAATAACCACTGCGTCCAGCGTATTGGCCTGGAGTTCCATGAAAGCCTGAGAATTGGAATCCAGCTGTTTCACGTTGGCTGCTTTTGCTTCCTGTGCCAGTTTCACCTGCTGGGTGCCTACCTGGGCGCCTACGTTCTTGCCTTCCAGATCTGCCCAGTCCTTAATGGTGTCATTATCTTTATTAACGATGATGACGAAGCCGTCCTGAGTGAAATAAGGATCGGAGAAAGCCACCTGTTTCGCTCTTTCCGGGGTGGCGTTGAGACCGGCAGCAATGAGATCGATCTGTCCGGACTGTACGGCCGGAATGAGGGCATCGAAGCCCATGCTCTTGAATTCCATCTTGCTGCCCATCTGTTTGATAACTGCATCAGCCAGGTCGATATCAAAGCCCACATATTTATCGTCCTTTGTAAATTCAAAAGGCGGGAATGTGGTTTCGGAACCTACACGGATCACAGAAGGAATCCCGTTTTTGGATGCAGATCCGCTGCTTTTGGAATCTCCGCCGCCGCAGCCGGCCACGCCAAATACAGCAGCCATAGCACCCAATGCCAGTACGATTTTTAACTTTTTACCCATCATGACAAATCATCTCCATGCAATTTTCTCAGTCCGGAAACCCCTTAATGAATTTTTATTCAGGTTTCTGATTTCCCTCTTCATAAAGATAACAAGGATATTTTCCGTTTTTCAGCAGATTTTCCATAAATTGGAAGAATTTATAAAAAACGCATTTTTACAATTCTAGTATCTTTATGCAATCTATGCATATTTTATCAACATTCTACATAAATGTCAAATGCCGGCCCTCTGCTTCCCATGGCACATCCTGATGCGGTCCTGCTGCCTCACTGCCTTTGATTGACCCTGCCCTCTTACCATGTTATAGTTTATAGGACAAGCCTCTTTCCGGCATGACCGCAGGAGTTTCTCCTGTTAAATGATTCTTTAAGCATTGTAAATATATTATACATTTTTCTACTCTATCATAGAATGCAGGTTGAGGGACTCCTGCTCCCCGCCCGATAACTCATATTTTGAACGTTCCGTTATAAACAAAGGACCTACCCACATGGAAATTATTATTTCATTTCTCTCTGAATGGGGATATGCGGCACTGTTTATCTGCATGGTGCTGGAAAACATGAATATTCCCATCCCCAGTGAAATTATTCTGGGATTTGCCGGTTTTCTGGTATCCCAGAGCATTTTCTCCTTCTGGCCCACCGTGCTGATAGGCACCGCCGCCGGAATTACCGGTTCCATCATTTCCTACTACCTGGGCTACAAGGGCGGCCGGGATCTGATTTTGAAACATACTGCCAAAGGCGGTCTTGGTGCAAAAAAAATGATCGCTGCCAAGGACTGGTTTGAAAATTACGGTGCCATTGCCATTTTTACAGGCCGGCTTCTGCCGGGAGTGCGTACCTTTATTTCTCTTCCTGCCGGCATCGCCCAGTTTCCTCTTCCTGAATTTATCCTCCTTACCCTGGTGGGTACGGTGCCCTGGACCATTTTCCTGGTATTTACCGGTTCCGTACTGGGCCACAACTGGGCCATGATTCTCGATTATAAATGGGAAATTGCCGGCGTCTGCCTGCTGATTTCCGCCGTTATCGCTTTAGGATACCATATATACCACAAGAGAAAATCAAAATGAAATTCAATAAGAACTGTCTATTTTTATTCCTTTTCTGCCTGGTCATTTACGGTGCTTTTCTGGGAACCATTCCTCTTTTAGATCCCGATGAACCGGTATACGGCGAAACCGCCAAGGAAATGATTGCTTTCGGAGACTTTCTTTCTCCCCGCATTTACGGAGAATTCTGGTACGATAAGCCACCTCTGTTCTACTGGCTGGAAGCATTGTCTTTCAGCCTGTTTGGCGTTTCCACCTGGACCGCCAGACTGCCTTCCCTTCTTTTGGGTGCCCTGACTCCGGTGTATCTTTATCTGTCTTCCCGAAAGCTGATTGGCGAAAGGGCCGCTCTCCGCGGTGCCTTTATCTGCGCTTCTTCCCTGGAAATCATCGTCCTTGCCAGAAGCAGTGTCACTGATACGCTCCTCACTCTGACTCTCACCATAGCCCTTATGTCATTTCTCCGTAAGGAATACTTCACCGCCTACATTTTCTGCGGCCTGGCACTTCTGACCAAGGGTCCCGTGGGCTTCGGATTTCCAGCCCTTATCGTAGGCATCTGGATGATATGCACGAAACAGTTCAATCTGAAGAACGTGATGGGACTGAAATGGTACTGGGGCATTCCACTTGCCTGCCTGGCAGGTCTTCCCTGGTACATCGCCATGGGATGGATCCATGGCGGGCCTTTCATCGACACCTTTCTGGGATACCATAATGTCACCCGTTTTGTAAGCCCCGAACATGCAGGACAGAATCACTACTGGCTCTACCTGGTGGTTCTTCTGGCAGGATTCTATCCCTGGTGTGGAACACTTCCGGGTATTTTCCGCCGGACCAGACAATGGATGAAGGACCGGGCAGCCTCTTTTTTCCTCGTATGGGCCCTCTTTATTTTTGTTTTCTTTTCCCTGTCTTCCACCCAGCTTTTCTCCTACATTCTGCCCATGTTCCCGCCCCTTTCAATGCTGGCAGGCATGTATATGACAGACTGCGAAAAGACGGGACATATATCAAAGGCCCTCATTCTCTTCCATCTGTTTTTCTCCCTCCTCACTGCAGGAGCCATCGCTCTGGCCCCCATCACGCCGGCGGGAGGTGTCCCTGTCCGCTGGGGAATTGCTCTTTTCATGGCGGCAGCCGCTGTTTTTGCCTCTGTCAGCCTGAAAAAAGGACGGTTCCATACCTTTATGGTATCCCAGGCCCTGCTCATTCTGGTTTTCGTCATCTCCATCTGGGGTGCCTTTTCCTCTCCGGTTTCTTCTCTTTTCACTTCAAAAGCCATTGCGGAAAAACTGGCATCCACAGAAAGAGACAGTTCCATCCCTCTTTATATAGACACATTTTACCGTCCCTCCACTGCCTTCTACACTGATATCTACGGCAGTGCCCTTCCTGAGTTTGACCTGAGAAAGCAGGAAACTGAAGAGAAGAATGCCGCCAAAGGCGTCCTCCTTCCCGGAAAGGATGAAAAAGCGGATATTCCCTCCTCTGCCTATATTCTGGTGCAGAAGAAAGTATATAAAAACTGGCCTGAAGAGAAAAAATCCCATCTGACCCTCCTTTGGGAAAAAGACACAGCTTTCCTGTTTTTGAAGAAAGAGGACTGACATTGAGTACAAAACATCTGAAAAGAAGAAATCAACTGCATACGGAGCCGCCGACAGACAGCCCGAAAGAAACAGGGAAAACCCTTCTCTTTTTCTTTCTGGCTGCCTTCCTTTTCCTTCTCTGGGGCTCCTGGCTTCTTCCCGTCACGGATCCGGTAGAATCCAATTATGCCCTGACCGCCAAGGAAATGGTACTTTCCGGCAACTGGATGTCACCCCAGATTTACGGGACTTACTGGTATGACAAGCCTATCATGGTTTACTGGCTTCTTTCCCTCAGTTACAGCATTCTCGGCTTTACCAATCTGGCGTCCCGGCTGCCTGCCATTGTCTGCGGCGCTCTGTCCGTATCGCTTCTGATCTGGTATATCCAGCGGATTGCCAAAGACAACGTGATCGCCGTATGGTCCGGTGCCATGCTGTCCCTGTCCTTGGAATTCTGGGTAATTTCCCATGCCATCATTACAGACAGCATGCTGCTTCTTTTCACCATTCCCACCATGCTCTCCGGATATATAGGTGTTATGGAGAGAAATAAAAAGCACCTGATCCTTGCCTATGCCGCTGCCGGTCTTGCCTGCCTGACAAAGGGACCCGTAGGCCTGGTCCTGCCCGGCGCTCTTCTTCTTCTGTGGTGTCTTTCCATGAAATCGGGAAAAATGGCCCTGCGGCTCTTTCCCTGGCAGGGCATTCTCGTTTTCTTCCTGGTGACCCTCCCCTGGTATGGAGGCATGTATCTCATCCATGGCAGTGATTTCGTGGAACAGTTCCTGGGGCTTCATAACATCATCCGCGCCACTTCCTCCGAACATCCGGAAGATAACCACTGGTACTATTACCTGGTCATTCTTCCTGCCGCTCTTCTCCCCTGGACCTTTACATCCTTTTATGGAATGGTCAAAGGCTGGAAAGACAAACCGCCCTTTTACCGCTTCCTTATGGTATGGTGCTGGGGTACGCTGCTTTTCTATACCCTTATGGCCACCAAGTATGTCACTTATACCTATATTGCCGTAGTCCCCGCCATTGTTTTTTCCGCCATGGCCGCGCCGGCTATCCGAAACGGAGAAAAATATCCCTTTCTCTGGAATGCGCTGGGATTTGTCATTTTCCTGGCTGCCGCCCTGGCCGGTTCCTTCTATATAAAGGAAGGCAGCTGGTGGGTTCTGTATGCAGTCATTCTCTATGCCTTCTGGTCCCTGGTCCTTCGCTATAAAAAGAGCAGCGGCAGACGGCTCACTGTTATCGCCGCCGTTACCGCTTCCGTTCTCCTCTGTCTCATCATGGAAGGGCTGCCTCATTACCTGCCCCGCCGCTCTTCTCTGGACCTGGCCCAGGAAATGAAAGCGGCTCCGGGAGAGCATTACTTTTTCCGCTCCTACCCTGCAGGTTACACCTTCTATACCGGAGAAACCGCAGTGCGCGTAGTACCGCCTCCTGTCGCAGAAGAAGAAGACCGGAATCCTCTGTGGAATGAAAAGTATGTCATGCCTTCCCTGCCGGATAAGGATTTCATGGCCCAGCACCGCCATCCGGAAAAGCCGGTATTTCTCTACGTATCCAAAAGCGATAAAAAATACTTTGACCAGTGGTTCTTCAAATACCGTTTTCAGCCGGTAACGCCGCTGCTCACCGGGACCATTTTTGTAATGACCGATGAGGAAAAGATTCCCGAATCTTTTAAGGAAGCCAAGGAACAGATCAAGGATGATATCAAAGAATCCCAAAAAGAGGATTCCCCTCTTCCGTAAGCCATAAACGCCGTGCTTCCTTTTCTTTCCATTTCCTGTAAAGGAGTTCTCTGTCATGGATATTTCCACCTTTATGCAGCACCTTATTTCCTACCGGGGAGAAAATACCTTCAATCCCTGGAATGACTTCAATCCGGACTATGATACCGCCGATGCCCTTTCCATCCGAAGAAAAAATCTGGAAGACTATCTGTCTTCCAGAATTCACAGGGCCAGAATTCTTCTGGTAGCAGAAGCCTGCGGCTATCAGGGAGGACAATTTTCCGGCATAGCCATGACCTGCGAAAGAATGCTGCTGGATTTCCACCCCACAGTAAACAGCCAGATGATCCTTCATCATTCCGGCAGACGTACCAGCAGGCCTGACAGTCCTTTTATTACGAAGCCTGCGCAGAAAGAAAAGGGATTTAACGAGCCCACCGATTCTGTGGTCTGGAAAGCCTGCCTTGATGCAGGCCTTCTCCCTGACGAATTCCTGCTCTGGAATATCTTCCCTTTTCATCCCTATAAAAAAGGAAATCTTCTCACCAACCGCACTCCCACAGATGAAGAATCTGCAGCCGGCCTTGTCTATACCAAAGAACTCATGGAAATGACCGGCCCCATTCCTGTATTTGCTGTAGGAAAGAAAAGCGAATCCACCCTGACCGCTGCCGGCATTCCCGTTATCGGACTCCGACACCCGGCCAACGGCGGCGCCAATATATTCCGTGCCCAGCTGAAAGAGGCACTCCGATAAAAAAACACCATGGAAATGATCATTTCCATGGTGTTTTTCATTTTTAAAATTTCTAGCAGCGCCGGTATATTGGGAAATTATATCTGCCCATCGTGACTTTTCTTCACACATGCCCGTGAAGCACATACCTTTTGGTAAAGTAGTTCCATATCATTACGATAGCTGATGCAATAACCTTGGCAAACATGTACCACAGCCCCATGATATCAATAAAAAACCACATGACTGCCTGGTTAATGCCCAGACCTATAATGGAGGTCAGTGCAAAGAGTACCATCTGCCGCCCGGTCTGCTGTTTGGCATGGAATACGACATAAACACAGAGGATGTAGTTCACCACCAGGGACACGGTAAAAGCGATGGGTGCGGAAACCAAAGGATGCAGCCCGCCGTATTCGGTAAGGGTATAGAGGAGTCCGTATTCCAGAAGAAAGCATCCGCCGCCTACGGCCAGAAAGCGAAAGACTTCCCAGAATCGTTCCGTGGAAGGGAAAAACTTGCGAATAAGAGAATCAAACATGGTGTACCTTTCTAAAGCAATGTGAGATCTATGATTGTTATTTCAGCCTTCTGTTTCCGAAAAGCTGCCGGAGATACCGGACCCAGGGGAAATCCCTGCAGTCTGTACCGACTGATGCCTTTTACCTTCGTTTCAGCATCATCCGGATGATATTCATCTGGATTTCAAAATTTTTCCGGCTGTTTTTGACTTCCGTGTCCAGCATGAGGCCGATTCCCAGGAATACGACAGCGGCCATCATGAAGAATCCTGATGTCATCAGGGTCGGCAGCTTCGGCACCAGCCCCGTGATCACATATTCATGAAATACGGGAATAAAAAGGGCAAGGGATATCAGGGCCAGAAGAACGGCTGCCATGGTGAAAAAGCGGAGCGGCCTGTAATCTTTATAGAGCATGAAAATTGTTTTCAGCACCTTGGCCCCGTCCCGGAAGGTATGAAGCTTGCTCACGCTGCCCCGGGGTCGATCACGATATGACACCGGCACATTGGCCAGGAGAAGATTCTTGTCTAAAGCATGGATCGTCATTTCCGTTTCGATTTCAAAGCCTTTGGACAGAATGGGGAATGTTTTAACGAACATGGGAGAAAAAGCCCGGTAGCCGGTCATGACATCCTTGATTTCATGACTGCTTTCTCCCCAGAACATATTGATGAAACGACGTACCAGCATATTTCCCGAATTGTGGAAAGGTCTCTTATTTTCTTCAAAATAGGTAGAGGACAGACGGTCGCCGATGACCATATCCGCCCTGCCTTCCAGTATGAGATTTACCATATCCCGGGCGCTTTCTGCCGGATAGGTATCGTCGCCATCTGCCATGATGTAGCAGTCCGCATCCACATCGCGGAACATGGAACGGATCACATTGCCCTTTCCCTGCCGGTATTCATGGCGCACCACCGCTCCGGCCCGCTCGGCAATGTCCGCCGTATGATCGGTGGAATTATTATCATATACATAAATCACCGCTTCCGGAAGCGCCTTTTTAAAGTCCTTCACCACTTTCTCTATAGTCAGCGCTTCATTCCAGCAGGGAATCAATACGGCAATCCTGTCCATTCTATCATCTCCATTCGTTCATATACTTTTCTATTGTACTCCATTTCTGCATTGAATAACATAAAGTTTATGTAAATAGTGGATCGGTAAACGGGGAAGACAGTGAAATCCCCGCTGCTTTCCGCCCGCCATTCTGAGTGCCGGCTAAGAACGACAGAGCGGGCTGCAGGCAGCATGCAGCCTTCCGGCCTGCGGATACGCTGATTCACCAGCCCACACAAAAAAGCATGGATGCCAAAAGGTTCCATGCTTTTTATGATTTATTTCAGAAGCGTTCCTTCTGCCGCTTCTCCCAGTGATTCTTCCACAGAGGGATGGGGACGGATGACTTTAAGGAAATCTTCCGTGGTCAGATGATTGGCTATGGCCAGGGACACTTCAGAAATGAGGTTATCCGCATCTTTGCAGAACAGCTGTGCTCCCAGAAGATGATTGTCCTTGTCCGCAAAGATTTTCATGTATCCTGTCTCATCGGCAATGAGACTCCTGGCATTGCTTCCCATGACAATGCGGCTTGTTTTCAGAGGAATGCCTTCTTTTTTGGCCTGATCCTCAGAAATGCCTACCGCTGCAATTTCAGGAATGGTATAAACGCACTGCGGCACAAGCTGCTGATCGATGGAGCATGGCTTTCCCGCAATGGCCGCCGCTGCCGCCTTGCCTTCCGCCTCGGCGGCATGGGCCAGCTGGATACCCCCATACACTATATCACCGATTGCATAAATGCCGGGGATTGATGTTTCAAAGCGGTCATTCACCTTGAAGCATCCCCTTTCCATATCTGCGTCCATGGAAAGAAGCCCCTTCGTTTCTGCATGGCGTCCTGTGGCAATCAGAACCGCATCGGCCGGAACAGACTCTTCTTTCTCTCCCAGTCCGTAGGACACGGCAAGAGCCCCTTCCTTTTCCGAGATTGCCTTAACTGCTGCCCCGGTAATCACCCGGATTCCCTTTTTACGGAAAACAGCTGCCAGATGACGGGCCAGATCCGTATCAAAAGGCGGAAGAAGCCGAGGCATCATTTCCACAATCGTCACTTCAGCGCCGAAGGCACGATAGGCCTCGGCAAATTCCACGCCGATGACCCCGCCGCCGATAATAACCAGCCGTTTCACTTCAGGCAGTTCTGACAAAAGACTGTCGCTGGTATATACGCCGGGAAGCCGGCTTCCAGGAATAGGAGGAACGGAAGGTGCTCCGCCCACAGCAAGGACGATATGATCCGTTTCCAGTGTTTTGGATTCTCCTTCCTTTTCCACCGACACCAGAGACGGGGAAAGAACCCTGCCGGTTCCCTGATAAACATCGATCCGATTCTGTTTCATCATTTTGGCGACTGCGCTTCGCAGGGAAGAAACGACCGCTTCGCACCGTTTCCGAAGTCCCTCAAAATCTGCTTCTCCGCCGGCATTTTTTAAGCCGAAAAGAGCTGATTTCTTCAGATTCTCCAGAAGGCCTGCCGTAAAAAGAAGCGTTTTTGTAGGAATGCAGCCCCGGTTCAGACAGGTGCCGCCCAGTTCTCTCTTTTCGATGACTGCCGTTTTCAACCCGTATCGGGCGCAGTGGGCTGCGCACACATAGCCTCCCGGCCCGCCGCCGATAATAATGACATCATATTTCATAGGCATTCCTCCCACTTTTGATCACATTTTCCTTTTGGCACCGGCACTCCGAAGGATACCTGCCTCCATGGATCACCGCCGACAGCGGCTCTCATTATATCTTTTCCAGCAGAGATGCTGCATCCTTCTGTACTTCTCTTTCTTCGGGAGTTCCTGTTTCCATAGACAAAACAGCCCGGGCCATTTCTTTCCCTTCGTACCGCTTTCCCTTGAGCACTTCCGGAATGGCGGCGATAAAGTCTGCTTCCAGACCGTCGGAATCTACGGAAACCTCTTCGATCATGCCGTGATCTACCCAGAAGGAGAATTTCAGAAATCCCCAGTCCCAGCGTCCTTCCACCGGCACATCGAACTCATGGGCTGCGCCATAGCGCCAGTCCCAGGAAGAGAAGAAGCGGATCCGTTCTTCCAGTGCTTTTTCCGGTATATCGGAGGAATGGATTTCCCGTACCGGAAGGCCATACACCTCGCCGAAGCTCTTTTGAAGCGCTTCCGTAAGACTTTCCACCGTAATATCGGGATTCAGCTCGGAAAGATTAACCACTTTGGCCGGCACGGACTTTACGCCCTTGTAATTCATTTTCGAGCCGTCCACATTCAGGTATTTCACCATATCCTTCATATCTTCCGCAATGAGAAGAGTTCCGTGGTGGTAGCAGAGGTCGCCGTGTTTATAAAAAGCATTTCCGGAAAATTTGCGTCCGTCGATTTTAATATCGTTCCGTCCGCTCTTTTCCGCCTGAATTCCGAATTTTTTGACGCCTTCCACGATGACCGAAAGCTGCCTTGCCACATCATAATCTCCCCTTCTGGCAAGGAAGGAAAAGTTCATATTGCCGATGTCATGGTAGACCGCACCGCCGCCGGAGAGCCGCCGGGCGAGAAGACCCCCATCTTCTTCCAGTTTCTTGACGTTGCACTCATGCCAGCCGTTCTGATTTCTGCCAATGACTACGGTATTCCTGTTCTGCCATAGGAAGAAAATGATTTCTCCTTCCTCCACATGGTTCATGAGGTATTCTTCCACTGCAAAATTGCGGAATGGATTCTGTGTATCCTGCCAGTTTTTAAGAAATGTAAGTTTTCGAATCATATCAATCTCCAAAATCATACCGGATATGGGGATGACGGGCGGCCTTTACCTCATCAGGCCTGCCGATGGGCGTGGTATGGGGTGCTGTGTGAAGAGACTCGGGATCTGTTCTTCCCTTCTCGAATACACGGATGAACGCCTCCGCCGCCCTGTCCAGAGTTTCCTTATTTTCTGTTTCCGTAGGTTCCGCCATAAGCGCTTCATGGACAATGAGCGGGAAATACATGGTGGGCGGATGCATGCCTTCATCCAGAAGCCCTTTGGCCACATCCAGGGCCGACACGCCGGTTTCCTTCTTGTAATGCTCCAGCGTCATCACAAATTCATGCATACAGGTGCCGGGATAAGCCATATCCATGCAGGGAGACAGCTTTTTCATGAGATAGTTGGCATTCAGGACCGCATGGGCCGAAGCTTCCGCCAGTCCGTCAGATCCAAGCATGAGAATATAGGTCAGCGCACGAAGCAGGACCAGGAAATTGCCGTAAAACATTTTCACCCGGCCGAAGGATTTCGCCGGTTTCACGAAATGATAGACATTTCCTTCTTTTTCTACCACCGGATGAGGCAGGAAATCTTTCAGAAATGCCTTGCATCCTACAGGACCGCTTCCGGGGCCGCCGCCGCCGTGGGGTGTGGAGAAAGTCTTGTGGAGGTTCACATGGACGCAGTCAAATCCCATATCCCCGGGCCGTGCCCGGCCCACCACCGCATTCAGGTTGGCGCCGTCATAATAGCAGAGTCCGCCTGCTTCATGGACAATGCGGGTGATTTCCAGAATATTCGGATCAAAAATGCCAAGGGTATTCGGATTGGTAAGCATGAGGCCTGCCGTATCGTCTCCTACCGCTGCCCTCAGCCCTTCCAGATCGACTCCGCCCTTGTCATTGGAGGGCACATGCACCACTTCAAAACCTGCCATGGCGGCAGAAGCCGGATTCGTGCCATGAGCGGAATCAGGAACAATAATCTTTGTCCGCCCAGTATCTCCCCGGGAAAGATGATAGGAACGAATCAGCAGAAGTCCTGTATATTCACCATGCGCACCGGCAGCCGGCTGAAGCGTCATGGCATCCATGCCTGTAATGGAAGCCAGCAGCTGCTGCAGGGAATACATGATTTCCAGAGATCCCTGCACACTTTCCTCCGGAGCCAGCGGATGGATATCCGTAAAATCCTTCAGAGATGCAGTCAATTCATTCACAGCAGGATTGTACTTCATGGTACAGGATCCCAGAGGGTAGAATCCATGATTTACGCCGAAAGTCTGCTTTTCCAGCTGGCCGTAATGCCTGTCCATTTCCACTTCATCCAGTTCCGGAAGATGGGGTGCCTTTTCACGGAGCGGAATATCCACCGGCCCCTCCGGTACATCCAGAGGCGGGAACAGATCCATATGATGTCCTTTTTTAGAACGTTCAAACAGAAGCTCCATGAGATATCCCTCCTTTCAAGATCGATACCAGTCTGTCCATATCCCCGCGGCTGTTCATTTCTGTAGCACACCAGAGGATATCACCTTCCAGCGGAAGGCCACCGAGAATACCTTCTCCCGCCAGAAGCTTCTCCACGTCCTTTGGCGGAAGAGGAGATTCAGTTACAAATTCGTCAAAGAAGGGGCCCTTATATTTCAGCGGGAATCCTGCTTTTTCCAGTTCTCCTGCCAGATAATGAGCTTTGGCATAGCACTGTTCAGCCGCTTCCTTCATGCCTCCCGGTCCCAGCGCAGCCATATAAGCGCCGGAAGCCATGGTGCAGAGTGCTTCATTGGAGCAGATATTGGATGATGCCTTTTCCCGACGGATATGCTGTTCTCTGGCCTGCAGGGTAAGCACATAGCACCGGTTTCCCCGGCTGTCTGTAGTTTCTCCCACAATACGGCCGGGCAGTTTTCTCATCAGTTTTTCCCGGCAGGTCATAAATCCCATATAGGGGCCGCCGAAGGAAAGGGGAAGCCCCAGTTCCTGCCCATCGCCAACGGCAATGTCTGCGCCGTACTCGCCGGGTGTTTTTAAAAGTCCCAGGGACAGAGGAGATACGGACATAACCGCCTTTGCCTTTACATCATGGGCAGCAGCGGTGAGGCTGTCGCCATCTTCTATAAGTCCGTAGAAATTGGGGTTCTGGAAAAACAGAGCCGCCGTTTCCGCATCAGCCATTTTGCCTGCCGCTTCTGTATCAGTCCTGCCTTCCTTCACCGGAATGACTGCAAGCTCCACCCTTCGGCTCTCGCAGTAGGTTTTCATCACTTCCAGTATCTGGGGATGGACCGCTCCGGACACAAGGACTTTATTCTTTTTTCTCTCCAGGCACATGAATACCGCCTCCGCGGCGGCGGTAGCGCCATCATATACCGACGCATTGGACACATCCAGACCGGTCAGTTCCGCTATCATGGTCTGATATTCAAAAATGGACTGAAGAATCCCCTGGCTGATTTCCGCCTGGTAGGGAGTGTAAGTCGTGCGGAACGCTTCCTTTGCAATCACCTGCTTTACAATAGCGGGAATGTAATGGCAGTAGGCACCGGCGCCGCGGAAAATGGAAGTAAACCTTCTGTTTTTCGCTCCAGTCTTCTCTATCTCCCGGAGAACCTCCATTTCACTCTTTCCCTGCGGAATAGATACTTTTTTCAGATATACCTTTTCCGGCACATCCCGGTATAGATCATCCACCGAGGACAGCCCCAGAAAGGTAAGCATCTCCTTTGTTTCCTCCGGAGACTGCGGTACATAGCTTCCCATAATCATTCCTCCCCGCAGGTTTTGCAGAATTCTTCATACTCCTTTGCATCCATCAGATCTTCCATATCACTTACATTTTTAACCTTTACAAACCAGGCACCATAGGGATCTCCATTGACCTTTTCCGGTGCATCCAGCAGTTCTTCATTCACTTCTTCCACTTCCCCCGTTACCGGGCTGTATACATCGGAAACCGCCTTTACCGATTCGATATCCGCAAAGGTGTCGCCCTGGCTTACCGGGTCTCCCACTTCCGGAAGATTAACGAATACAATGTCACCCAGCTGGTCCTGGGCATAATCGGTCAGTCCGATGAGCACGAAATCTCCTTCTTTTTTGACCCATTCATGAGTTTTAGCGTACTTTACATCCTGTGGAAAATTCATAATAGTTCCTCCCTTGAT
>NZ_JBJEXP010000022.1:0-3073 GCF_051885895.1 Dialister sp. | reverse complement strand
TACAAAAAAGCCCTTCCGGAGAAGGGCTTTCCTCATGCCGTCAGGCATTATTTCCTTTTCAGATCCTCGTCAATAATCCGGCTCTTCAGCTCCTGCAGCTGATCAGAGAGATTGACTTCCATAATATTCGGATTGAGGAGTCTTGTATATTCCGGCCACAGGGTTTCCATCTGTCTGTTGGCATAATCAATGGTTTCCTGCAGGCTGGGAAGCGGTGCCGCTTCGCCGTGGAGAATGACAGGCTTCAGCATGTCCACGCAGGTATAGGTGCCTGCCTTCAGTTCCTTCTTGCGCCACCGGGCTGATTCCGTAACCAGGGTGAAATCTCCGCCGTCCGGGAACGGTTCATCTGCCAGGCACACCAGATCGGTGATCATCTTTCCCGAATCCTTCTTGTAGAAACGGCGGACATCCTTGATGCCGGGATTTGTCATCTTGCTCACATCATTGGAAATCTTCATAACCGGTTCAAAGGAGCCGCCCTTTTCCCGGGCACTCATCTTGAAGACGCCGCCCAGAGCCGATGTCCCGTCAGCCGTAATAATCTTGGTGCCTACGCCCCAGCTGGTGACGGTGCAGCCCTGTTCCTTCAGGGACTGGATCAGGTATTCATCCAGATCGTTGGAGCCTGAAATGATGGCATCGGGGAAACCGGCTTCCCGGAACATGCGGGATGCTTCCTGGGAAAGATAGCCCAGATCTCCGCTGTCGATACGGATGCCGTACTTTTTCGGCAGTTTTCCTTCCGCTTTCAGCTTCTTGAAGACCTGAATCGCATGGGGCACTCCCATTTCCAGTACATTGTAGGTATCAGCCAGGAGAATGAGATTATCATGATACTGTTTCACATATTCTTCAAAGGCTTCCAGCTCTGTGTCAAAGCTCATGACCCAGCTGTGAGCCATGGTACCCAGTACGGGAATGCCGAAAAGCCGGCCTGCCTCCACATTGGAGGTGCCGTTGAACCCGCCGATCATGGATGCTCTGGCGCCCCAGAGTCCGGCAGAATGTCCCTGGGCACGGCGAAGACCGAATTCCATCAGCGCATCATGCGGCGCTACGGTACGTACTCTCCGGCACTTGGTGGCAATCAGACTTTCATGGTTCATGATCATGGAAAGGCCTGTTTCCAGAAGCATGGCTTCCGTGGTGGTTCCCTCAAAACGGAGAAGCAGTTCTCCCGGGAAAGCCACCGTACCTTCCGGCATGGCATAAATATTACCGGTAAAATGGAAATGAGACAGATAATCCAAAAATTCCGGATAGAAAATATGAAGGCTTCTCAGATAGTCAATATCCTCATCGCTGTAGGTAAAATTTCTGACAAAATCCACCAGATGGGACAGCCCTGCCACCACCGTGTAACCGCCATGGAAAGGATTTACCCGATAAAAACGGTCAAAGACCACTTTTCTCTCGTGCATGCCCTTCTTGAAAAGAGCATTGGTCATAGTCAGCTGGTACAAATCAGTCACAAGTCCATTGGATGCCATAATATCCCCCTTTATATTTCCATTCTATAGACAATGGATAGATTGAATCCATTATAACACTTTATACAGTTAATGAAGCATTAAATCATCCCGCAGAAGATGTAAAGAGAAATTCAGCAGGCATCTGTATCTCCCGTGGCTTTCCTCTGTTCAGTCCATGGCGAACTTCTTCTCCTTCTGCAGATTCCTGTCCCGAAGAATCACGCAGCCCTCCTGCAGACTGAAAACCGCCATTTCTTCCTGATCCATAATTCCCATATCCTCAATATCATCCCGGCAGGCCTTCAGCATATGATCCTTCGTTTCCCGGGACTCCTCTTCCTTCAGCCATCCGCGGATAGAAATCCAGGATTTGTCCGGATGCACCGCACTGATTTCCACCCGGCGGTTCGCCATGATTTCATGATACAGCTCCGACCTGCGGGAAAAGAGAAAGCAGAGCTTCCCTTCCACCGTGCATACTCCGCTCATGGGACGCACCCGGGGCTCCGAACCGGCTACCGTAGCCATGTAAAAAACTTCGCATTCCCTCAGATATTCCAGTACTTTTTTTACATTATCCATTCTGCATCCTCCCTGCCATCAGCCTGATGACGGCTCATTTCTGTCTTGTACCATTATTGTACACGCAGCCGGAAAGAAATCATAGAGGACCCCTTTCGCCTTCTTTTCCCAAAGGAAACATAGTATGATGAAGGAAGAAAATTATCCCCGCAGGAATTCCGTTCCTCTTTGCCATCTACTGAAAGGACCACGCCATGACCAGGAATCCCCTCTCTCCAACCGACTCACTTTCCGAAGCCCTATACACTGCCTATGCAGACTCTCCCCTGGGCCTTCTTATGATCCGGGCCTCCAATCAGGCCATCATAGAACTCCTTCCCGTTTCCCGGAAGGCGCAGGAGATCCGGGAAAACAGCCTGACCCGTCAGTGCCGAAAAGAGCTTTCCCAGTACTTTGCAGGAAAGAGAAAAAATTTCACCCTGCCCCTGCGTCCCCGGGGTACTCCCTTTCAGGAAAAAATATGGACTGTCCTTCAGACAATCCCCTACGGCTGCACCATGACCTACAAGGAAATTGCGGAAAAGGCGGGAAGCCCTAAAGCCGTCAGAGCCGCAGGAACGGCCTGCGGGAAAAATCCTCTCCCCATCCTCATTCCCTGCCACCGGGTCATCGGTTCCAACGGCAGCCTCACCGGCTATGCCTTCGGTCTGCCCGCCAAGAAATACCTGCTCTTACTGGAAAAAAACGGCATCGCCCCAAAGGACACAGGGAAAGTGCTGTTTTCATGGCAGGAAAAGCAGTGACCGCTCCCGGTCCGACAGGCAGTTTAATAAATGCATAACAGAAAAGCTCCGCCCGTGGCAAACTGCATGGGCGGAGCCTGTTTTCCGGTTGATAACCCGGATTCCTCAATGGAATCCGGGTTTTAATATGCTTTTTCCACAGCAAAAACTCCTGATTCATCCCTATGCCGCTGCATGGCGGGCGCAGGTCATCTTCTTTCATGAATCGGCCAGGGGCAGCCGCCGGAGCGGAATGTCTGTGTCGTCAGGAAAGAGCAGGTGAGCATACAGCCG
>NZ_JBJEXP010000021.1:13991-59211 GCF_051885895.1 Dialister sp. | reverse complement strand
AGGAAGCTGCTGATTAAGGAAAAGGACATCTGTAAGGATGTCCTTTTTGCTTGCCCTTTTTCCTGCTCAGCCAGGTGTCATCCGTGCTGTTTTGGTCGGAATCGCCGGGAGGAGCAGGCCGCCGATTAAGGGGAAGGACATTTGAAAGGATATCCTTCTGTCTGCCTATATTATGAAAAAGAGCCAGTGGTTGCCCACTGGTTCTTTTGGGCTGTATGGATAGTTCTCTGGGTTAATATTTTCGTTTCTGTTTGGGAATGACTGTATTACTGAAGACTATGTGATTTCGTTTTCGAAAGTTATTTGGTGCTGTGAATATACTGTATTGGAATTCAAGGTCAACTGAAATAATCTCTAGCCTGTCTATGAAAGGGTTTTTCTATTGCTCACTTCCCAAGCGGATGGCGAGGTGTGGTGTCCCATAATAATCCCACATAATAACAGATAACAGGTGACAGGCGATTCATCATTCACAGGGCAGTTTGGCCTTATTTAGACGTAAAGCAATAAATAAAGAACTGCTCCCTTTGCATTCCTCTTTTTACTTAAAATCGGGGATTGCTACAAGTGGGAATAAATATATATAAGTGCTTCTTCTGCTAGTAAGATACCTCGCTTAGGCGGAATAATTTCTGCTTTTTAAGCGGAATCTTCTATTATTTGCTACTCTTTACATGATGTGGTATAATTATTGCGTAAGTGTGTGTATAGAGTTTCCTGTAGAGTGAGCTTCGGCTCACTCTTTCTTATATTAAGGACCAAGGGAGGGTATATGGCGCGCAGAGATGTGGAAGAGGCAGTGGAAAAACTGCTGGAGTCTTCGCTGGAGGCGGAGGGCCTGGAGCTTGTGGATGTAGAATATGTGCGGGAACGGAACTGGATTCTTCGCATTTACATTGACAAGGAAGGCGGCGTAGATCTGAATGACTGCCAGTCGGTGAGTGAGAAGGCAGGGGCGCTTCTGGATGAAGCGGACTTGATACCGGACAATTATATGCTTGAGGTTTCTTCTCCCGGCCTTGACCGCGTGCTGAAGAAGGACAAGGATTTTGTCCGCTATACCGGTGAAAATGTGGATGTCAAGCTGTTTGCCCCCCTGGAAGGCAGGAAGGGAGTCAAGGCGTTTACAGCAAAGCTTTTGGGCCTTGGTGACAAAGGCGCTCTTCTTCTGAAAATGGAAGACGGAGAAAAGCTGGCTTTAGAGAGAGATAAGATTTCGCAGGTGAGACTGCATTTTTCTTTTTAATTCCGGGAGGGAATAGTCATCGTGAATCTCAATTTAATTGAAGCAATCAAGGGCCTGGTGAAGGCGAAAAAGGTTGATGAGAAGGTTGTTTTTGATGCACTGGAAATGGTGCTGCTCACTGCCTATAAGAAGGAAACAGGCAGCAATGCCAAGACCTCTGTTACGCTGAACCGTGAAACCGGCGATTACCATATTTATGAAGAAAAGACTGTAGTAGAGGAAATTGACCCCGCTTCTGAAAATGCGATCAATGAAATTTCCGTGGCTGATGCCAAGAAGATTGATAAGACCTACGAAGCCGGTGATATGCTCCGCATTGAAGTGACACCGAAGAATTTCGGCCGTGTGGCTGCCCAGACCGCCAAGCAGGTCATGATCCAGAAGCTCAGAGAAGCGGAGAGAGGATCCATTTATGATGAATTCTCCGGCCGCGAAGGCGATGTGATTACCGGTACCGTTAAGTGGAGCGAATCCCGTACCATTTTCGTAGATCTGGGCCGTGTGGAAGGCATCCTTCCTTTTGCAGAACAGATTGAAGGAGAAGAATTCCATCCCAATGACAAGATCAAGTGCTATGTGCTGGAAGTCAGAAAAACCACCAAGGGACCGGAAATTATTCTTTCCAGAACCCATCCTGGACTGCTGAAGCGCCTCTTCGAGCTGGAAGTTCCTGAAATCTACAGCGGCACCGTAGAAATCAAGAGCGTTGTCCGTGAAGCCGGTTCCCGCTCCAAGATTGCCGTTTACGCCATGGATCCCAATGTAGATCCGGTAGGCGCCTGCGTTGGCCCGAAGGGACAGAGAGTGCAGAATATTGTCAATGAACTGCATGATGAAAAGATTGATATTGTCCGCTGGGATGAAGATCCGGCCGTATATATCGCCAATGCCCTGTCTCCGGCTAAGGTTATTTCCGTTTCCGTATGGGAAGAAGAAAAATCTTCCTACGTCATTGTTCCTGATTACCAGCTCTCCCTGGCCATTGGCAAGGCAGGTCAGAATGCTAGGCTGGCTGCGAAACTGACAAACTGGAAGATCGATATTAAGAGCGAAACCCAGGCTAAGGAAGAGGGCTTCGGTCAGTCTGATGAGGAAGAGGATGATGATATCCTTGGAGATATTGAAGCCGGCGGCGAAGAAGAGATGCAGGAGGAAGATAAGGAATGAAAGTTAAAAAGATTCCCATGCGCATGTGCGTCGGCTGCAAGGAACTGAAACCGAAGAAGGAACTGCTCCGCATCGTCGTGCTTCCCACAGGGGTGATCGAAGTGGACAGAACGGGCAAGAAATCCGGCCGTGGCGTATACGTGTGTGACAATATGGACTGCTTCAACAAGGCCTATGAATCCCATGGCCTGGAAAAATCGCTGAAGCGTCCGGTTTCCAAAGATGTGTATGAAGCATTGAAATCGCAGATTGAAAATGGATGAACCGATTTACAGGATGCTTGGCCTTTGCATGAAAGCAGGAAAGCTGCTTTCCGGGAATGAACAGGTGTCAGAAGGACTGAAAAAAAGGCAGGCCGTCCTGCTGATTGTTACAGAAGACAGCTCCCCGCGAACAAAGGACGAATATATAAAAGCTGCTGAGAGAGCGCATATTTCCTCAAGAATTTTTGGGGAGAAGGAAAAACTGGGCAGAGCCCTGGGAAAAGGGGTACGGACAGCAGCGCTGATTACAGATAAAGGATTCGGCAGGGCAATTGCAGATAAAATTGACCACCGGAAATCATAAAGGTTGGGAGGCTGCTTATGCAGAAGAAAAAGAGAGTATATGAATTAGCCAGACAGTATGGCAAAACAGATAAAGAGGTGCTGGATGTACTGAAAAGCCACAATGTGGATGTCACCAGCCGACTGAGCGGTGTAGATGATAACGGATGCGCTATCCTGGAAAAGGCATTTGCCGTTAAAAAGAAACCGGCAAAACGTCCGCCCATGCGCACCGTCCGCTTTGACCAGCAGGGCCGGCCTACAGATCGGAAACGGCAGGAAACGGGACGGAAGTCCTATTCTTCCTTTGAAGTGCCGGAAGAACCGAAGCCTGCACCCAAGGCAGAAGCTGTAAAGACAGCACCGAAAGCAGAAAAGAAAGAAGAAATCAGAACCGCTGCCCATGAAGAACCGAAGCAGGCATCCAGAACTGAAAAGAAGGAAATCCGTGGAAGAGAGGAAAGACAGCCCCGCCGCCAGGAAAACAGAAATGAACGGCAGGGAGAAAAGACTGCCCGCAGCGAAAGAAATGACCGCTCCGGCCGGGATGGAAGAAACCGCAGCGAAGGCGGAAGACCTTCCAGAAACGGTGGAGAACGCAGCGAAAACAGGAATGAAAGAAACCAGCATCAGGATAGGAATGACAGAAATGACCATTCCCGTCAGGATCGCAGGAACTCCGATAGAAACAGCCATGCAGCTCCTGTAGAGGAGGCACCGGCTCCCCAGCAGAGACGGGAAAAACCGGCAAAGAAGAAATCCAAGAAGGACTGGGAAAGAAGCAGACGGGAAAAGGAAGGCGGTTCCCTGATGGCCCGCTCTCTGAACCAGAGCAAGAAGAAAAAACATATGGCTGACAAGAAGACCACCTCTTATCCTACAGAAGTGGAACTGCCGCCAAGCGTAACCGTTAAGGAACTGGCAGAACTCTTCGGCCGCGAAGTCAGCGAAATTATTAAACACCTTATGATGGACGGCGTTATGGCTACCATCAACCAGAACCTGGATCGGGATACCATTGAAATCCTGGCAGAAGAATTCGGCGTGACCCTGAAAGAAGCAGCCGCTGCTGCAGATCCTACGGAATACAAACCGGCTCCTGATGATCCCCGGTTCCTGAAGCCAAGACCGGCAGTAGTGACCATCATGGGCCATGTAGACCACGGCAAGACCACCCTGCTGGACGCTCTGCGCCAGACCAATGTAGCCATGCATGAAGCCGGCGGCATTACCCAGCGTATCGGCGCCTACCAGATTCGCTACAAGGGACACAAGATTACATTCCTGGATACCCCTGGCCATGAAGCATTCACCGCCATGCGTTCCAGAGGCGCTCAGATCACCGATATCGCTGTCCTTATCGTAGCAGCTGATGACGGTGTTATGCCGCAGACCATTGAAGCCATCCACCATGCAAAGAACGCCAAGGTGCCCATTATGGTGGCTATCAATAAGATTGATAAACCCGGTGCCAACCCGGACCGCATCAAGGAAGAACTGTCCAAGGAAGGCCTTCTGGCAGAAGACTGGGGCGGCGATGTCATTATGACCCCCATTTCCGCCAAGAAGAAGATCGGTCTTGATGACCTCCTGGAAAACATCCTTCTGGTAGCGGAAATGCAGGAACTGAAAGCAAATCCGAACCGTGAAGCTTACGGCGTAGTAGTCGAGGCCCAGCTGGATAAAGGCAGAGGCCCTGTGATGAGTGTCCTCGTACAGAACGGCACCCTCCATGTAGGCGACGGCATTCTGGCCGGCAAATGCTGGGGCCGTGTCCGCGCCATGACCAATGAAAACGGCAGAAAACTGAAAAATGCCGAACCTTCCGCACCGGCAGAAATCCTGGGCATGGACAGCGTACCGGAAGCAGGCGATCATTTCTACGTCATGGACGAAAAGAAAGCAAGAGCCATTGCTGAACTCCGGGCATCCAGAGCCAAGGAAGAAGAACAGAGAAACGTACAGAAGGTTACCCTGGACAATATCTTTGAAAAGATTAAGGAAGGGGAAATGAAGGAACTGGATATCATCATCAAAGCAGATGTCCAGGGTTCCGTTGAAGCACTGGTACAGTCTCTCCAGGCTATCAAGAGCGAAGAAGTCCGCATTTCCATCGTTCACTCCGCTGTAGGCGCTATCAATGAATCGGATGTTATGCTGGCATCGGCTTCCCATGCCCTCATCATCGGTTTTAATGTCCGTCCGGATGCCAATGCCAGAGCCATGGCAGAAAAAGACGGCGTAGATATCCGCCTCTACCGCGTCATTTATGACTGCATCGACGATGTAAAGGCCGCTATGGCCGGCATGCTGGCACCGACTATCCGCGAAGTAGTACTGGGCCATGCAGAAGTCCGCCAGGTCATTCATACACCGAAGGTCATCGTAGCCGGTTCCTATGTACAGGACGGCAAGATTACAAGCACCTGCCAGCTCCGCCTTATCCGCGACGGCATCGTCATTCACGAAGGCAAGATTGCTTCCCTGCGCCGTTTCAAGGATGATGTGAAGGAAGTGGCTGCAGGCTTTGAATGCGGCATTTCCATTGACAGTTACCGTGATGTGAAAGAAGGAGACCAGCTGGAAGCCTTTGAACTGAAGGAAGAAGCTGCTGAACTGAAATAAGAGAGGCTGCCTGAGGCGGCCTGATGTTTGACAGCGCCTGTGGCGCGAGAGTTTCAATGGGCGCTCTTAAAGTTTGCAGAGGCATCGCTTTTGATAAAAACCGTCTCCCCTCTATGGCGGCAGGCAGATCTGATTCGCAGGGAAATGCGGCGACGCACAAAATGCAGTGAGCCGCTTTTCTCCTTCAAAGTCAAAACCTGCGGCAGAGCCATGTCTCTCTGAACTTTTGAATCCGGGGCCCTTCTGCGGTCCTGCATATACAATGATTTACGTATCCGCCTTTATCCAACTGCATAGAAGGCGGATATTTTTATCAAAATGTGAGGTGAAACCCATGTCAGAATTACGAGTACGAAAAGTACAGGAATTTATCAAGCAGGAAGTGAGCAACATGCTCCTTCATGATCTGAAAGACCCCCGCATCGGATTTGTGACGGTGACGGGCGTGGAAGTGACCGGAGATCTTCGGGAAGCGAAGATTTTTGTTTCCCTTTTTGGAAGTGACGAAGAAAAAGCAGCTTCCCTGGAAGCCCTGAATAAGGGCAAAGGATTTGTACGCCGGGAACTGGGACAGCGTCTCAAAATCTACTATACCCCGGAGATTTCTTTTGCTGAAGATACCTCCCTGGACTATGGCATGCATATTGACGGCCTTTTGAAGAAGATTCACAAGGAGGAAAAAGAATGAGTCTTGCACTGCATCATGCAAAAGAAATCGGGGAAAAAGAAGCCTGGGATTTCCTCATGAACCATCACCGGTTCCTTCTGGTGGGCCATGAGCATCCCGATGGAGACGATGTAGGCTCCATCTGTGCCCTTCATAATGTACTGGTGCAGCTGGGCAAGGAAGCGGATATCCTTCTGCCGGATCCCGTGCCCCGGGTATACCGCCTGGTGAAAACGTCTGCCCTGGTGCATACGGAAATGCCGGAAGGCAGGGACTACGATGCCCTGGTGTTTACGGATCTGGGAAATCTGGACCGCGGTGGTCATTTTGATTTTCCCGATGTAGACAGCCTCTGCATTGACCATCACCGGTCCAATGAGGGTTACACGGACTATCTGTACCTGCAGTACAAATATGCGGCAACTGCGGAAATGCTGGCGGAAATGTTCTTTGACGCAGGCATTGAAATGGACGAGGATACCTGCAATGCCCTCTACATGGCTATCGGCACGGACAGCGGTTTCTTTAAGTTCAGCTGCACCTCCGCCCATACTCTTCTCATGGCCAGCCGGCTGGTAGCAATGGGAGCCAAACCGGACTACATTGCCAACCGTCTGGACGAGAAAACAGAAGAAGCCATGAAGTGCTACCAGCTGGTAGCCGGCACGGTTCATTCCTACCATGACGGAAAAATCGTCATTGCCTATATGGGCAAAGAAGCCATGGATCTGGACGGGGAGAATTCCGATTATTATGCTTCCATTCCCCGCTGCATCCGGGGATGCCAGATTGCAGCACTCTTCAAGTACAAGGGAGAAAAGGAAACACGGATATCCCTCCGCTCCACAGAGCACGCCAATGTTGGCGATCTGGCTGCAGAATTCGGCGGCGGTGGACACTGGAAGGCTTCAGGCTGCACCATTCATGAAAGCTTTGAAGACGCAGAGCCTCTCTTTGTGAAGGCAGCGGAGAAATATCTCTGATGGACGGTGTCATTAATGTAGTGAAACCGAAGGACTGGACCTCCTTTGATGTGATTGCCAGACTTCGCCGGATCTATCATCAGAAAAAGATCGGTCACGGCGGTACTCTGGATCCCATGGCGGAAGGTGTACTGCCGGTCTTTCTGGGACGGGCGGCACGGCTTATCGAATATGCTCCTATACATACCAAGACCTACAGGGCGCAGTTCCGCATGGGACTTGCTACAGATACGGAGGATATGACCGGAAAAGTGGTGGAAGAGGGACCTCTTCCGGAAGACCTTTCTATTTTTGAAAGAGTGGCGGAAAAGTTTCGCGGTCCCATTATGCAGGTGCCCTCCAGCTACTCTGCTCTGAAAGTGAAAGGAGAACGGGCCTACAAGCTGGCCAGGGAAGGAAAGAAAGTGGAACTTCCCGCCCGGCCTGTTACCATTTACAAACTGGAAATCACGGCAGTGGATCCGCCGTTTCTTTCCATGACCGTCACCTGCTCCGCCGGCACCTACATCCGTGCTCTGGGGAGAGATCTGGGAAAGGAAGCAGGCTGCCTCCTCACCATGAGTGCCCTCACTCGCACGGAAATGGGTCCCTTTACTCTGGAGGAAGCCAAGACACTGGAAGAGATAGAAAAGAACCCCGAAGGAGCGGTGATCCAGGATCTTCATCCCATCCTGACGGGCCTTCCTTCCATAGAACTTTCCGAAAAGGAAGGGGAAGATTTCCTCCAGGGGAAACGGCTCCGCTTTGGCGGCAGCGATCAGAAAGCAGCCGCTGTCTTCTGTGGCACCCGCTTCCTGGGGATTGCCTCCCTTTCCGGCGGTATCATTCATCCGAAAAAAGTTTTTTCCTGAGGCATATATGGAAATCTATCATTCATGGGAAGAAATTCCCGGAAATCAGAAAATTGTGCTGGCCATGGGTTTTTTTGACGGCTGCCATCTGGGACACCAGGATGTCTTTCAAAAGACTCTTGCCCTGGCCCGAAAACTGCATGCCAGGCCGGGAGTTTTGACCTTCTGGCCCCATCCCATGGCTGTACTGGCACCGGACATCCATGTGCCCCTTCTCCAGGGAAGAAAAGAAAAAGAAGCCTTCATGGAAAAAGCGGGTATGGATTTTGTTCTTTTCCTGAAGCCGGATCAGGAATTCCTGCAGGAGCTTCCGCAGGCCTTCATGGAAAAGCTGGCTTCTCTTCCGGGACTTACAGGCCTTATTGCCGGAGAAAACTTTACCTTCGGCAGGGGAAGAGCAGGAAACAGCTCTCTTCTGCAGTCCTGGTTTTCCAAGCGGAAGATTCCTGTGGAAATTGTCCGCCTTCTGGCGGAAGAGGGGAAAACAGTCTCCAGTACGGCCATCAGAGAGCTCATTCAGCAGGGACGCATGAAAGAAGCGGCTCTCTTTCTTGGGAGAAACTACACCATGGAAGGTGATGTGGTGCATGGATTCCACCGGGGAAGCGATGTACTGGGCTTTCCTACGGCCAATCTGTCCTTTACCGAAAACCGGGTGCTTCCCAAAGACGGCGTATACGCCGCCAGGGCTGTCATTGACGGCAGATCCTATCCGGCCATTACCAATATCGGGAAAAATCCCACTTTCGGCAACAGCGAAAGAACCATTGAAACCTTCATCTTTCACTTTGATTCTTCTATTTACGGCAGTCCCTTTACTCTGGAATGGGTAGAACGGATCAGGGACGAGATCCGTTTTCCTTCGCCCCGGGCTTTAAAGGAGCAGATAGAAAAGGATATTCGGAAAGCAGAAGAAATTCTGGCAGCAGAACAGAACGAAAAAAGATCCTGAGCATCTGTGCTTCAGGGTCTTTTCTGTGTCATCGAGCCAGTCAATAACTTCTTTCAAATCATAAATAATAAGTTATATAATACATGAATACAAAAGTATTTGACCTGACAAGGACTCTATATGCATGGATCCTTACTTTCAGGTAACCAATATCCTGTAATCAATACATAAATGAAATGATTTTACTATATATTTATGCTATGGGATATATGAATGGCTATTCAAGTGATGAGATAAACTTCGTAAAAGAAATATTGGATAGATGGGTATAAAAGATATATATTATACACATACCAAGTATTTTGCAAAGGGCCCGTCAAGCGGGCTGTTTTAATGGAGGCAGAAACAGACATGAAAGAACAGCAGGTTGAAAACGAAGTTATGGTGGAAGAAGAAAAACAGGAAGAAGTATGCTGGGCATTACTTGAACTGGAATCTTTGAACAAACACTGATTTTTAACCTCCTGCTGCCGAAAGGCAGCTTTTTTTTTGCCCAATATAGAGGCGGATCTGTAAACCTTATTTTATTTGACATCTCTATAAGCTAGTTTTACAATAAGAATACTAAGGAAATACTGGATGAATCAGAGAATCAAATTTCAAAGGCGTTGATCCGATGCTTCAAATGATCCTGCTGCCGGCATTGACTCATGTCCTGCAGGAATCCAAAATGCACAATGAAACTTTGATGCCGATTTAACCGTATTTCCCCGGGTATGCCCTGATTCATTTGCGTTATGGTATTTCATTGATTTTGACGCAAAGCTTCGACCTCAGTTTACATCTGTGAGCCGGCTTTTTTCCTTTATGGAATCAAAATCCGGATATGAAATTCCCGGGCGCTTCCATCAGTGCTTCCCTGATACTGTTTATATTTGCCGGCAGGCCGGTTTCTCCGGCAGCAGACGTAATATAACAAATCTATGGAAACGGAATGAATCTTCATTTCGCTTTCGAGGAGTAAAGGAGAGATTTTTATGGCAATTCGTTTTTCCGATGTACTTGCAAACATGAAAGGTTCCGATCTGGGTCCGCTTCTGGCACTCACCGCGCAGCCTGATATTATTTCCTTTGCCGGCGGCCTTCCTGCACCGAAGACCTTCCCGCTGAAGGAACTCACAGAAGTAGCCATTAAAGTCAGAGAAGAAGACGGTGCCGGTGCTATGCAGTACGGACCATCCCTGGGTTACATGGGACTTCGCCAGGCCATTGCTGACCGCATGAACCGTATGTATCAGCCCATGGGCATGTACAAAGTAGATCCAAAGAACATTATGATCGTTACCGGTTCTCAGCAGGGCCTTGATATTACCGGCCGTGTATTCCTGAACAAGGGTGACGTAGTTGTATGCGAAAGCCCGACATATCTGGGCGCTATCGGTGCATTTGATTTCGAACAGCCGAAATATGTAGAAATCCCCACCGATGATGACGGCATTATTCCGGAAGAACTGGAAAAAGTTCTGGCTACCAATGACAAAGTAAAATTCATCTATGTCATTCCGAACTACCAGAACCCCAGCGGCCGCTGCATGAGCCTGGAACGCCGTAAGAAATTCATGGAAATCGTAACCAAGTATGAAATCCCCGTATTCGAAGATAACCCCTATGGTGATCTCCGCTTCGAAGGCGAAGAAATCGCTCCACTCATTACCATGGACCCGAAACATCTGGTTATGTATTCCGGCACCTTCTCCAAGACCCTGGCTCCCGGCATGAGACTGGCATGGATGGTACTGAATGATGAAATTCTGCCGAAGTTCGATCTTGTGAAAGGTTCCACTGATCTGGCTACTCCGTCTGTTACCCAGCGTGAAGTGGCTATGTACATGAAGAACTACGACTTCGAAGGCCACATTAAAGAAAACTGCAAACTTTATGGTCATCGCCGCGACGTAATGTGCGATGCCATTAAGAAATATTTCCCCTCCAATGTTAAATGCACCTATCCGCACGGCGGCCTCTTCCTCTGGGTAGAACTGCCGGAAGGCTGCAATGCCCGTGACCTCTTCCAGTATGCACTGGACAGAAAGGTAGCTTACGTACCGGGCGATTCCTTCTTCCCTGAATCCAAGAAGAAGAACTATTTCCGTCTGAACTTCTCCTACAATGATGATGATGTCATTGAAGAAGGCGTAAAGAGACTGGCTGATGCTCTGAAAGCTTACCTGGCTGATCAGAAATAATATTGAAAAAAAGAAGCTGCTCCGGCGGCTTCTTTTTTTGTGGCGGAAATTGTAGTATATTTAAGAAAAAGATACACCTTTTGCGCACAGAAGGCCGCTAAGCGGTTCGGGTTCAAAGGGTTCAGAAGGTTTCAAAGGGCGATAGTGCGCCTTTTAAATCATATAAGGTGCCAGTTTGTATAACTATTACGTCCATTCTGGCGGGCGAATAGAAAACAGGCAGACCGTTCTTGCGTATCGTCCTGCGATTCACAGGAAGGTACTTTTATGTGCAGGCGAAGGATCACCTTCTGCACTCTCACGCTGACAAGCCTGACCAAAGCGGCGAAGCCGCATCCAATAAGGAGTTGATACCATATGACATACATAAAACCCATAGCTCTGGCGGCAGCACTGCTCACCGCTCTTACCATTTCCTTTCCGGCTGAAGCAAAGTCCGATACCCTTTCTTCGGCGGAAGAAGCACTGGAGGAAGGGAAGGTTTCCAATAAGGACCTGGATGCTCTCTTTGATCGGCTGAAGGAAGCCTACCGGAAGGGCGGAAAGGAAAACAGTTTTGACTGGAAAGGCATGAGCAGTGTCATTCTGGGAGAAATCCTCAAATCCGATGATATTCAGAAAAACAAAAAGCTGAAAGATATTCTGGATATTCTCACCGACGGAGAAAGTAAGAAGGAAGAGCCTGAGGTGGAAGAAACAGGACCTGACAGGACCATTGACGCGGAAGTGCAGCCCAATGATGCCATCCGACGTGCGGTGATTTCTTCCTTTGATATCCCGAAAAAAGACTGGAAAACCACGAAATACTCCTATAACTTCATGGACCTCGACCATGACGGCAGGATGGAAGCCCTGGTTCTGGTACAGGGACCCTATACCAGCGGTAGCGGCGGGGACACCCTTCTGATTCTGAAAGAAAAGGATGAGGGCTGGGAAGAAGACCAGGCCATTTCCATCGTTCATGCACCTATTCTGGTAGCAGCGCCTGGTGAACTGGACCTTCCCTCAGATCGTAAAATTCTTATTCTCAAACGAAGCGGCGGAGGCGCCAAAGAAGCCTACGTGGCCCTCACCAGTCATGACGGGAAATATATTAGCGTAGGGGAAGCAGAGGAAATTAAAGACCAGGAAATTCACGGCACTCTTCTTCTGGTGCAGAAAGAAGAAGCGCCCACTCTGGAAGAAAAAGAAAAGATCCGGGAATAATGACAGAAGGGGCTTTGAAGAAATGATTGAAACTCTATCAGAGAGTCAGTCAATCAGATTTCAGACGCCCCATTGTCAGTTCGAAAGGAAACAAATTATCATAAGTGCTACTCTCCCATTCGTCATTTCGAGAGGAGGACAGCGGCGGAATGATACAGAGGATGGAGCACTTCTGCCCTTCATTGCTTTTCAAGTGATAATAAGCTGCCTGTTGCTGCGTCATCTCGAGCGGGGCTGCATGGCGGTATGAGGATGAGTTTGCTTTCTCTCTATGAAAACTCTGAGTCGAGAGATCTCTTGGATCAGAGCGGCATGCACCGCTGAGGGATGGGATTACGGGCCTCGCTGCCGACTTTCAAAATGACGGCTGGTGGGGGAGTGCTTCTGCGGAAAAGAAGAAACAGGAATTCTTTGCAACAACAGTATAAAAAGATTTTTTGGGGGGGCAGGAGAGCGCAGAGAAAGGCAGGCGGAGGACGCGGGAATTTGATTTCCTGTTTTCCCGTTGACACTTGTTTCTGCTGGTGATATACTCTGTTCATATACAAAAGCCTTAGAACAGGAAGAGTAGTCCTGATGGAAGCCATCCAAGGGAGCCGGCGCAAGTGGAAGTCCGGTATGGCAGTCTTGATGAATGGGCCTGGGAGGCGCTGCTTTGAGCCGATGCGGGGTAGGAGCAGACGGGAGTCTTCGTTATGGATGATGAGTCGGGCTTTTTGCCAATATGGGTGGTACCGCGGAATTATATCCTTTCGTCCCTTTGCTGTGAAGCAGGGATGAAGGGATTTTTTGATTGATTTTTCAGGAGGTTGCATCATGGAGCAGGTTATGGATGTGTCAAAGCTTGTCTATACGAAGGCGAGGGGAGGAAGGTTCCGCTGGCTCACGATTTCTACGCTGATGCTGGCCATTGGTATGCTTCTTCATCTGGTATCGCCTTCCGTGGCCGGTTTTACGCCGAACTGGATGATTGCCTGCTATGTGGTGGCCATTCTTCTGACGAAGCCCAGCTACAAGCAGTGCCTGGGAATCTGCATGGTGGCAGCTTTGATGGAGGTATTTACCAGTAAGTCCGCATTCCCTTACGGCGATTTTGCTTCCGAGTTCTTCGGCGCCTATGTGGCAGGCTTCTTTGCCCATTCCGTGCCGCCGATTAAAATCGGAAAGTTTTCTCTTCGTCCGGCCATTGCCGGTTTCATTACCACCTGTGTGTCCGGTTTCACTTTCGTTTCTATTCTGACCCTTGTCATGGGCATTCCTCTGAAGGTATACCTGTACGGCATGCTGCCGGCAGTAGCCATGGTAGGCGTAGGAAACGGAATCATCACGCCTTTCCTTTATTTCCCGGCTCTTCGGCTTTTCAAGTCCATGCATTACATGGCGGAATCGGATGTGGAGGACAGTGACCACAGCGGCCTTGTGCTGCATCAGCAGCAGGAAGGGGTCATCAGTGTGGAGCATCTGACCTACACCTATCCTTTTTCTGACAGGAAGGCACTGGAGGATATCAATCTGGCAGTGAAGGAAGGAGATTTCGTGGTAGTAACGGGGCCGAACGGTGCCGGCAAGACGACGCTTCTCATGTCCATGGCCGGTGCGATTCCCCATTATTACGGCGGCACCATGCAGGGCATGGTATTTACCGGCGGAAAGGCAGTAACCCAGCATACCATTGCGGATCTGGCTTCTTCCATCGGTGTCATTCTTTCTGACTACAAGGCACAGATCGTGACTCTGACGGTAGGGGAGGAAATGGCCTTTACTCTTGAAAATCACGGCTTCCCGCCGGAAGAAATCCGGCGCCGGTCGAAGGAAGCACTGGCCAAGGTACATCTGGACGGTCTGGAAGACAGGAAGGTAGCCACTCTTTCCGGCGGCCAGTGCCAGCGTCTGGTGGTGGCCGCCGTTCTGGCAGAGGAACCGGAAGTACTGGTATTTGATGAACCGACTTCGGCTCTGGACCCGGAAGGCATCCGCGAATTTTATGAAATGGTGGGCGAACTGAACCGGAAGGAAGGACTTACGGTGATTGTGGCAGAACACCATCTGGAAGCCACCCTGCCCTATGCGAAAAAGTTTATCCTCATGAACCAGGGACGGATCATCAGCCAGGGCACGCCGGAAGAGGTTATGCGGGTGATGAAGAAGGACCACATTTATGAGGAGGCTATTCCGGATATGTACCGGGCCCAGCTGGAGCTGGAAGAGGCGGGGATTTCCTTTGAAAAGCCCTTCCTGAATATCAAAGACGCAGAGGAATCTGTGGTGGATTCGTTTAAGAAAGGAGAAGGGGAAAATGCTTGAGCTGAATGATATATCCTTCCGTTACGGGAAGGGGCTGCCCCTTGTCCTTGCCCATGTGTCCCTGTCCTTTGACAAGGGAGAATTCGTGGCTATTACCGGAAGAAACGGAAGCGGCAAAACGACCATTACCCGTCTCCTTACGGGATTGGAAAAACCGGCAGCAGGCCGTGTTCTTTATGACGGCAGAGATGTGACGAAGGAGGATGCATCCGCACGGAGCCGTTTCATCGGTTATGTATTCCAGCAGCCCGACCGGCAGATGTTCATGCCTACGGTGCGGGAGGAAATCGCTTTCGGTCCGTTCCATCAGGGGAAACGGGGCAGTGAGCTGGAAGAGGCCATTGACCGGGCCATGGCGGACACAGATACGGAGTCCCTGTCCGGTGAGTACCCCAGAACTCTTTCCCGGGGCGATCAGCAGCGTGTGGCTATTGCGTCTGCTTTGGCCATGAATACGGAATACCTGGTGCTGGATGAACCCACCAGCGGTCAGGACGGCAGGGAAAAGAAGCGGCTGATGGCGCTGATGGAAAGGCTGCAGGACAAGGGCATCACCATCATCCTTGTCACCCATGATATGGATATCGTAGCCAGGGACTGCACCCGGGTCGTGGTTATCGCCAATCACGGAGTGGTTTTTGATGATAAGCCGGAAGTGCTCTTCTCTGCAGCCAACAGGCCGGAAGACTGGGGTCTGGCCTATCCGCCGGCTGTGCTGCTGGGACGGCATCTGCCCGGAGCGCCCTACTGCCGGGATATGGACAGTTTCTGCAGGGAATTCATGAAACGGAAAGGAGGCGTTTCCCAATGAGAAATCTTGTCCCGTTGACAAAAATCCTTTTAACTCTGGGAACGGCGGTATGGGCCATTGTGCTCCATAAGCCGGAAAGCCTTCTGGGTCTCTGCGTGCTGGAACTTTTAATTCTTCTGGTATCCAGTGAGCTTTTCAAAAATATCAAGGCACTGATCATGCTGATTATTTTTGCCGCTCTTCTGGGCGTTATCGAAAAGCTGGGCGGCGGCAGCACGGAGGAATCAGTGGTGGCGGCGCTGCGCATGCTGGGCATGACCATCATCTTCATTTACCTTCTGGGGACAGTCAAGCTCCAGGATCTGACGGCTTCTATGGTGCGCCAGCTGAAGGTGCCCTACGAATATGCCTTCATGTTCACCGCAGGACTTCGCTTTATTCCTGATTTTATCGAAGAAAACAAGGCGGTATCTGAAGCCCAGGCCTGCCGCGGTCTGGCAGTGAAGGGCAATTTCTTCAAGCAGGTAAAGCGGTACATGTCCATCGTTCGTCCGCTCATGCTGCGTTCTCTGGGAAGAAGTGAAACCATGGCTCTGTCTCTGGAGCTCCGCGGATTTGGCGGTTCCCGCAGAACATTCATGGAAAGTGTGGCACCCAAGGGCAGAGACTATCTTTTCATGGTGCTGATTCTTCTGGTGACAGCTGCTGTTATTTACGGACGGCTCAAGCTGGGCATGTAGTGTGAAATCGACCTCCTCCATGGTACGGGTCCTGCTGCGGCGGGAGATCTCTCGACGCAGAATTTTCATAGAGATGAATGCATGCATTCTCATCATGGCCACACCGCTTGAGATGAGGATACCAGCAGACCGCTGCATTGCTATTTCGAGGTTTGGCGGGGGAGCCTGAAAAATCTCGAGAGAAAAAATATAGAAACCATAAAAAAAGGCTGTGAAAAAATGATTGATCATTTTTTCACAGCTTTTTTCATTTACCGGTTATCTATCTTTTCCGGATTCATATCATGATGGAGCAGACGGAAACGAGCGAAGTCCCGCCACTCTGTACCGGGAATGCCGTAGTTGCAGTAGGGGTCAATGGAAAGACCGCCCCGGGGCAGGAATTTTCCCCACACCTCAATGTAGCGGGGACGGAGCAGGCGGATGAGGTCGGTCATGATCATATTCACGCAGTCCTCGTGGAAATCTCCGTGGTTTCTGTAGCTGAAAAGATAAAGCTTCAGGGATTTACTCTCCACCATGTACTTGTCGGGAATATAGGAAATATAAATGGTGGCAAAGTCCGGCTGTCCTGTTTTGGGGCAGAGGCTTGTAAATTCCGGGCAGTTGAACTTGATAAAGTAATCGCGGTCCGCATGTTTGTTGGGGATCTTTTCCAGCAGACCGGGGTCGTAGTCATAGGTATACCGGGTATTTCGGCTGCCCAGCTGCTTCAGCTGGTCCAGCCCTTCTCTTTTTTCTGTCATAGGGTACCTCACATTCAAATCATTCTATACAGTTTATACAAGAATAGCATAGAAAAAGAGGGATGTAAATACAGAAAGGGGATAAGAAGCAGGGCTGCGAAGGTAAAAAATTTCTTATTGTGAATTGATTCATTTTTCGGGTTCCCTGCAGATAGGTGAGAAAAGAGATGAGACCGGGCTTTTTCAGTCATATGGAAAAAGAGAATGGCCTTAAATAATTATCAAAGGTAACGAGTCACATTCACAAACAAGCCTGATTATGGTAAACTGAAAGAAAAAAATGTGTGGAACACCGGCGATGGACTGGTTCATGCTGCATGAATCATTGTAATCCGGGGGAGCAGACATTTTAGTTATGCAGAAAGGACATCCTTATGATTCATAAAAAGTTCAGGAACCGCCTGGCCGTGCTGGCGGCTGTGATTTGCATGGGAGCCGTTTCTCTGACGGCAGGCTGCGGCAGTACGGCCCAGCAGAAGTCTTCCGCTGTTTCGGTGAAGGCTATGAAGGTGCTTCAGCAGGACACCAGCGTGAGCCATGATTATTCAGGACAGATCAAGTCCATGGATGCGGTGGTGATTAAGCCGAAGGTATCGGGGTCTATTGTGGAAAAATATTTCCAGAGCGGCCAGCCGGTGACCCAGGGACAGGCACTGTACAAGATTGATGACCGGCAGTATGAATCTGAGGTGCTGTCTGCCCGTTCCAATGTGGATAAGGCGAGAACTACGCTGAATAACTCCATCATTGATCTGGGACGGTATCAGAAGCTCCAGGCTTCCGGTGCCATTGCTGAACAGACCCTTACCACCCAGGAGGCTACGGTGGCATCGAACCAGTCCAGCTACGATGATGCGGAAGCTCTTTTGAAAAAGGCCCAGGAAAATCTGGATGATACGGTAATTCGTGCCCCTATCAGCGGGAAGCTTTCAGTGGATGATGTGGCTGTAGGTACGTATGCTACGGCAGGCAATACCTCTCTGGTATCGGTGGGCTCTATCAATCCGATTTATGTCCAGTTCTCTATCAGTGAAAATGAATACCTGAATTTCCGTATGGCCGATACGCCGGACAAGGACAGCGGCGTCCATCCGGAACCGCCGAAGGCAACGCTGACTTTGAGCAACGGCAAGAAATATGATGAAGTATCTACCAGTTATCTGGCGGATCGTGAACTTTCGGAAAGTACGGGCACTTTGACCATCAAGGCTGTTTTTGCCAATAATGACGGCGTTCTTCTCCCCGGCATGTTTGCCCGGGTCACCGTGGAGGGACAGCCGCTGAAAGATGCTATCCTGGTGCCTCAGCGGGCTGTACAGCAGGTGCTGAACAAGTCCTTTGTCATTGTGGTAGGGGCAGATAACAAGTCTGTTTCCAAGATGGTGACACTGGGAGATCAGATCGGCAGCTACTATGTAGTGGAAAGCGGTCTGACCAAGGATGACAATGTAGTGGTGGAAGGCCTGACCAATCTGAAGGAAGGACAGGACCTGGATGTGACGGAAACCAATGCAGATGAACTGGGTCTGTCTCTTACCACCAGTGATTCCACCAGCTCCCAGACTGCCACGGTAACGGCGCAGTAAGGAGGCCTCTATGTCAAAATTCTTTATCCGGCGTCCTATCTTTGCCATCGTCATATCCATTATCATTGTGCTTCTGGGGGCCATTTCCCTTTTCTCTCTGCCTATTGCCCAGTATCCGCAGATTTCTCCGCCTACCATCAGCCTGAGTACATCCTATACCGGTGCTAACGCTACCATTGTGAACCAGACGGTGGCCCAGGTTATCGAAGAGCAGCTGAACGGTCTGGAAAATATGTCCTACATGTCTTCTACTTCCAGCAATGACGGCTCTTACAGTCTGTCCATCGTGTTTGACCTGGACAGCGACGGCGATACGGACTCTGTCAACGTGCAGAATGATGCGAATCTGGCCAAGAACAGTCTGCCCAGTGATGTGCAGACCACGGGCCTCACGGTGCGCAAATCTTCCGGCGATATGGTGCTTATGGCCAACCTGTATTCGCCTAACGGCACTTATGACCAGGCCTTCCTGAAGAACTATGCCGACATTTACCTGCTGGATAAGATCCAGCGTATCGACGGCGTCGGCAACGTCAATACCTTCGGCTCCAGCTATGCCATGAGAGTATGGCTGAACCCGGACAAACTGGCCGAAAGAAATCTGACGGTAGCAGATGTTATTTCCGCCATTAAGGAACAGAATATTTCTGCACCGGCAGGTACCGTTGGCGGACAGCCTGCTCCGGATACCCAGGAAAAGCAGTACAGCGCCAAGGTAGAAGGACGTCTGACCACACCGGAACAGTTCGGCAATATTATTCTGAAATCCGCATCCAACGGACAGTTCGTCTATCTGAAAGATGTAGCAACCATCCAGACCGGTACCCAGAATGAAAGCAGCAATTCCAAGATCAACGGCAAGAACGGTATCGGCTTTGGTGTACAGCTTACCAACGATGCCAATGCACTGGATACCATCAGCCAGGTAAAGACGGTGCTGTCCCAGGCTAAGGACAGTTTCCCGCCGGATCTGGACTATACCATCGTCATGGATAACACCAGCTTTATTAATGCATCCATCGGCGAAGTGCGGGATACCTTCATTGAATCCCTGCTCCTGGTTATCCTGGTGGTTTTCGTATTCCTGCAGAAATGGCGCACCACTCTGATTCCGGTGCTGGCAGTGCCGGTTTCCATTGTAGGCACCTTTGCCACCTTTACGGTTCTTGATTTCACCATCAATACCCTTACCCTTTTCGCCATGGTACTGGCCATCGGGCTGGTAGTCGATGATGCCATCGTAGTCATTGAAAACGTAGAAGAGCACATGGCGAAAGACAGGCTTTCCGCCAAAGAGGCAACGGAAAAGGCTATGGAAGAAGTGCAGGGGCCGATTATTGCCACCACAGCCGTGCTGGCCTCCATCTTCATCCCTGTTGCCTTCATCGGCGGTGTTACAGGCGTGCTGTATAAACAGTTTGCCATCACCATCACCGTGTCTGTGGCAATTTCCGCCTTTGTAGCTCTTACCCTGACACCGGCCCTCTGCGGTCTTCTCCTGAAGGCGGACGACAAGGGCATCCAGAGCGGTCCTCTGGGGTTCTTCTTCCGCAAATTCAACAGCGGCTTTGAATCCTGGCGTGAAAAATATACCGGCCGGGTATCCTGGATGATTCATCATCTGAAGTATGCCGCCGTATTCCTCATTCTGGTTACCGGACTGATGGGCGTATTCTATGAAAAACTTCCGTCCACCTTCGTGCCGGAAGAAGACCAGGCCTTCTTCATGGCCAGCATTACCATGCCGGAAGGTACATCCCTGAACCAGACCATTAAGACTGTAGATGCCATTGCCGATGAAACGAAGAGCATTCCCGGGGTAAAGGATATCATGACCCATACCGGTGGATCGACTTCCAACTCCGGCAACCTGTATGTATCTCTGGACACCTGGGATGAAAGAACCACTTCGGATCTCAGTGTCAATTCCATTATTGCCAAATTCAACAGCACCGTGGTTCCGCTTCATCCGGAAGCCCGTGTTTCCGCTTTCAACTCGCCTGCTCTGCCGGGACTCGGCATGGAAGGCGGCTGGACAATGCAGCTGCAGGATAATGTAGGCCTTACGGATACAGAGCTGGGCGATGTGGCTGATAAGGTAGTAGCAGCCTGCAGTGCCCGTCCGGAACTGTCCGGCGTCCGCACCAGCTATGCCACCAATACACCAAGCGTGCAGTATTCTGTCGATCGTGAAAAGATCAAGAATCTGGGCATCGATCTTTCCGATGTATTTACAGCCCTCCAGGCCAATTTCGGCGGTTCCCAGGTCAACGATTTCAACCAGTTCGGCCGTTCCTACAAGGTCATTGTACAGGCTGATACCCAGTACCGTTCCCAGGCGGACAGCCTGAAATTTATTTCCGTTAAATCTTCCTCCGGCAATATGGTGCCTCTGGATACGCTGCTGACAAGCTCCATCACCACAGGCCCGTCCTCCATTACCCGCTTTAACGGTGTAAGAAGTGTCACCATTCAGGGCAGTGCCGCCAACGGCTACAGCTCCGGCGAAGCCATGCAGGCTGCCGAAGCCGCTGCCAAGAGCGTCATGCCTTCCGGCTTTACGATTGAATGGTCCGGCCAGAGCCGTGAAGAAAGTACATCCTCCAACTCCACCATGAAAGTGCTCGTTATGGCACTGGTATTCGCATTCCTCTGTCTGGCAGCCCTCTATGAAAGCTGGTCTATGCCTTTCGCCGTTCTCTTCACCGTGCCGACCGGTATCTTCGGTGCTGTATTCTCCGAATACATTATCCGTACCCTGGCTACCATGCTGGGTGCCAATGCTACCGGTTTCCTGAACAGTGTGTACATGCAGATCGGTATCATCATGATCATCGGTCTGGCGGCCAAGAACGCCATCCTCATTGTAGAATTTGCTAAGGAACGTGTGGATAAGGGAATGGATCCCATGGAAGCAGTCGTCATCGCATCGAAGCTTCGTCTCCGCCCGATCCTTATGACTGCCTTCACCGCCATCATCGGCTGTCTGCCGCTGGCTCTGGCCACCGGTGCCGGCGCCGGTGCCCGCTGCGGCATGGGCGTGGCGGTTGTAGGCGGCATGACCTTTGCTACTCTCTGCGGCCTCTTCCTTATTCCGGCCTTCTACATCATTTCCGAATATATGGCAAGATACTTCCGGAAGGTGACCGGATTTAAGGGAATCAAGTTCAAGTATCGCATGCTGAGAAGGTAATTGTCCGTTTTCGCAGGCAAGAGGGAGCAGACGCCCCCTGTTCAAAAAGGAACGTGACAGACATGACTCTACACGCACAGGAGAACAAAGCCCGTCTTATGCTATGGACCACCGCCCTTATCTGGGGCGGTGGTTTTGTGGCGGGAAAAATGGCACTGACGGGGCTTTCTCCCTGGGGTGTTCTGTTTTGGCGGTTCGGACTGGCAGCGCTCTTTTTTGCACTTGCTTTTCCCCGGGCCATTGGCCGGCATGGAAAATCCCTCCTGCGGTTCGGCGTGCTGTCCGGTTTTCTTCTGGCGCTGGCTCTGGGCGTACAGCTCTGGGGGCTGATGTATACGACCAGCGCCAGGCAGTCCTTTCTCTTTACCACCTATGTGGTGTGGACGCCTTTTGTAAGCTGGCTGCTCTGGAAGAAGAGACCATCCCCCAGGGCCTTTGCCGGCGGCTTTCTGGCTCTGGCCGGCATCGGCCTCATTGCGGCAAAGGGGGAAGGGGACATCCGGCTGGGTGACTGGATTACCCTGGCTTCGTCCCTGCTTTTTACTCTGCAGATCGTGTTTGTAGGGAAATTTATGAAAAAGGACATGGATATCTTTGCCTTCTCCTTCATTCAGTTTGCCGCTGCTGCCCTGGTATCCCTCTGCTTTCTTCTGGTGCAGGGAGATCCTTTTCTTCCTTCCGGCATGGAATGTATGGAAGGAGTCCTTTTCCTGGGCATTCTGAATACGGCGGCCGCATTTACCCTGCAGAACGCAGCCCAGAAGTATCTGCCGGATGTAACGGTATCTCTTATCAGCAGCATGGAGTCCGTCTTTGGGTTTCTCTTTTCCTGCCTGTACTATGGGAATCCGGTGACCCTGCGGTTTTTGGCCGGCGGGGCCCTGTGCTTTGCCGCCATTCTGGTGAATCGTTTGGGAGATACCCGTCCGGAGAGCAGAAACTGAAAGGCCTTTGCTATAAGGCTGGGAGCCTCATAAAAAATTACTTGACATTCAGACAGCGGGGGATTATAATAGCCACAACTTAAGAAAAGCAAACCGTTGAAGCGGAGATAAAAATAATTCGTGCACTCACAGGGAGCCGGGGTATTGAGAAGCCGGCAGAACGCAGGTTATTAAATGGACCGCTGAGGGCGCGGTGAAAAGGATTTCCTTAGTAGCCTGCGACGTAGGGCATACGTCAGTTGCCGGAGATATGCTGGTATCTCGCTAAGAGCAGGGGTCATTCCCTGAAGCAAGGTGGCACCGCGGAATTACATCCGTCCTTGACAAGTATTTGTCAGGGACGGATTTTTTGTTGTCCTCCCTGAAGGAGGAAAAGATGGACTCAATCAGACGATGGCAGGAAACAGGCAGACTTGAATAATTGACAGTATGTGTAAAAGAGAAGTACAGGAGGAATACAAAATGATTAAGGAAGCTATTCAGAAAATCGTCAGAAAAGGGGATCTCACCTACGAGGAAGCTTATCAGGTTATGAATGAAATTATGAACGGGGAAACGACTCCTACCCAGAACGCCGCTTTCCTGGCAGCTCTTTCCACCAAGAGCACCCGGGCAGAAACCATTGATGAAATTTCCGGCTGCGCTGTGGCAATGAGAGAACATGCTACTCCCGTTCCTCATCCGGGCATGGAGGTTCTGGAAATCGTGGGAACCGGCGGAGATAAATCCAACAGCTTCAACATTTCCACCACCGCTGCCTTCGTAGTAGCAGCAGGCGGCGTGAAGGTAGCCAAACACGGCAACCGGGCTGCTTCTTCCAAGTGCGGCACTGCCGATGTGCAGGAAGCACTGGGAGCCAATATTTCCCAGGATCCGGAAAAGGCACTGGAAATGCTGAATAAGGTAGGCATGTGCTTCCTCTTCGCTCAGAAATATCACTCCGCCATGAAGTATGTAGGACCCATCAGAAAGGAACTGGGCTTCCGTACCGTATTCAATATCCTGGGACCTCTGACAAACCCTGCTAATCCGGATTACTTCCTCCTGGGCGTATATGACGCTTACCTGGTAGAACCGGTTGCCAAGGTATTGGATAAGCTGGGTGTGAAGAATGCAGTAGTAGTTCACGGCGAGGACTGCCTGGATGAAGTTTCTCCCAGCGCACCGACCCTTGTATGCGAACTGAAGAACGGCTACTACCGCACCAGTGAAATCAAACCGGAAGACTTCGGCCTTGCCCGTGGAAAGAAGGAAGAACTGGTAGGCGGCACACCGGATGAAAATGCAGAAATCACGAAAGGCATCCTTTCCGGAAAAATCCAGGGCACAAAGAGAAATGCAGTGCTCCTCAATGCAGGCCTCGCTTTCTATGCAGCAGGCGCTGTAAAGACCATGGAGGAAGGCGTCAGGAAAGCAGCTGCTCTCATCGACAGCGGAGACGCTTACAGAACCATGGAAAAGTATATTCAGGTATCCAACGAATAACGGGGGCGCCATGATTCTTGATGATATTGCCGCAGAAGCAAGAAAAAGGACGGCCAGGCTGAAGGCAGAAGGGTATTATGATGCCATTCATGAAAAGGCAGCCCATTTTACTCCTTCTGACAAGCACCTCTTTTACCGGAATCTTTCGGCACCGGGTCTTTCCTTTATCTGTGAACTGAAAAAAGCATCTCCCTCCAAGGGGCTGATCAGTCCTGATTTCCCCTTTGAAGCCATTGCCAGGGAATATGAAGAGGCAGGGGCCTCCGCCATTTCCTGCCTCACGGAACCGAAATGGTTCAAGGGAGACATTGCTTACCTGAAACGGGTGGCAGGAGAAGTCCATATCCCGGTACTTCGGAAGGATTTCATCATTGATGCCTGCCAGATTGAAGAGGCGGCTCTGGCCGGTGCTTCGGCCATCCTCCTCATTGCCGCCATACTGAAGGATGAGGAAATCCGATCCTTCATGAAGCAGGCGGAGGAACTGGGGCTGGACGTGCTTGCAGAAGCCCATGATGAAGAAGAAATGGAGCGTATGCTCAAAGCCGGCGCCAGAATCGTAGGCGTGAACAATCGGGACCTTCGGGATTTTACCATTAAAATGGAAAATACCGAAAGGCTGGCCAGGCTGGTACCGGAGGACGTGCTTCTGGTATCTGAAAGCGGCATGACCGACAGGAATGCGGTGCATCAGATGAGACAGGCCGGCGCCGATGCAGTGCTTATCGGAGAAATGCTCATGCGGGCAGAAAACAGGACAGAACTTCTCCGGCAGATGATACAGGAAAATTCTTAAAAGAAAAGGATGGAATACATGATGAAAACAAGATTTGGTGAATACGGCGGACAGTACGTACCGGAAGTTTTAATGAATGAAGTCAATAAAGTAGGCAAAGCCTTTGAAGAATGCAAAAAGGACAGGGAATTCCAGGATGAACTCCATCGCCTTTTTGTGAACTACACCGGCCGTCCCTCCATGCTTTATGAAGCAGAAAATATGGAAAAAGACCTGGGCGGTCCCCGTATTTTCCTGAAAAGAGAAGATCTGAACCACACCGGCGCTCATAAGATCAACAACTGCATCGGCCAGGCTCTCCTGGCTAAACGCATGGGCAAGACCCGCATTATCGCTGAAACCGGTGCAGGCCAGCACGGTGTAGCTGCTGCTACCATTGCTGCCCTTTTCGGCATGGAATGCGAAGTCTTCATGGGAGAAATCGATACGGAAAGACAGGCATTAAACGTATACCGCATGAAACTTCTGGGCGCTAAGGTCCATGTAGTCAAGACCGGATCCCGGGTGCTCAAGGATGCGGTCAATGCAGCCATGCAGGAATGGAGCCGCCGCTGCGATGATACCCACTATATCATCGGTTCCACCACAGGCCCGGCTCCCTTCCCGGAAATGGTCCGCTATTTCCAGAGCTGCATCGGCCGCGAAGCCAGAGCGCAGGTGCTGGAAAGAACAGGACGTCTTCCCACCAGAGTTTATGCCTGCGTAGGCGGCGGATCCAATGCAGCAGGCACCTTCTATCCCTTCGTACAGGATGCAGGTGTTGCCCTGATCGGCTGCGAAGCCGGCGGCAAAGGCATTGACACCCCTTACCATGCAGCAACCATCAGCAAAGGCAGCGTCGGCGTATTCCATGGCATGAAGTCTCTCTTCTGCCAGGACGATGACGGAAATATTACCGAAGTATATTCCATTTCCGCAGGCCTTGACTATCCGGGTGTAAGCCCTGAACATGCTTACCTCCATGATATCGGCAGAGCCAGATACATTGCCATTACCGATGAAGAAGCGGTACAGGCCTTTGAATACCTGGCAAAGACAGAAGGCATCATCTGTGCCATTGAATCTGCCCATGCTGTAGCAGGAGCAATGAAAGAAGCAAAGAACATGACAAAAGACGACATTGTCGTTATTACCCTGTCCGGCCGCGGAGACAAAGACGTGGCTGCCATCGCCCGCTATCGCGGAGAAAACCTGCATGACTAAGGAGGAAATATAATGAGCCATATTAATGAAGCATTCAAAAACGGTAAAGCACTGATCGCCTTTCTGACCACCGGTGTTCCATCCCTGGAAGACACTGTAAGATATGTACTGGATATGGAAAAAGCAGGAGCCACTCTTATCGAGCTGGGCGTGCCCTTCTCCGATCCTATCGCTGACGGTCCTGTCATCATGGAAGCGGATGTCAAGGCTCTGGAAAATAAGATTCACCTGCCCCAGGTTATGGAGACGGTGAAGGAAATCCGTAAACACACTTCCATTCCTCTGGTACTTCTTACGTATTACAATCCCGTTTTCCGCTATCCGGCAGATAAATTCTTCCAGGAAGCCAGAGACATCGGCATTGACGGTGTTATCATCCCCGATCTTCCCGGCGAAGAACAGAAGGAAATCCGTCCTCTGGCTGATGAAAACGGCGTCGACATTATCCAGATGGTTGCTCCTACCTCGGAAGCCCGCATCCGTGCCAACGTGAAAAATGCCACCGGCTTTGTCTATGTAGTTTCCTCCATGGGCGTCACCGGCATGCGCGGCGATATTAAAACCGACCTGAAGGATATTATCAAAGTGGTCAGAGAAACCACCGATACTCCTGTTGCTATCGGCTTTGGCATCCATACTCCGGAGCAGGCTAAAGAAATGGCAGCCCTGTCTGACGGCGTCATTACCGGCAGCGGTGTGGTAGATATTATCAACAAAGAAGGAAATAAGGCGGATAAAGACCTGGAAGCCTACATCGGCGGGCTGAAGGCAGCCATTGAGTAAAACGGTTCCAAAAACTGACAGTATTTACTTGATAAGGTGATAAGGAAAGGGAAGCATCGCTTCCTTTAATGAAAGAAGATGGGCGTCTGTTGTATGACAGACGCCCATTTGCATTGGAGTGTTTATTTGTATGGAGTATTTATTCATATAAAGAAGGACAGGTCTCCCTGAAGGACGTCATGAAGAAAGGATGATTTACAAATGACCATGGTTATGACAAAATAGAAAAAGAAGCATGATTTAAGGAAGTGCTGACTCATTTATGGAGTCTGATTTCATGATTATTTTTATGTACTGCTTTGTCATGGGATTTTTTAAACAGCCGAATTTGAGGTATTCCATTCCCTGTATTGCCAAAAATGAAATCAGACAGCTATTGAATCGGTGCTTTCCTGGAAATTTCCTTTGGGAATGCAGTGATGAATCTGAAAACAGGTGAATCAGCATGCTCCCGGGAAGATGAGGCTGGTATGGATGAATTTAATTTTCTGTTTCTTGCGCTGGGGCTTCTGGCAACCCTGTGGTGCTGGACAGCAGTGAAGAAACCGGGCCCTGAGAGGGTATATCCTTTCTGGTACCATCTGGTGAGGACAATCTGCTTTCTTCTTATCCTTCTTCCCTCGATTCTGGTCAGTGTCCTGGACGGGGGAGAATCCTGGATTTCCTCTTTCCTTTATGTGGAGGTGGGAGCCTTTGTGGTGCTCCTGCTTTTGGAGGGGGAAAAATCCCGCTTTGGCAGAGTGAAAAAAGAGGCATCCGGGGAGAAGAGAGAAAGCCGGAAGATGGTTATGGTCTGGGGAGGCGCTGTGACAATTCTCATGTGGCTGGCCTTTTTTTATATGTTCAGGTGAGGTGCTTTTATGAATAATCATACAGTCATTCTGGCCTGCCCCACATTGGAAGGGGAACTGAAGAAGGCACTGGAAGAGGCGCATTCTGATAGTGTGGTATATTTTATGCCTCCGGGACTGCATCGGGATCCCAGGGCGCTCCATCATTATGTGCAGGATAAAATTGATCATTTCTATAATGTATCCCGTATTGTGGTCTGCACCACCGGCTGCGGCGGAGGCAATGAAGGCATGAGGGCTTCGTCGGCTCCTCTGATTTATCCGAAAACCCGTGACTGTTTGGATATTCTTCTGTCAGGAAACTCTTTGAAGAATCTGCAGAGGGATATGCATGGCGTCTTTTTGACGGAGAGCTGGATGCGATTCATGCAGGAGTCCTCCATTGATATGGCCAGACTGGAGAAAAAGATGGGCAGGGAGGAGGCCCGGGACTATCTGAAGAAGCTCTATGGCTCTATCCGGGACTTTTATATTATTGATACAGGCTGCTATGATACGGCACCGGTGAAGGCTTATATTGAACCGCTGGTGGAGCTTCTGCAGGGGCGCCTGCACCAGGTGAAAGGGGAGTACGGCATTCTTCGAAAAATCGCCAGGGGCACATTTGATGAAGACTTCTTCGAGGTTCCTTTGGGAGAAACGGTGAAACCGGGATCATTTCCTTCCAATTTTTAAGGAAGGGAGGAAAAAATCCGCAAATTATGGAAAAGTTTTTTCGGCGTTTTATGAATGAATTTCCTGTATGCTATGATTCTCTCCCTTTTTCTCCTGTTTTTACCGCAAAATGATGGGCCTTTGCATTCCCTTGACAAAACGGGGGATGGTGGGTATACTTATTAAGTAACTTACGTGCGGCCCGGTGGTGTAGTGGTCTAACATGCCGCCCTGTCACGGCGGAGATCGTCAGTTCAAATCTGATCCGGGTCGCCAGTGCGGAAGTAGCTCAGTGGTAGAGCACAACCTTGCCAAGGTTGGGGTCGCGGGTTCGAGTCCCGTTTTCCGCTCCATATGGCGGCATAGCCAAGCGGTAAGGCAGAGGTCTGCAAAACCTTTATCCCCAGTTCGATTCTGGGTGCCGCCTCCATATTTAATTATTACATCATCATAATAGACAACCTGCCGGGGTGGCGGAACTGGCAGACGCAAGGGACTTAAAATCCCTCGAATCGTGAGATTCGTACCGGTTCGATTCCGGTCCTCGGCACCATCATGATGATTCAAGCTGGAACGTTATGTTCCGGCTTTTTTTGTTTTGCAGCTCCATCAAATCCTTTGCACCTTTCTTTCATATGGTATAATACATACATGCTGGGGGAGTCAGTAGACTGAGAGGAATGTATTTCCGACCCTTTGAACTTGATGCGGTTCATACCGACGTAAGGAAGCAGATTGCTGTTTGTTCAAAGCCCGCTAAGGCGGGCTTTTTTTCATGGGAGGAATCTATGACACAACTGGAAGCGGCAAGACAGGGAATCATTACAAAGGAAATGGAGACCGCTGCGCGGGAAGAGGGCGTAACGGCAGAATTTATCAGGCAGGGAATCGCAGAAGGCACCATTGTCATTCCCGCCAATATATATCACAAATCCCTTCATCCCTATGCCATCGGGAAGGGTCTTCGCACGAAGATGAATGTGAATCTGGGGATTTCGGAAGATGTATGCAATTATGAAACGGAACAGGCAAAGGCCAAACTGGCCTGGGAAATGAAGGCGGAAGCCATTATGGACCTTTCCTGCTACGGGGAGACGGCGCCTTTCCGGGAATGGCTGGTCAGGAACAGCCCGGCCGCCATCGGCACGGTGCCCATGTATGATGTCAAAGGGGTGCTGCATAAAGGGCTGAAGGACATGACGGCCGATGATTTATTCTCTGTGGTGGAACGGCATGCGAAGGACGGCGTGGATTTCATGACCATTCATGCAGGTCTGAACCGGGAAACGGCAAAGCATATTATGAGAAACAAGCGGATTACGAACCTGGTGTCCCGTGGCGGCTCCATCCTTTTTGCCTGGATGTACATGCATGGCAGGGAAAATCCGTTTTATGAACAGTTTGACCGTCTGCTGGAGCTTTTGAAGAAATATGATGTCACCCTTTCCCTGGGAGATGGCTGCCGGAGCGGAAGCGGCCATGATTCCACCGATGCGATCCAGATTTCCGAACTGATCAATCTGGGAGAACTGGTGCTCCGGGCGAGAAAGGCCGGAGTGCAGGTGATGGTGGAAGGACCGGGACATATGCCGATTTCCGACATCCGCATGAATGTGGAAATTGCCAAAAAGCTGACCCATGGAGCGCCTCTGTACGTGCTTGGGCCTATTGTCACCGATGTGGCACCGGGATATGACCATATTACCGCAGCCATCGGCGGCGCTCTTTCCGCTTCCTGCGGCGCTGATTTCCTGTGCTACGTCACACCGGCAGAGCATCTGCGCCTTCCCGATGTGGATGATGTGCATGAAGGTATTGTGGCATCCAAGATTGCCTGCCACGCTGCTGATCTGGCTAAAGGAATCAAGGGAGCGTCCCGCTGGGATGAAAAGATGTCCTGGGCCAGAAGAAAGGTGGATTTCAAAGAAATGATTCCGCTGGCCATTGATCCGGCCAAGGCCAGAAGATACAGAGAAAGCAGCCAGCCGGAGGATGAATTTACCTGCACCATGTGCGGCTCCATGTGCCCCATGAAAACGCTGGATGAAATCCTGAACAACAGAAATCCGGAAGACGATCCCTTTGAGAATCAGTAAGAAGGGATGCTACGGACTTCCTGCAGGATGCCGGTCATGAATCAGTGAGGAAAAAAGCGGCGCTCTTTGAAATAGGAGGGCGTCGTTTTTTTAGTGGCAGGAGAGGGCGGGAGAGCAAAAAATGACAGTTTGGGAAAGGAGAAAACGGGTAATGCTGACTATAAAAATCCGGCGGCCTTTTATGATGTAAAGGGCGCTGCCATCCCCCCTTGAGCGCCGATGCAACCTTTTTACACGGCCCGCTGCCATAGGCGGTGCACAGTGAACACGCTTTGAAGAAGCAAAGCACAAAATGGAGTAAGTCGTTTCTTCTTCAGGAGCCATGACCTTCGGAGTCGAAGAACCTGGCAGCCTCCCCTTTTGCTCCCTTTGAACACTTTTCACCCCTTCTCATCATGATATAATAAAGAAAAGAAATCATTCAGGTGCAAGGAGGGGTGTCCATGTTTATATCCCATATGGTGGTGGAAAACTACCGTACCTTCCGGCATGTGGAACTGCAGTTTGACAGCCGGGTGAACTATATTGTAGGGGATAACAATATCGGGAAAAGTAATTTTCTCACTCTTCTGAAATTTGTAACCCATGGATATGGATTTAAGGAGAAGGATTTTCTGGATGCGGATGAACCGATCCGGATCAGTCTGACACTGTCATCAGAAGATGACGGTCTTAAGGATACGGCTCATCTGGAACTCCGCCAGCATGTACGGGAAGTGGTGCCCAAGCTGTATAATCTGGATGACGGGAAAGAGCTTCCTCTGGAGTATATGCGCTGCCTTTTCTACATCGATTTTGCGCTGAATGAAGTGCCAAGAAAGATGATTTCCGAAGAGGATATCGCCAAAACCATTTCCATTTTTGAAGGTTACCTGTCCAGCGGGCCCGAAGTGATTCAGGAGGTGGAAACACTGCTGAATGAGCGGGGGTTCCATCTTTCTCTGCCCCGAGAGGATGCAAGAAAAGCTACGCTTGTGCTATTCAATGAAATTTTCCGCTCCATTGCCATCGGCACATCCTACGATTCTACTATGAAGCTCATGATCGCTGTGGGGACATCGCTTCTGATCAAGATGATGAATAAGAAGGAAAGCCGGGCCATTTCCTTTGAAAACATGGTGATTACGGACAAGAAGGGGCGCCGTTTCCTTCCCATGACAGTAAGTATTGATGAACCGGAACTCCATCTGCACCCCTATCTGCAGCGGGCTATGCTGGCGTTCTGTCGCTCTATCCTGAATAATGAGGAGCCCTTTTTCCTGAAGCTGGTACAGACGATCCTGGGCGTGGACGGACTGAACGGCCAGCTTTTCGTAGTGACCCATTCCACCGATTCCCTGGTGAACGATTACCGGCAGATTATCCGCATGTACTGGGATGACAGGAAAAAAGTACAGGCCGCCTGCGGCGCTTCTTTCCGGTTTGACAGCGAAATAGAAAAACATCTGATCATGCATTTCCCGGAAGTAAAGGAAGCACTCTATTCCAAATGCACCATCCTGGTAGAAGGAGAAACGGAGTACGGCTCTTTCGGCTATTTTGCGAAGACGCTGGGAGTTAATTTTGACTACCACGGGATCTGTCTCATCAATGCCAGAGGAGAGAGCTCCATTTCCAAAATTGCCCAGCTGGTACGAAGATTCCATATTCCTGCCGTGTGTCTATATGACCGGGATGTGATGAATACAGCCAGGCAGTCGCCCTATGTATTTTTCACCGATTATATCTGCTATGAAATGGACGTGGTGAAGGCATGCCTGGCCCATCGGGGCAGAAAAGTGCTGGATCAGGTGATAGGAGATATAGAAGAAGCAGGTGATGTGGTAAATACCTCCCTGATCAAGAAGGCAGGAGCCAAGCTGGGGCTTCCCAAGGGGTACTACCCGCCGGCCAAACTGAAAAATATCAACCCCCGAAACAGGGAGGCACTGGAGTTTTACTATTTTGCCTGGCTTTACGGGAACAAGGGCGTCATCATCGGCAGGGCTTTGGGAGAAAGACTGAGCAAAGAAGTGATTCCGCCGGCCTTTGCCAGGGTCATTGATGCGGCAGTCCGTTTCTCTTCAGGAGAAAAAGTAAAAAGTGAGTGAAACTACCTGGGCCTATACAGCAGAAAGGAGGCTTCCTTTAACGGAAGCCTCCTTTTTGCTGCCCTATTTAATAATCCATACGGAACATTTTACATTATTCACCAGGTGGCTGGAAACGGAACCCATGAGGAGACTCTTCAACGCGCCCCTGCCGCGGCTGCCCATGATGATAAGATCAAAGGGTTTCTGCAGGGTCAGTGTTACCAGTTCTTCTCCAGGATTGCCTACACGAAGAATCAGTTCCCGGGGAATGTTTTTTGGAATGAGAGCATCTGCTTCTTCCAGCAGGAGTTCACCTGGATTTTTCGGCGGCGGCTCATCCACGGATGCCGTGGATTTGGAAATCCGTACTTTTTCCTTTGGCTGTTCAGCCGGTGTTACGGTTGCAATGAACAGCACTGCGCCGGGAATCAAAGCGGCCGTATCGCAGGCTGCAGCCAATGCTTTCTTCGCATAGGAAGAACCATCATAAGGAACGAGAATCTTCTTGAACTCTAACATTTTCATCAGCCCACCTTTCTGTATAAAATTGTGATGAAGGAAAAGTTCATCGTTTTCTATATATATTTTAAATCAAAATTGGTTGACGGTCAAAAAATGAGGATGAAAGCTGCCGGATTCCTGCTATGAGGAAAATAGAGTAAATATCGGTCATAAAGGGCTTTGAAAATTATTCTATAAGGATTTAGAGAAAAATTATTATACCATATATTGTATGTAATAATAGAAATAGATACTATATGCAGGATTTGAAAGGACGAAATCAAGATAGGAAGGTTGATGCCTTCCCTCCGGGAAATGATACGGATCTATCCTGCAGGGGGGTTCATGCCTGCTTAATCAAGGTGCTTTTTCATAGACCGGCACGGCTGCTTAAAATTTTTATTTATTTTTAATATTTCTTTGCAGGAGAAGTGCAGCGCATTTTCTTATCATGGTATAATAAATAAAAGATAGGTTTGTTTTTGAAAATCAGGAGTTTTCTGAGGGCCGAGGTCCGGTTTCTTTTGGAGAGGAATGAATGCTGATGAAAAAACAGAATGGACAGGATATTATTGAATATGCACTGATGCTGGCTATGGTAGTAGGCATCGGTTTTGGCATTTATTCCTATGGCGGAGGCGGCATAGGAAATTCCATTTCCAACGTTTTTAATAATGCCGGCAATCTTTTGGATAAGGCGGCGCTTCCGGTGGCCTCTACGTCTGACGATATTATCAGGCGGCTGGGGGCTGGTCGGTACCAGAACCTGGCGGATATGCTGCAGGGAAATCCCTCCGGCCAGGCGCTGGATATTTCTTCCGACAGCGCGGACGGACAGGCACTGGCGCAGAAGCTGAATATCGAGACGCCTGAAGGGGACGGCTGGTATGCCAGGGTCAATACGAACGGATTCTTCGTGGTGTCTTATTATTCGGCGGCAGATAATAAAGGAGTCACCTTTAGTCAACTACAGAGTGATTATAGCAATAATCCTGATAAATATGCTAAGAACGACAGTACCGGCTATTATCAGAATCCCATAAAAATCAATGAAGGATATTATTATCCCAATGGAGATTTAAAAGTTTGGAATAATACAACCGGTCATGTAGAAGGTAACGGGAAAGAGATGACGAGTATTTATCCCGGTGCCAAATGAGAGAGGAGAAAATTATTAGCGGCTTCTTATTTCAGAAACCATGGACTTTCCAAAAATAAATAATCATGAAAGCGGAGACATCCTTAAATCATGAAGGAGGTCTCCGCTTTTTATAAACAGGAATCCTCAGCCGTCCTCCAATTTTACCCATGGCAGAAGCCGCTGCCTTCCTTTATCATTCTCTCAGCAGCTGTTCCCTGAGATCCGGAAACCAGAACCAGGAAACCAGAAACTGGAGTAGATTTCTCGACTTCGCTCGAAATGACGGGGGCGGCCTCCGGCCGGGACTGCAATCGGGACCGGGGCGCAACGACATGAGTATCGCTGTCCGATAAGACGGTGCGGCGGTCAGACGTCAGACTACAGACAGTCAGACCATGAGAATCCCTGGATACGCTCAAAATGACAGAGAAGGCCAGCTCACCAGATTACTGACTAAACTCTACTTCGCCTCTTTATGAACATTTTCATTTCATATATAATACATACAGATGGGACACTGCCTGTCTGTAAGGGAATTTTAATTTTTCTTCCTATTGAAAAAGCAGGTCAATCTCTATATGATTATAGAGATAACTATTTTGATGTTATTTTTTAGGAGGCCGGCATGAGCGCGATTTCACTACAAGGGCGTTCCGTTCTCGGATTGGCTGATTTTACAGCGGAAGAGATCGAACGAATCCTTCAAGTAGCAGCACAGATGAAAAAGATTGTTTTGTCTGACAACAAGAAGAAAGATTTCCTCAAAGGGAAATCCATTGTGACAGTGTTTTCCGAAGCATCTACCAGGACACGCAGTTCTTTCGAGCTTGCCGGTAAGTATTTGGGAGCCGATGTGATTAATATTACGAAGAGCGGCAGCTCGATGACGAAAGGTGAAAGCATGCGAGATACATTGCTTACCGTTTCCGCAATGGGAGTGGATGCAGTGATTATTCGCGATTCGTCAGAGGGGGCCGCTCTTTTTGCATCCAAAGTGATGAGCCCGAAGGTGAAGGTGCCGGTGGTGCTGAATGCAGGAGACGGGGCCCATGCCCATCCCAGCCAGGCGCTTCTGGAACTGTTCACGCTGAAGGAAGCAGGTAAGAAAATTAAAGGAATGAAGTATGTCATTATCGGCGATATCCTTCATTCCCGGGTTGCCAGAAGCGATATTGTGGGCTTTTCCAAGCTGGGGGCAGAGGTGCACCTGGTGGGACCCCGCACGCTGGTGCCGAAGGAACTGGAAGCCATGGGCTGCATTGTGGATGATGATCTGGAAACAGCCCTGAAGGATGCGGACGCTATTAATATTCTCCGTATCCAGCTGGAAAGAGCGGCTGCCGGGTTTATTCCTACCACACGCGAATACGCCCGCCTCTTTGGCATCAACAAGAAACGGCTTGCCCTCTGCAAGCCCGATGTGGCGGTTATTCACCCCGGTCCTATGAACAGGGGCATAGAAATCGGCTATGATGTGGCCTATGATGAAAAATCCTGGATTCAGGAGGAAGTGCGTAACGGCGTAGCCGTACGCATGGCTCTGGAATATTTGACACTGACGGAGGGTAAAGACATTGATGCTCTTAATTAAAAACGGAACGATTGTAAATCCCGCCAGAAAGCAGCATGAAGTGGGAGATATCCTCGTAGAAGACGGAAAGATTGCAGAAATCGGAAAGGAAATCCCGGTTACGGGCAGTGATGTGGAAGTGTTCGATGCCACCGGTCTGGTAGTAACACCGGGTCTCATCGACATGCATGTACACCTTCGGGAACCGGGACAGGAAGCGAAGGAAGACATCCATACAGGCACCCAGGCAGCTGCTGCCGGCGGTATCACCCGGGTGGCTACCATGGCCAATACAAAGCCTGTCATTGATAATTCCGCTGTGCTCCGGGATGTGCTGAAACGGGCCCGGGACGTGGGCGTGGTGAAGGTCAGTGTCATCGGTTCCATTTCCAAAAATCTGGAAGGAAAGCAGCTTTCTGAAATGGGAGATATGGCGGCTGACGGTGCGGTGGCTTTCTCTGATGACGGACACTATGTAGAAAGTGCCAATTTCATGAGACGGGCTATGGAATATGCCGATATGCTCCACAAGATGGTGATTGACCATGCGGAAGACATGACCATGTGCGGCGGCGGTTTCATGAATGAAGGAAAGGTATCCTATGCCATGGGCGTTACAGGACGTCCGGCGGCAGGAGAAAATATTGCAGTAGCAAGAGACCTGCTTCTTTCCGAGCTTACCGGCTGCCATATCCATATTGCCCATGTTTCCAGCAAAAAAGCGGTGGACCTTATCCGGGAAGCCAAGAAGAAGGGCGTGAACTGCTCTACGGAAGTAACGGCTCAGCATCTGTATTTCACCGATGAATGGCTGAAGGATTATGATACCGCTTTCAAGATGGCTCCGCCTATCCGTACGGAAGATGACCGGAAGGCTCTGATCGAAGGCCTGAAGGATGGCACCATTGATGCCATCATGACGGACCATGCGCCTCACTGCAATGAAGAAAAGGATGTGCCTTTCAACTGCGCACCCAACGGCATTGCAGGACTGGAAACCTCTCTGGCCTCCACGCTGACTGTGCTCTATCATACCTGCGGCTTTACACTGGACCGCATTGTGGAACTCATGAGTGTCAATCCGGCCAGACTCCTGGGCGTAGAAGGCGGCGTGCTGGAAAAGGGCGCTCCTGCGGATATTACTGTATTTGATCCGGACAAAGAATGGACAGTGCACGGGAAAGACCTGTATACCAAGTCTCTCTTTACGCCTTATGAAAATATTACCCTCAAAGGTAAGGCTGTACTGACTGTAGTTGACGGAGAAATCGTTATGAAAGAAGGAAAGGTGCTCAAATGAAAGGCCTCTTGATTTTGGAAAACGGCGCCCGTTTTGAAGGGGATCTCCTGGGGTCTGTGGAAGGCCTGGGAGAACTGGTATTTAACACGGGCATGACAGGATACCAGGAATGCTTCACGGATCCTTCCTATGAAGGGCAGATCCTGACGCTCACCTATCCGCTCATTGGCAATTACGGCGCCAATGACCTTTTCATGCAGAACAGAAAACCGGCAGCTGCAGGCTATGTGCTGGATCAGATTGCAGAACATCCGAGCAACTGGGAATGCAAGGAAAAAATTACGGATTTCATTGAAAGATACCATGTGCCCTGCCTGTATAACGTGGATACCCGTGCGGTGACCCGCATGGTCCGCACCCAGGGCGTCATGAAAGCTGTCATTGTCAGCGCTGAACGGAGCGAAGAGTTCATTCAGGCCCAGCTGGCAAAGCCGCTCCACCGGGATCAGGTGGAACGGGTGACCACAGCATATCCCTATACCTACGGAAATGGGAAATACCAGGTATCTCTCCTGGACTGCGGTCTGAAGAAAAATATTCTGGTCAGCCTGGCAGCCAACGACTGCACCGTTCATGTTTTCCCTGCCCATACGTCGGCAGAAGAACTGATGGCAGGCAATCCGGACGGTATTTTCCTCTCTCCCGGACCGGGGGATCCCCAGGATGTGCCCTATGTGGTTGATACAGTGAAAAAGCTTATCGGGAAACGGCCTATTTTCGGTATCTGCCTGGGCATCCAGATGCTGGCCACTGCCCTGGGCGGCCATACCTTCAAACTGCCCTTCGGACACAGAGGCTCCAACCATCCGGTGAAGGATCTCCGTACAGGCCGTGTCTATATTACCAGCCAGAACCATGGCTATGCGATTTCCGATGAAGGCCTTCCGGACTGCATTGAAGTAACCCACCGCAGCGTGAACGACGGCACCATTGAAGGCATCCGCCACAAGACGCTTCCGATTCAGGCAGTGCAGTACCATCCGGAAGCTTCTCCGGGACCAAAGGATAATTTCTATCTCTTTGCTGAATTTACCAAGGCCATGGAGGAATTTAAAAAATGATCAATAAAGACGTCAAGAAAGTGCTTGTCATTGGTTCCGGCCCTATCGTCATCGGACAGGCAGCCGAATTTGACTATGCCGGCACCCAGGCCTGCCGCTCCCTCCGTGAAGAAGGGGTGGAAGTGGTCCTGGTAAACAGCAATCCTTCCACCATTATGACGGATGTGGACATTGCTGACCGGGTATATATCGAACCGATTACCCTTCCCTTCGTAACAGAAGTCATTAAAAAGGAAAGGCCGGATGCCCTGCTGGCTACCCTGGGCGGACAGGTGGGCCTCAATATGGCCGTACAGCTGTCGGAAGCAGGAGTGCTGGAAAAATATAACGTAAAACTTCTGGGCTCTTCTCTTCATGCCATCAAGCATGCGGAGGACCGTGAGCTCTTCAAGGAAGCCATGGAGGAAATCCACCAGCCTGTACCGGAATCGGATATTTTTGAAGAACTGGAACCGGCTGTGGCTTTTGCAGATAAAATCGGCTACCCCGTGATTATCCGCCCTGCCTATACCCTTGGCGGCACCGGCGGCGGCATTGCCCACGACCGCTATGAAATGGAAGAAATCGCCAACCGCGGCATCAAGCTGTCTCCTATCAACCAGATTCTGGTGGAACGTTCCATTGCAGGCTGGAAGGAAATCGAATTTGAAGTCATGCGGGACAGCGCAGACAACTGCATCATCGTATGCGCCATGGAAAACATCGATCCTGTGGGTGTCCATACCGGCGATTCCATCGTCGTGGCACCAACCCAGACTCTGACGGACGGCCAGTACCAGATGCTCCGTACCGCTTCCATCAATATTATCCGCTATCTGCAGATCGAAGGCGGCTGTAACGTGCAGTATGGCCTGGATCCCAAAACAAACCAGTACTATGTCATTGAAGTCAATCCCCGTGTGAGCCGTTCCTCCGCCCTGGCTTCCAAGGCTACCGGCTATCCTATTGCCAAGGTAGCAGCCAAGATTGCCCTGGGCATGCACCTGGACGAAATCACCAATGCCATTACCGGCAATACAAAAGCGTGCTTCGAACCGTCCATCGACTATGTGGTCTGCAAATTCCCCAGATGGCCCTTTGAAAAATTCACCCTGGCAGACAGGGAAATCGGCACCCAGATGAAAGCCACCGGCGAAGTCATGGCACTGGACCGCACCCTGGAAGGAGCCCTGCTGAAGGCGCTCCGTTCCCTGGAAGTAGGGGAAGGATACCTTCATTTGAAGAAACTGGACGGCCAGTCCCTCTATGATATCCGCTGCCTCTTAAAGCGTATCGACAATGAAAGAATCTTCGTAGTGGCAGAAGCGCTCCGCCGCGGTATTGAACCGGAAGAAATCAACCGCATTACCCGTATTGACCTCTTCTTCATCTACAAGATCCAGAATATTATCAAAATGGAACGACGTCTCCTGAAGGAAGGCCTTACAGAAGAAACGCTGAAAGCGGCCAAACGGATTCAGATGCCTGATGAAGCCATCGCCCACTTTGCAGAAGTAACAGTCAAGGATGTGGAAAACTTCAAGAAGAAGCTGGATTTCCATCCTGACTTCAAGATGGTCGATACCTGTGCTGCAGAATTTGAAGCCCATACGCCCTACTACTATTCCACCTACGGCGCAGAGGATGAAGTTAAACCCCAGGGCAAAGGCTCTGTAGTCGTCTTCGGCTCCGGCCCCATCCGCATCGGGCAGGGCATTGAATTCGACTACTGCTCTGTTCATGCTTCCTGGGCACTGAAAAAGGCAGGAAAGAAATCCATCGTTATCAACAACAACCCGGAAACCGTATCCACGGACTTTGATACCTCCGATTCTCTCTATTTCGAACCGCTCACCGAGCAGGACGTGATGGAAGTCATTGAAAAGGAAAAGCCTGAAGGAGTCATCTGCCAGTTCGGCGGACAGACTGCCATCAATCTGGCTACCCCCATGGCCAAGAGAGGCGTCCGTATCATCGGTTCCTCCAATGAATCCATTGATATGGCAGAAGACCGCGAACGGTTTGATACTCTCTGCGGCCAGCTGGGTATTCCCCGTCCGAAGGGCTGCCTGGTAGAAAGCGTGGAAGAAGCCATGCAGAAGACGGAAGAGCTTACCTATCCGCTCATCGTCCGTCCGAGCTACGTATTGGGCGGCCGTGCCATGCAGATTGTCTATGACCAGGCAGAGCTCCGTCAGTATCTGAAGGAAGCAGTGGTTGCTTCTCATGAACACCCCGTGCTCATTGACCAGTACATGGTAGGCCGTGAAGTGGAAATCGATGCCATTTCCGACGGCGTGGATGTCTGCATCCCCGGTATCATGGAACAGATCGAACGGTCCGGCGTTCATTCCGGCGACTCCATTGCCGTGTACCCGCCGCAGCACCTGTCCCAGGATGTGATTGAAACCCTCACCAAATATACAAAGGACATTGCCTGCGCCATGAACGTCAAAGGCCTTGTCAATATCCAGTTCATCGTAGTCGGCGGAAAGGTATACGTCATCGAAGTGAACCCCCGCGCCAGCCGTACTGTGCCCTTCATGAGCAAGATTACGGGCATCAACATGGTAGAATATGCTACCCGGGTGGCTCTGGGCGAACCGCTCCATTCCCTGGGTCTGCCGCTTGGACTTGTTCCGCCGAAGAACTATGTAGCCATCAAGGCACCGGTGTTCTCCTTCTCCAAACTGGGACTGGTTGAAATCAAGCTGGGACCGGAAATGAAGTCCACCGGTGAAGTTATGGGTATCGGCCATACCTATCAGGAAGCCCTCTACAAGGCAGTCGTGGCAGCCAACCTGATGGTTCCTGCCGGCGCCAATGTACTCATTACTGTCAGCGACAGAGATAAACCGGAAACGGCAGAACTGGCCAAGGGATTTGTAAAACTGGGATACCATCTTATCTGCACCTCCGGTACCGGTGCTTATTTCCAGAGCCTGGGCATTCCGGTGGAAATCATCAAGAAGATTCATGAAAAAGGGGAAAACTGCGAAAAGTATCTGAAATCGGGCAAGGTGGATATGGTGCTGAATACCATTTCCTACGGCAGCCAGATCGAACAGGAAGGCTATGATCTCCGCCGCATTGCGGTAGAACTGGCCATCCCCTGCATTACCTCTCTGGATACGGCGAAGGAAGTGCTTCGCGTCATGGCTTCCACCGGCGGCGCTGAACACCATGTAGAAGCTATCCAGGACTATGTGAAGGAGAATTGATATGTCAGGTTTTGTTGAAAAAGGGATCATCCGGGTCCATAACCATGTGGGACCGGATATCTGGCTCATGCAGATCGAACTGCCCCGGATTGCCAAAGAAGCAAAGCCCGGTCAGTTCGTCCATGTGAAGGTGAATGATCCCCGCTATATCCTGCGCCGGCCTATTTCCATCGCCGGCACGGATCCCGGCAGGGGTCTGGTAGAAATCATTTACCGCATTGTGGGAAAGGGAACGGAAGCCATGTCCCATCTGAAGGTGGGGGATACCCTGGACTGCCTGGGACCCCTGGGCACCTCCTTTGATATGGATAAAGACCACATCGTAGGAATCGGCGGCGGCGTAGGCATCGCCCCCATCCTCTTTATGGCCAGAGTCTCCCGGGAAGGCCAGATGACTGTGGTCATTGGCGGAAGAAATAAGGAAGAAGTCTTCTGGAAAGACCTCTTCCCGAAGAAAGTAAGGCAGATGATCGTCACCACTGATGACGGATCCTACGGCATCAAAGGGTTCTCTGTGTCCGTGCTGCCCAAACTTTTCGCTGAAGAAAAGGTGGATGAAGCCTGCGTCTGCGGCCCCGGCATTATGATGCGGACCGCTGCCCAGATGGCAAAGGACGCCGGCGTATACTGTGAAGTGTCTATGGAAAGGCGCATGGGCTGCGGCATAGGCACCTGCCTGGGCTGTGTATGCGACAGAAAAGACGGAAAAGGTCATTACAAAGTCTGCGCTGACGGTCCTGTATTCAATGCAGAGGAGGTTGTATTATGAGCAGTCTGGCTGTCAATTTCCTCGGCATCCCCATGGCCAGTCCTGTTATCGGTGCCTCCGGCACTGTGGGATTTGGCCTGGAACTGGCTGATTACATCGATATGCACAAAGTGGGCGCCCTTTCGGGCAAAGGACTGGCGCCTACTCCCTGGAAGGGCAATGAAGGCGTCCGCATAGCGGAAACTACGTCGGGCATGCTGAACTGCATCGGTCTGGAAAATCCCGGCGCTCCCTACTTCATTGAACATTATCTTCCGGAGGTCAGAAAGCTGGGCACGCCTTTTATTGCCAATATGGTGGGCAAGAGTGTGGAAGAGTATGCAGAATGTGCCAGAATACTTACCGTTCCCGGCATCTCCGCCCTGGAAGTTAATATTTCCTGCCCTAACGTGAAAGAAGGGGGTGCTGCCTTCGGCACGGATCCTAAACAGGCAGCAGCTGTGACAAAGGCAGTCAAAGAAGCCACCAGCCTTCCGGTTATTGTAAAGCTGTCCCCCAATGTGACGGATATTGTAACCATTGCCAAAGCAGTGGAAGAGGCAGGGGCTGACGGGATTTCCCTTATCAATACCCTGCTGGGGCTGGCCATAGATACCCGTACCCGCCGTCCCATTCTGGGCAACATTACCGGCGGCCTTTCCGGTCCGGCAGTGAAGCCGGTAGCCCTGCGCATGGTATGGCAGGTGGCCAAAGCCGTTCATATTCCCGTTTGCGGTCTGGGCGGCATTATGACCGGCGAAGATGTGGTGGAATTCATGATGGCCGGCGCGGCAGCCGTGCAGGTAGGCACTGCCAATCTGGCGGATCCTACAGCCATGGAACGCATTGTGGATGAATTGGACGCCTGGTGCGACAGGAATAACGTCAGAGACGTGAATGAAATTGTAGGCACCCTGCAGGCATAATATAATAGAAAAGCAGCGAAACTCTTTTGGAGCTTCGCTGCTTTTTTGATTGGAGCAGGGAAGAGATCAGTCTACGGCGTTTGATAGATCTAAAATCATGGAGGACATGGAGCAGGAGAGTTTTAAGCGGTGTATATTTTCAGAAAGTAATGATAGATGTGCCGTGATGGCCGCATGGACACCTTCCTATAGCAGATTGCCTATGATGGGCGGCTGTTCTTTATTCATGACAGATAAAATTTGTTAAAGCAGTTAAAAAGAGCTGTTTTACTTGCAGACTTTGATTTTATATAATCATTTTATATGAAATATGATGTTTCCCTGCAGCTGCGGAGGATTTTATGGAATTCATAATGCTGGGCTTTTTTGCCGCCGGGCTCATAGCCTGTCTTCTTTTCGGAGCATCCATCGTTTATGCCCTCCTTTTTGGCTATTTGATCTTTTTCGCCTATGGCCTCCATCGCGGCCTTTCAGTGAAACGGCTCTGCCGTCTGTCATTGGATGGTATTTATGGTGTCCGTATGGTGCTTGTGGTATTCATGCTTATTGGCGGTATAACGGCTGTATGGAGAGCATCGGGAACCATTCCTTTTATTGTCTATGAGGCGGGTCATTTCATCAGTCCCGAGGCCTTTCTTCCGGTTACCTTTCTGCTGAATGCAGGACTTTCCATGCTGATTGGCACATCCTTTGGCACGGCGGCGACCATGGGTGTGATTACCATGACCATTGGGAATTCCATAGGCGTGAATCCGGCCTGGAGCGGCGGTGCTGTTCTGAGCGGCATATATGTAGGTGACCGTTGTTCTCCGCTTTCTACCAGCGCCCTGGTGGTGGCGTCCATTACACAGACCGATTTATACGAAAATTTAGTGCAGATGGCCCGGCGCGCAGCAATTTCCTGCCTGATAACCTGTATTTTCTATGGCTGCATGGGGTGTATGCTTCCTCATGAGCAGGTGAATCTGGATATACTGGATAAGTTTCAGGCATTTTACCATTTGTCCTGGATTGTATTGATACCGGCACTGGTGGTGATTGTCATGTCCATAGCCAAAATCGCTGTATGGAAGACCATGCTTGTCAGCTTACTGGCTGCTTCTGCCATATGCATGACCTGCCAGTCCATGGATATGAAGTCATTGGCCATGGCTATTTTCAATGGTTATGATGCACCGGATGATTCGCTGGCAGCCATGATGAACGGAGGCGGTGTGAAATCCATGATTTCTCCTGCGCTGATCGTGTCCATTTCCTGTTCCTATTCCGGTATTTTTGAGGAAACAAATCTGCTGGAGCGGATCCAAAGGGAAATATATAAGCTGTCTTCTTATCTGAATCCCTTCGGCTGTACGGCCGTCGTGTCATTGGGCGTGGCTTCCGTAGCGTGCAATCAGACGCTGACATCGATTATGGTAGAAAAGCTTTGCGGGTCACTCTTTCCCAATCGCCGGGAAACGGCCCTGGGGCTGGAAGATACGGCCATTGTCATTTCTGCCCTTATTCCCTGGAGCGTAGCCTCAGCCGTGCCTCTCGCTGCTTTGGGGGCGCCGGTGTGGAGCATGCTGTTTGCTTTCTATCTTTATCTGCAGCCTCTGGCAAGCGGAATTCTTTTCAGAAAGCGATATGACAGGAAAAGAAATCAATAATCAATCATGCAGCGTCCTTGGGAAAGAGGGACGCTGATTTTCATTGGAGCTGACAATGCGGCTTCCCTGGTGTTTCACGGGCAGTGAAGGAGAATTCAGGAAGACGAATTCTACCGGCACAGAAAGACCCTGTCTATGTTGAAAAGAAAATGATACAAAGCGGGGCGGGAAGGCAGGGCGTGTAATGCAGGCTCTTTCCGGAGGAAGTAGGCTCTGGCGCTTCGTCATGGGGCACTGGAGAGACAAAAGTAAATCCCGTAACGCTGACTTTATACTCATCACTGCCGAAGGCGGTGATACCACCAACCTCTGAACCCGCCCGCCGGAAGCGGGCAGAACCCTATGAACCTTCTGAACCCGGGCCGCGCAGCGGCCCCATGGGTGCCACCGCAGCCTTTCAGGCCTTTGGGGCCTGTCAAACCCTGAGAACTCTGAGGACCTTTGCCTGTTAGGGCTGTCAACCTTCACTCCTAAAAGGGAAACGACTCACTA
>NZ_JBJEXP010000021.1:7326-13891 GCF_051885895.1 Dialister sp. | reverse complement strand
ACCTTTGCCTGTTAGGGCTGTCAACCTTCACTCCTAAAAGGGAAACGACTCACTATGATTTGTGCTCCGCTATCGCTCCTTCAAATCATATCCGCTGTGTACGCCGAAGGCGTATCTAATGGGCGATACCCCCTCTGAACACTTTGAACGGCAATGTACGCGACTATTTTACAAAACCTGCTGTGCCAGGGGCGCCCTTCTTTTAAGTTTTCACAATTTTTACCATATCCCTCTTTACTTTCTTACTTTAGCGTGGTAATGTATTAATCATAAGAAAGAGAGGAGGGCACAAATGGCTCGCACGATAGATGACCTGAAGATGGTTCATGAAGAAGAAATGAAGAATTACGACCGCATTGAAGGAGCTGTGGTTTCGGTGATGAGGCGGCATGGCTGCAAAATCATCCAGACGCCGACCTTTGAGGACTATGACACCTACGGGAAATATTTTCCCCAGCTTCAGCGGGAAATGATCAAGACCATCGGTCCTGACGGAGAAGTACTTGTTATGCGGCCCGATGTGACGGTACCGCTGGTGAAGACAGTGGCCCGGGAATATCCGGATCCGGCGCAGCTTTTGAAATTCGGTTATGTATCCATGGTATTCCGTGAATATTACGGCAAGTCTACCCATGGCAAATATTTCCTCCAGAGCGGAGTGGAAGTGCTGGGAGATGAAACGCCGGAATGCGACGGTGAAGTCATGGTCATAGCAGCGGAATTTCTGAAGTCTGTGGGCATCAGGAATATGCGCATTGATCTGGGCACTGTAGCGTATATGGATGCTCTGTTCGATGAGCTCCATCTGACGGAAGAGCAGCTGTCCCAGGTACGGGAATATATGGAGAAACGGAATCTGGTAGCCTTTGACGGACTGGTGGATACCCTCCCCATTACAAAGATACAGAGAGATGTGCTGCTGGAACTGCCCCGGCTTTTCGGAGATTATGAGTCCACATTGAAACGGGCCGAGGGGCTCTGCCTGAATCACGGCATGATGGAAGCACTCCAGCGGCTGAAGAAGGTATATGAATATCTGGATGTGGCAGGCTACAGCAGAGCGGTACAGCTTGATTTCGCCTTTACTTCCCATATGGGCTACTATACCGATATGGTATTCAAGATTTACGCAGACGGCGCCCTCTATTCCCTCATCAGCGGCGGGCGGTATGATTCCCTGGCCGCTGAGTTCCAGGTGCCCCGGCCGGCCTGCGGATTCGGCATGAATATGAATCTTCTCTATGAGGTGATGGCAGAGGAGGATCTTCTGGAAGAAATGGTTCCCTCCTGCGACCTGGCAGTGGTATATGACGAGGCAGACAGGGACCTTATCCTGACACTCATGTCATGGAGAAATAAAGGGTATTCCGTTCTGGGCGTAAGCAGCAGGAACCGCATCATTCCCGGCGATTACCGGATGATTGCATCCTATGACCATGGATCGTTTACCCTGGGCAGTGAAGTGCTTTCCAAAGAAGAAATGGAAAGCAGATTGGGAGGACTTTGATATGCTTCATATAGCACTGGCGAAGGGGCGCATAGCCAAAAAAGTCATGAAAAGCCTGTCTGATGGAGGATATCGTTTTCCTGACTATTCCGATGACAGCAGAAAACTGATTTTCACCGATGATGAAAACCGCATCCGTGTGACTCTGGTGAAATCGCCGGATGTGGCGGTATACGTACGGCGGGGCGCAGCCGATGCAGGCATTGTGGGCAAGGACGTGCTCATGGAAGACGGAGAAGAGGATGTTTATGAAATCCTGGATCTGGGCATAGGCAAATGCCGCATGGCCGTGTCCGGCATCAAAGGACACAAGGATGTGATGAACAAACGCATCCTGACCGTGGCATCCAAGTATCCCTCCATTGCAAGAAAGTACTTTGCAGGGCGGTTCCAGCCCATCGATATTATCAAGCTGAACGGCTCGGTGGAGCTGGCGCCGCTGGTAGGGCTTTCCGATGTGATTGTGGATATTGTAGAAACAGGCACCACCCTCCGGGAAAACGGCCTGGAAGCCTATGATTACTTTATGGATTTTTCCGCCCGCCTCATCTGCAACAAGGTATCCTTCAAGATGAAGCAGGATGAATTAAACCGGTTTATGAAAGCCGTCAGAAAAGACTGACGGAGGAAAGAAGGCATATAAATGGAATGGATTGAAGTACCGGAAAAGGGACTGACCCTGCGGGAAGTCAGAACCCTGACCAATAGAAATGTAAATCTGTCGGATGATGTGGAAAAAGCAGTTTCCGCTATTCTTGCTCAGGTCAAAGAAGGGGGAGATGAAGCGGTACGGGCGCTGACAAAGAAATTTGACGGCGTGGAGCTGGCTGATTTCCGGGTTACCGAAGAGGAAATCGAAGAAGCCGTGAAGGAAGTAGGCCCTGAATTTCTGGCAGTACTGAAGGAAGCCAAGGAAAATATTGAAGCTTTCCATAGGGAACAGGTGAGAAAATCCTGGTCCAAGGAATTCAGAAAGGGCGTGGAACTGGGAGAACGGTTCCTGCCCATCCAGCGTGTAGGTGTGTATGTACCTGGCGGCAGGGCTGCCTATCCCTCTACGGTCCTCATGGATACGGTGCCTGCTGTGGTGGCAGGCTGCCCGTCAGTGGCTATGACTACCCCTCCAGGCAGGGATGGAAAGGTGAATCCCAATATCCTGGCAGCAGCCTATGTGGCGGGTGTTAAGGAAATCTATAAGGTAGGCGGCGCCCAGGGGATTGCCATGCTGGCCTACGGTACGGAAACCGTGGAACCGGTATTCAAGATCGTGGGGCCCGGCAATGCCTTTGTAGCCATGGCCAAACGGCTTGTTTTCGGCACAGTGGGCATCGACATGATTGCAGGCCCGTCGGAAGTATGCTGCGTGGCTGATGGCAGCGCCAATCCTGTCTGGATTGCAGCGGACCTTCTTTCCCAGGCAGAACATGATCCCCGGGCAGCGGTATTCCTCATTACACCGGACAAAGCTTTCGGCGAAGCAGTGCAGAAGGAAATGGAAAAGCAGATGAAGGAGCTTTCCCGCTATGAAATCATGAAGAGCTCTGTGGATCAGTATGCCAAGGCATTCCTCTGCAGAAGCCCGGAACAGTGCTTTGATATTGTCAATAAAATTGCGCCGGAGCACCTGGAAGTGGAGCTGCCGGATCCTGGAAAATACCTGCCTCTCATATATAATGCAGGCGCTATTTTCCTCGGGAAATATACATCTGAACCGATTGGAGACTATATGGCAGGACCGAACCATACGCTTCCCACTTCCGGAACGGCTGCCTTTTCTTCGCCCCTTGGCGTTTATGATTTCGTCAAGCACAGCAGCGTAGAATGCTATACGGAAGAAGCATTCCGCGGAATTTCCAAAAAAGTCCAGCTTTTTGCGAAAGCAGAGGGCCTGACGGCTCATGCTCATGCTATGGAGGTGCGTGATGAAGACTGAATGGATTCGTAAGACAATTCAAAATTTTGAACCTTATTTTGTGGCGCCGATTGCAGAAAAGAATGTGATCAACGCCAATGAAAACTATTTCAATGTTCTTTCTATTCCGGCGGTTAAACAGGAACTGATAGAAGCTCTGGATACCTTTAAACCGCAGATTTACCCGAAACCCATGGCCGATGATCTCAGAAAGGCTCTGGCGGAATATGTGGACCTGAAACCGGAAAATATCATCTGCGGCAACGGCGGCGATGAAATGATTACCTATCTTCTGGGAACATTCCTGAACCCCGGCGACAAGCTGCTGGTACATTCTCCTACTTTTGACATGTACGAACTGGGCGCAGAAACCCTGGGCGCCCAGACCATCAAAGTCAAGGATCTGGCAGGCTACCGGAGGGACAAGGAAGGACTGCTTGCGGCAGTTAAGAAATACCAGCCGAAAATCACGGTCATCTGCAATCCGAACAACCCCACCGGCGACCTTCTTCCCGCCTCCTTCATTGAAGTAGTGCTGAAGGCAGCGGACAACCTTGTTTTCGTTGATGAAGCCTATATGGAATTTGCCCAGAAGGAAAGCGTGATTTCCCTTATCCGTCAGTATCCGAACCTCATTGTGCTGCGCACCCTGTCCAAAGCCTTCGGACTGGCAGGCATGCGCTGCGGCTATCTGGCAGCAGATCAGGAAATCATCAATGCCATTGCCAAGATCAAGGCTCCCTATAACCTCAATGCATTTACTCAGCTCTTCGCCCAGATTGTTCTTCGCCATAAAGAGGAACTGTTCAAGGTGAGAGATGACATTGTGGAAGAAAGAAAACGGCTTTTTGACGAGCTGGTTAAGATTCCGGGACTGACGGTCTATCCGTCCTGCACCAATTTCCTGCTGGTCCAGGTGGAAAGCAAGCATGAAGAAATCTTCAAAGCGCTGAAAGAAAAGGATATTCTGGTCAAAATTTACCGGAACAGCGCAGAGCTTCCCAATGCCTACCGCATTTCCGTAACCACGAAAGAAGTGGATGATACACTGCTTGAAGTATTCCGGAAGGAGCTTTCATGAGACAGGCGGATATACACAGAAAAACAGGAGAAACGGATATTTCCCTTTCTCTTTCCATTGACGGGGAAGGCCGCTTTGAAGGCACCACGGGCATTGGTTTCTTTGATCATATGATGAATCTTCTGGCTCTCCACAGCGGCATGGACATCATCCTTTCCTGCCGGGGCGATCTGGAGGTAGACAACCATCATACCATCGAAGACCTGGGCATCGTACTGGGAGACGCTTTTCTGCAGGCTCTGGGAGACAAGAAGGGGATTCACCGCTACGGCACGTTCTTCTGCCCCATGGATGAAGCCCTGTCCCGCATCGTCCTTGACCTGTCGGGACGGCCCTATTTTGTTTACGATGTGAAGATCCCGGTTGAACGGATCGGCACCTTTGAAACGGAAATGACCCGTGAATTTTTCCTGGCCTTTGCCATGCACGGCATGATGAATCTTCATATGGCCTGCCTGTATGGAGAAAACGGCCATCATATCGTAGAGTCCCTTTTCAAGGGCATCGGTCATGCATTGAAAGAAGCCGTCACTGTGGAAGGCGGCAGAGTCCTTTCAACGAAAGGGGTGCTGTGATGAAGACAGCCATTATTGATTATGATGCAGGCAATCTGGCCAACGTGGTACGGGCAGCCAAAAGAGCAGGCCTTGATGTGGTGGTGACCCGTGATCCTGCAGAAATCAGAAATGCTTCCGCCCTGGTTCTTCCCGGCGTTGGGGCCATGAAAGATGCCATGGATCATCTGAACGGCTACGGGCTGACAGGCATCATTCAGGAAGAAGTCCGGAAAGGGAAGAAACTGGCCGGCATCTGCCTGGGCATGCAGGCACTTTATGAAGAGTCCGAAGAAAACGGGCTGATTCCTGCCCTGGGTCTGCTTCCGGGCCGTATTGTCCGGTTCCCGGAAGGGAAATTGAAGGTGCCCCACATGGGATGGAACGAACTGGTGATCCATCGGCCTCATGAAGTGCTGGAAGGACTTCCGCCCCATGCTTATGTTTATTTCGTCCATTCCTACTATAAAACCCCGGGAAATACGGAGGATGTCATTGCTTCAGCAGACTATGGCGTTACCGTTCCGGCGGTAGTAGGGAAGGACAATGTTTTGGGATTCCAGTTCCATCCGGAAAAATCCGGGCCGGTAGGCATGGGAATCTGGGATCGACTGGCAAAGTGGTTGATGAAATGAAAATTTATCCTGCAATTGATATAGAAGACGGGCACTGCGTCCGGCTGAAACAGGGGAAAAAGGAAAATCTCACCGTTTACGGCGATGACCCTGTAAAAATGGCTTTAAAATGGGAACAGGAAGGGGCGAAGGCACTCCATGTGGTAGATCTGGACGGTGCCTTCAAAGGAAGCGGCATCAATACGGAAATCATCCGTAAAATGTGCGGCGCCCTCACCATTCCCATTGAAGTAGGCGGTGGAATCCGCAGTGAAAAAGCGATTAAAGACTATCTGGATATGGGCGTATATCGGGTCATTATCGGCTCCAAAGCCGTAGCCTCTCCTTATTTTGCCATCCAGGCAGCCAAAACCTATGGCGCGGACCACATTGCCGTATCGGTGGATGCCAAGGGAGAAGAAGTGGCAACCCACGGCTGGGTGGATGGAAGCAGCCAGAAGGTGATGACCTTTGTGGAAACTCTTTTAACCCATGGAGTCAACACCATGATCTACACCGACATCAGCCGTGACGGCATGCTTTCCGGACCGAACTTTGACATGATGGAAAAGCTGCAGGCCCTCAAGGGTATCCATCTCATCGCTTCCGGCGGTGTTTCCAATGCAAAAGATCTCAGAAAGCTTTCCGCCATGGGCGTGTATGGCGCCATTACAGGCAAAGCTCTCTATGAGGGAAAAGTGTCTATGAAAGAAATCGTGGAGATTCAGGAGTAAGGGAGCCACTGCGTGGCTCCCAGGTTCAGAGGAGTCAAAAGGTGAAAGGGGTTCAAAGGGGAAGGCGGGCGCCTTCAAAACTGTTGAGCGCCAGTTTGGATAAAACCATAACATCCCGCTTCGCTTGATGGGAATGCATCCTTTTTTGTGTTAATATCCCCTT
>NZ_JBJEXP010000021.1:0-7226 GCF_051885895.1 Dialister sp. | reverse complement strand
GAAGCAGGATAGGGAGCTGCCGAAGGCAGCATATATACTCATCGCTGCGAAGCGGCGATGCCATCACCCTCTTACCCCTCTGAACCTTTCAAATTCTCTGAATCTTTTTCCCATTGGATCCTCTTTTCAAAATACTCATAAGACCAGAAAAGGAGCATACTATGCTTGCAAAACGAATTATTCCCTGTCTGGATGTGAATCATGGCAGGGTTGTCAAAGGGAAGCAGTTTCATCATCTTCAGGATGTGGATGATCCGGTGGCGCTGGGAAAATACTATTCCGATTCCGGCGCTGATGAATTGGTTTTTTATGATATCACTGCCACCCATGAAGGGCGGGAAACCTTTGTAGACACGGTAAAGGCCATTGCGGAAGAGCTTACCATCCCCTTCACCGTAGGCGGCGGCATCCGTAAAGCCGATGATTTCCGCACCATGCTCCTGGCCGGGGCGGATAAGGTATCCGTTAACTCTGCTGCTGTCATGCATCCGGAAATTATCCGCGAAAGTGCCGAACGGTTTGGAAACCAGTGCGTAGTTCTCTCCATTGACGGCAAACGGAACGGCGAAGGCGGATGGGATGTGTATATTGAAGGAGGACGGAAGAATACGGGCATCTCCGTACTGGAATGGGCCCGGAAGGGCATGGAGCTTGGCGCCGGAGAAATCTGCATGAACTCCATTGACACCGATGGAGAAAAGCAGGGCTATGATCTGGAACTGATGCATACGCTTTCCGAACAGCTGTCCATTCCGGTCATTGCTTCCGGCGGAGCAGGAAAAATGGAAGATTTCCTCCACGCCTTTGAAGCGGGATCCGATGCAGCTCTGGCTGCTTCTGTCTTCCACTTCGGGGAAATTTCCATCCCCGATTTGAAACAGTATCTGAAGGAACGGGGCATACCCGTCCGTCTGTAAGGAGGAATCATGGAATCAGTAGATATAAAAGATATACATTATGATGAAAAAGGACTGGTGCCGGCTGTAGTGCAGGACGCAAGGAGCGGAGAAGTGCTCATGGTGGCCTACATGAATGCAGAGTCCCTGGCTAAAACCATCGAAACCGGAGAAACCTGGTTCTTCAGCCGCAGCCGGCAGAAACTGTGGCACAAGGGCGAAGAGTCGGCCCACTTCCAGCACGTGAAGCGCATATATGTGGACTGCGATGCCGATACCCTGGTGGTTCAGGTCATTCCTGACGGCCCTGCCTGCCATACCAATAACCGCAGCTGCTTCTACAGAAGCCTTGCAGAATGGAATAACGAAGCATCCAAAGGAAACCTTACCATTCTTCATACCCTTTTTGAAGAAATCAAGGATCGGCGCATTCATCCCCGGGAAAAGTCCTACACTAATTACCTCCAGCAGGAAGGAAAGAATAAAATTGATAAGAAAATCGGTGAAGAGGCGTCGGAAGTTATCATCGCTGACCAGCATGAGGACAAAGAAGAAATCATTGATGAATCCTGCGATCTGCTCTATCATCTCTTCGTTCTCTGGGAAAACGCCGGCGTAGACCTCTATGACATTATGAAAAAGATGGAAGAACGGGACGAAAAAAAAGGAAATAAGAAGGTTGTAGGCCATCTGGATAAGACATTCTGAAAATCATTAAAATTTTAAATGGAAAATGACAGTACGGTGCTCTTTGGATGGGGCACCGTTTTTTGTCCAGGATGACACTGGGGCAGGGAAGTGCACAAAGCCTTTTTTCCTTATCGTAGAAGGAAAAAGGGAAGGCATGCACGTTCAGCCCGATGTAAGGAAAGCATTTTAATGAGCAGACCGGACGCCGGTATAGGCTGATGTGCATGCCCTATACAGGATATTTACAGTGGAAAAGGTTATCCACCGGCGGAACCTTCCCGACGCACGGTATTTCATGTCATTTGAGTCACTATCGGCATGTACGGAGATTCTTCAGCTGTCCATAAAAGGGATTTCCTGCTGCCGGCTGATCAAACCGGAATGACGAGACTGGCAGGAAGGTAAGCACATAACGCTCACTGGAAACTGCGCCCAAGGGGCACCACCACACCCCGCAGGTTAAAGACCGGTCAAACTTCAGAAACTGAAAAAAGACCTCTGCCAATGCAGAAGTCTTTTTTCATCGTCATGGATTTATTTTTCTGTCCGTTTCATGTGGTTGGAATTATTTTCCTCATCCCACCATACAATGCCCTTTGTATCGGGCAGTGCATCCTTGTGGAAAATCGGAATGGAGATCCCGTTTTTCAGCTGCTTTTCATAATCCAGCAGGCAGGCCCGAGCCTGGGGGAAGAGGAGAATAATGGCGGTTACGTTGGTGAGAACCATGAAAGCCATGAAAAGGTCTGCCAGGTTCCATACCAGGGGCAGATCAGCAATGGAGCCCCAGAAAATCATAATGGCAATGAGAACACGGAACAGGTTCAGCGGCCATTTCTTGCGGGTCAGGTGGCCGATATTGATTTCACCGTAATAATAATTGCCGATGAGGGAAGTAAAGGCAAAGAGGAAAATAAGGAAGGATACCGCTTTCGGAGCCCAGCTGCCGAAGTACTGCGCCAGATCCCACTGGATAAGTTCGATGCCTGTAAGGCCGGTGGAACTGTAATCACCGGTGAGAAGAACGATAAAGGCGGAAGCGGAGCAGATGAAGAGGGTATCTACATACACGCCGAAAGCCTGGATGAGGCCCTGCACTACAGGATGGGTTGCATCTGCAGTGGCTGCAGCGTTCGGGACAGAACCTTCGCCGGCTTCGTTGGAGAAAAGGCCTCTCTTGAAACCGGTAAGCACAGCAGCGCCCATACCGCCGCCGAAGGCTGCCTGCCAGTCAAAGGCATCCCGCAGGATGATATAAAATACATGGGGCATTTCCGTAATATTGTAAAGCATAATTCCCAAAGCGACGACGATATAAATGCCTGCCATAATAGGCACCATCCATTCCGTCACCCGGGCAATGCGTCCCATGCCGCCGCAGATGACCAGCATGGCCAGTACAGTGACAACGCCGCCTACTATCATACGGTCAGCGCCCAGAGCATGATTCAGGGCCAGAGAAATGGTATTGGACTGGACAGAGTTGTAAATCATGCCGTAGGTAACGGAAATAAGAATAGCAAAGACAGCAGCCCAGATGCCGTGGCCCAGACCGTTCTTCAGATAATAGGCCGGACCGCCGCGGAATCCATTCCCGTCTTCTCGGGGAACTTTGTAAATCTGTGCCAGAGTGGATTCTACAAAACCAGTAGCAGAACCAATGACAGCAATAAACCACATCCAGAAAATGGCACCGGGACCACCGGTAACAATGGCAATGGCTATACCGGCAATGTTGCCGACACCTACGCGGGAAGCAGTGCTGACACAGAAAGCCTGGAAGGGGGACACTTCATTTCCTTCTGTCTTCCGCCCGGCGGTGTGGGCAATGAGTTTGAACATTCGGCTGAAGTAGCGGATCTGTACACCCCTTGTGCGTACAGTGAAATAAAAACCTGCCCCCACAAGCAGCACGATAATCACGGATGACCATAGAAATCCGTTAATGGCGGATACCAGATTGTTGAGTGACTCCATATTTCCTCCTTGAAATTACAGTTACACATACCCTTTTATTATAGTATTTTTTTCAGATTTAGACAATTAGATTTCTGCAGAGGACTTCCTGCCGGTCCGGCATGTAGAGCATTGTGCAGGAAGATGATGAAAGGATTTTCTGTTTCCTTTGAAATGACGGCAGGGTCAGAAGGGGCATGGCCTCACTGGGGCTGGAGAGCAGGCAGGTTATATTGATTTCATTGAAAAAGCGCAATCCATAAAGAGTAAGAAATAGAAAATCATAGTGAATGATGCCTGCTGATTTTACAGTCTGATTATGGGCTTGAAACTCCCGATTCTGCCTGTTTTTATACTATGTTTCCCACCGGTCAGATCTGCTTTTTTACAAGGAGGAGATAAGGCAAAGAACGAATCATTTGCATTAACAAAACAGGGGGTTTTACTCTTTTTTTTACAAATTCGGCAGAAAATGGTAAAATACAGGAGTCTATGGAGGTGATATGAATGCGTGCTTTATATACATGGGGATGCACAGCAGCCATCTGGCTTCTGGCGTCTCTTACCGTGTCTGCCCAGACTCTTTCCATCGGCATGTCAGGAAGCGATGTGACTGCCCTGCAGAATGATCTGGTAGCAGCGGGCTATCTTGCACGTACAGTGGATGGGGACTTTGGATCCACCACCAGAGAAGCGGTTGTCCTGTTTCAGAAGGCGAAGGGCCTGCCTGCAACCGGCAGGGCTGATGATGCGACCAGGGCAGCGATTGAAAGAGCGGCTAATAAGGGATACCGGCCCGGCGGCGGCGTAGTGTATGCCGAAGGCAACCGGGGAACTATGATCAGCGATATGCAGGTCAGGCTTCAGGAGGCCGGTTTCCTCAAAGGCAGCGTGGATGGCGTTTATGGCGAAGACACCACCCGGGCTGTCAAGGCTTTCCAGAAGGCAGAGGGGATTCCTGTATCCGGCGTTATTGATGAAATGACCTATGCCTCTCTTCAGAATGTGGATGCTCCCGTTTCCACAGCAGCACCGGAGGAGGAAAGCGCTTCCTCTGACGATGGGGGAGCTTCCCTTTTCAGCATTGGAGACAGCGGCAGCGAAGTTACATCCATCCAGCGCAAGCTGAAGCGGATGGGATATCTGGATGGCGCAGTGGACGGCATTTATGGCGGCGATACCGCCTCAGCGGTGAAGGCATTCCAGAAGGATGAAGGCTTTTCCGCTACCGGCATGGTAGATGGAGACACCCTTTCCCGGCTGACCTCCGTCTATGCGGCTCAGAATGGAGAAACGGTGCTGGCACCGGGAGATTCGGGGAAAAAGGTCGTCCGGCTGCAGAATAAGCTCCTCCTTCACGGATATAATCCGGGCAGCGTTGACGGCGTCTACGGCGAAGGAACGGCGGAAGCGGTACGTCGGTTCCAGGCGGAACAGAACCTGGCCAGGACGGGAATTGCCGATGGGGATGTATGGGACAGACTGGACAGTGCACCCCGGTTCACAGGAAATTATAAAAAGGTCCTCCGCATGGAAGCCACTGCCTATACTCCCAATGACGGTGATGGAAATGGACGAACGGCCATGGGCGGCTTTGCAGGAAAAGGCCATGCAGCCGTAGATCCCAATATTATCCCTCTGGGCAGTGAAGTATATATTGAAGGATACGGCTATGCCATCTGTGATGATATAGGCGGCGCCATTCGGGGAAATATCATTGATGTAGGCGTGGACAATTATGATCAGGCCTATAAATGGGGCATGAAACCCAAAGTAAATGTCTATCTCATACGATAAAAGAAGACCGGGTTTCCGGTCTTTTTTTCATGGGTCTCAAAGTACAAAAGAGTGTGCGGCACTTTGAAAAATAGGAGGAGCTGCATGGATTTCTCTCTTGTAGACACGACGAAAAGCCTGAAAGAGCTAGGCCAGACAGGCGAAGCCGCGCATTGGAATTCGTCTGCCGCATCGTAATGATGATCTCTTTCAGGCTATTCGATTACAGTACAAAACCATATACTTCTGAAGCCCCAGTCCTGGGAGGCAGGAACATCAGAACGCATCGAACGGACTTCATATCCGGAGCTCTTATGGATTCATCTATGCGAGATGGATTGCAGTATCGGCAGGAACCGGGTATTTTTGGGCGGCCGCTCCCCGGACCTTTCCTCTACTCTCATCTACGCCTATTATACCTGAATAAATAGAAAAAAGAAACAGAAAGAACAGGACCATGCATTGCCAATTATGAAACATCAGTGCTGATTATGAATTTGAAAAATGATTCAGAGTAATCATTAGATTTTCATTGTCATTTTGTCAGCGCAAAACTGGTCTCTATGAGGCTCATGACCTTCTCGTCGGTTACGGTACCATCCAGCAGTACGGAAATCCATGTTTTGTGATTCATATGGTAGGCAGGATAGATACCGGGAATCTGATGAAGGATAGACCCCTTTTCCGGTTCGATTTTCAGATTCAGGATATCCACCATGTCCTGGCAGCTGCCTTTATCTACCAGACTTTTCTTTACATTCATGATCAGGGCAAACCATTTCCTGTTTTTCTCGTGCCGAAACACGCCGTAGGACCGGTAACGGGCCATATGATCAAAAGGATAATCCGGGCAGATGTGGAATTTTTGCAGGATTAAGCCGGCAAGACGATTGGCCTGGTCGGAGGCAAAAAGAACATCGGTACAGCAGGCTTTGGCGATTTCTCCAAGAAGGGATTCATAGGCGCTTCTCACCATATTCACATAGGCTCCTCCCGTCTCCCGCTGAAGCTGGTCATATTCCTCTCCCGTCATTCCGTCCACTACCCGGCCGCAGACTGTCCCCTGGTCTGAGACGGAAAGGAGGAGAGTGAAATCTCCCTGGAGAAAACCCTTTTCCAGAAGAAAATGATGCCCGTCCTGTCGGAATCCATAGGCCAGCATAGCATCTTTTATCCAGCGCTTCCGGGCAAATACCGATTTTTCGATTTCCATGGTTCCATCATCTCCCTGTACAGGTTTATCTATATTGTACCCTATTATTAAAAAATAAGCCCTGCCTTGTCATATGACACTCTCCCTGGCAAAGAGGACGGAGAAAATAAACTCTTGACAATCAGGCCCTTTATAGTGTATTATTACACAAGTCAGCTATGTGGAGTGATACTCAAGTGGCTGAAGAGGACGGTTTGCTAAATCGTTAGACCGGGTGACCGGTGCGGGAGTTCGAATCTCCCTCACTCCGCCATAAAAAAGCGTCGATGTATATCGGCGCTTTTTTTATTTTGTCCCGTATCGGAAAACTTGAGGTATTCATGACAATGCTGAAGCTGCGGTACAGCGCAGGCTGAATGTTTTTATTCTATGAAGAACCGGAAAAAAGGCGTCCACAGGTGGATGCCTTTTTTATTTTTCATCTGCTGCTGACTATTTTTCATCCGGATGCTCTATGGCGGTGTGAGACTCCTCCTGATCATCATGAAAAAGGGGAGAATTCGGATTTTTCTTATACAGCCGGCGGGCAAAGTTTAATACATCCCCTTCGGTGATGACCGGATCCCGGAGACCATAGCCCTTCCACAGAGCCTCCTCTTCCGGTGTGAAGGTTACGAAAACCGACACGGGGATGCCCAGCCCGTCAGCAATATCCAGCAGCATATTGAGGGAGATATTCCGGTTGTACTTGCCCC
>NZ_JBJEXP010000020.1:0-3136 GCF_051885895.1 Dialister sp. | reverse complement strand
GAAGTATATGAGGTCAAAGACTGATGATGTGAGGGACATCAAAAAAGAACGGCAGAGGGCAGACTGCCGTTCTTTTTTTGTGGAGAAAATCATCCTTCTTTTTCTTTCAGCTTTTCCACTGCATGCAGGAATCGGAGCACTTCGCCGGAGGGGCTCCGGGAGTAAAGAAGACCGTAGGGAATGGTGTAGTTCCATCGGACAGGAAGGGCCACAAGGCCCTGATGCACGTCTTTCCAGCATTCCACGATGAGAAGAGGGTGTCCCGTGGCAGCGCAGCGGTTGAATACGGAAATATCGAAATAGGGCGGTGTATCCTCTATGTGGATGGCAGGATAACGGGAAAGATCCTTTCGTATACGGTCATTGACAGGAGAGTCGCCTTCCTTCACCATCATCAGTGTTTCTCCGAAGAGGTCTTTTATATCCAGCAGCTTTTTTCCTGCCAGACGGTGGGAGCGGGGGACGGCGATCATTTTACGGAAAGTGCCCAGCTGCAGAAACTGGCAGCGCTCCAGCCAGAAGCTGGAATCGCAGACGCCGAAAAGAAAGTCAAATTTCTTTCCGATCTGTCCGATTTCTGAAAGGATTCCTTCATGATCATCAGCAAAAGGAACCAGCTGGAGCTGGCAGTCCTGAAATTCATCATACAGTTTGTACCAGAGCTCCATGAACCGGATGGCCGGATTCAGGAGGGAGGTGCCGATACGGAAGATTTTCTGGCTTTGCCTGTCCAGCAGCCTGGCTTTTTCCAGAGCCTGCCGGGAATAGTCAAAAAGGAACAGGCTGTCTTTGTAGATGGATTCGCCGCAGGGAGTAAGACGGATGCCCCGGGGCGTCCTTTCAATGAGCTTCAGCTGCAGATGGTCCTCCAGCGCATTCATCTGTTTCATCACTGCCGTGGGAGAAATATAGAGGCGCTCTGCTGCTTTGGAAAAGCTTCTGCATTCAGCAACGGCAGCAAAGGTGGCGAGCAGGGGATTAAACATAAAGGCTCCTTTTTATATAAGCATGAACTATTGGTTGATACTATCATAACACATGGGAGATTCTTCTTTCACCTGCTTTTATATATACTGAAGATGTCAAAGGAAAGGAGAAAAGGAAATGAAATCAGCCATTGTCTATTACTCCCGGGCAGGAGAGAACTATGTAGACGGGAAAATAGAGGTCCTGAACAAAGGAAATACAGAAAAGGCAGCCGAGGTGATTCATGAAATAACCGGTGCCCCTGCGTTTAAGCTGGAGCAGGAAAAGCCTTATGAGGAGGAATATAATGCCTGCATCAGAGAGGCCCAGGAGGACCTGAGAAACCATAGAAGGCCTGCATTGAAAAAAATGCCGCCTCTTTCGGAGGATTTGGAAGTTCTCTACCTGGGATATCCCAATTTCTGGGGCACTCTGCCCATGGCGGTGCTGACCTTCCTGGAGCATTATGACTGGGAAGGAAAGACCATCCGTCCCTTCTGCACCAATGAAGGGAGCGGACTGGGGAGGAGCCTTGCGGACATCCGGGCTGCTGCACCGAAGGCAGTGGTGGCAGAGGGGTTTTCCATTCATGGAGGAAATATCAGGAAAGAAGAAGCGGAAAGGTGGTGCAGACAATGACAAGGCCTTATATATTCTGTCATATGATGATTTCCCTGGACGGGAAAATTATGGGAAATTTTATGAATACCAGAGCATCGGAAGAGGCAGGAGATCTCTTTTATGAAAAAGCCTTCGGCCCTCACCGGTATTACCGTCACCAGGGCTGGCTTTCCGGCAGAATTACCACTGATGATAATTTTACCTTTTACCGGAAGCCGGATATACGAAAGAATTTCCCGCCTGTGCCGGATGGAGATTTTATTACAGAAAAGACCGGCATGTACTATGTCTCCATCGATCCGAAGGGAAGGCTGGGCTGGCAGGAAAATTACATCCGCTATGGAGATGTGAAGGCTCAGGTTATCGAGGTGCTGACGAAAGAAGCCTCCGACGGTTACAGAGATATGCTCCGGCGGAAAGGCATATCCTATATTGTGGCCGGCAGGAAGGAGCTTGACTATGAGATGGTGCTGCAGAAGCTGAAAGACCTTTTCAGCGTGGACATGCTCATGCTGGGCGGAGGCGGCGTGCTGAACTGGTCTTTCATCCAAAGGGGACTCTGCGATGAACTGTCTCTGGTCGTATCGGCATCTGCTGACGGTTCGCCCGATACGCCTTCTCTCTTCCATGCAGTGCCGGGCCTTTCGGATGACAGTCCCGTATCTTTCCGGCTGGAGCTGGCAGAAACCAGGGGCAGCGCCCTGTGGCTCCGCTATCGTGTCGAAGGAGCCAAGGGAGTCCAGGCTCGTTCATAGAATAGGATTTTATCAGCGTTTTCTTCAGGAAATGATCCCTGAAGAGCAGAAGGTCATGGGATAACAATACATCCCGTTTCCGTGAATTGATTTGCAATAAGGAGAAAAGAAAATGAAAATCAGAAAATTAGCAGCCGTTTCTCTTATGGCCCTGGGCCTGGCAGCAGGTACCGCCTTCCTTTCCACCGCACTGGCAGCAGATGAAGGCAATCCTGCAGCCGTGGAGCAGAGGCTTCATCAGGAAGGCGGCGCCGTCATGCCTGTGGGAACCTTCAACAGCGGATATGCCCGCTATTTCACGGGAAGAAGCTATCTTTCCAGCCTGTCGGAAGCAAAGGATATCCCCGTGTACAACGTCACCTTTGAAAACGGAGCCCATACTTTCTGGCATGTCCATCACGGTACCTGCCAGGTGCTGGTGGCAGAATCAGGACGGGGATATTACCAGATCTGGGGCGAAGCACCCCATGTGCTTCTTCCGGGACAGACAGTCACCATTCCGGAAGGCGTAAAGCACTGGCACGGAGCAGCACCGGGCCATGATTTCCAGCATCTGTCCCTCATGAAGTACGGAGAAGGCACATCCAATGAATGGCTGGAACCGGTAAATGAAAAAGACTTTAATGCATTGAAATAAGAGATTCCGCAGGAAAAGGCATGACTTCCAAGTATACAGTACTGGATTTCATGCCTTTTGATTATAGAAATCCATAGAAGGCAGGAATTTTACAGTACCGCCGATTTCCTATATCATATGTATACAGAATATAATTCATCAATCAGTCAATTATTAT
>NZ_JBJEXP010000019.1:0-3163 GCF_051885895.1 Dialister sp. | reverse complement strand
CTTTATCTACAAATATATATATAAAAAAATCCCCAAACCTATTGGATTTTTGTGAAAAGTTTTGTATAATAAGATTACATGGAGGAAATGCCATGGGGCAGGTTTACCTGTTCGGCCTCATTGATGATTATTTCCCTGATTATCAATTCGGCTGCGGATTTGTCATACTCCTCAATGACAGTCATGCACAGAAAAGGCGGTGGATACCGCTTTTTTTGTTGAATTTTTCCGGTGTTTCTGTTCGTGGTATAATGAAAGGAAACTGTCCGTTTCGGACGGATTTTTCATGAGAGGGGTTTGGATATGGAAAGACAGCATCGCCGCTATGAGTGGAAAGATGGTAAGGTCCTGGAGCTGGGGGAGAAGTCCCTGGTTATGGGGATCCTGAATGTGACGCCCGATTCTTTCTCTGACGGGGGAAGATGGAATTCAGACACTATGGCTGTTTCTCATACCACGGATATGATCAGGGACGGAGCCGATATCATCGACGTAGGCGCCGAGTCTACCCGCCCGGGGTCCCAGGCGCTGACGGCGGAGGAGGAGACGGAGCGTCTCATGCAGTTCCTGCCGGATGTGCTGAAGCTGAGCATGGTGCCTGTATCGGTGGATTCCTATCATTACCAGACCATGGAAAAGGCCCTGCAGGCAGGGGCCCACATGGTGAATGATATCTGGGGTTTCCAGTACGATGACGGCAGTATGGCGAAAGTGGCTGCCGCCTTTGATGTGCCGGTGATTCTCATGCATAACCAGAAAACGGAAGAATACAGCGAAGACATCATTGAGGATTTGAAGCATTTCTTCGATAAGTCCATTGAAATTGCCCTGTCTGCCGGCGTGAAGACAGACAAAATTATTCTGGATCCGGGCATCGGCTTTGCCAAGAAGGCGAAGGAGAATATGGAAATCCTCACCCGTCTGGACGAGCTGACGCTGGTTTTTCCCTGCCCCTGGCTTCTGGGAGTCAGCAGGAAACGGTTTATCGGCACCATTCTGGGTACCGATGCATCGGAGCGGGATGAAGGAACGGCAGCGGTCAATCTCTGGGGCGCCCTGAAGGGCTGCACCATTTTCCGGGTGCACGATGTGAAGACCACTGCCCGGGAGCTGAAAATGTGGGATGCGCTGCGCCTGTTTCCAAAGGAAGGAATGTGATACCATGGACCATATTAATTTGAAGGGAATGGCCTTTTTCGGCTACCATGGAGATGAACCGGAGGAAACAAAGCTGGGCCAGCGGTTCTATATTGATGTGGAAATGGATCTGGATCTGTCCAGGGTGGGTGAAACCGATGCCCTGGAGGATTCGGTGAACTACGTAGCCGTGTATGATCTGGTGAAGAAGAGGGCGGAAGGAGGCCCCTACAGGCTGCTGGAAAGGCTGGCCGCCGTGATTAACGGAGATATTATGGAGGCCTTTCCCATGATCCGGAAGGTGACCACCACGGTGCACAAGCCCGGTTCTCCTATTCCGGGCATTCTGGACGACGTATCGGTGACTCTGAGTAAAGAAAGGAAATGATGGCAGCAGGAAAGAGGAATTTCTTCTTTCCGCAATATCATGGATACATATATTATGGCGCTGGGCTCCAACCTGGGCGATTCTGCAGGCACCCTGCGGAAGGCCCTGGCAAGGCTGTCGGAAGACAGGAGGTTTCATCTGGAAAAGGTGTCCTCCCTCTATCGGACAAGGCCCTGGGGAAAGACAGACCAGCCTGATTTCATCAATGCAGCGGCTCTGGCGGGCTGGGAAGGCACGCCGGAGGAGCTGATGGCCTTTTTCCTTCAGGTGGAAAAGGAATTCGGAAGGAAACGGGAGGTCCACTGGGGCCCCCGCACGCTGGATCTGGATCTCATATACAGCAAGCAGGTAGAAAGTGATACGGAGTTTCTCCGTCTGCCGCATCCCTATTTCTGGGAGCGGCCTTTTGTGCTGGTTCCTCTGGAGGAAATCCTGCCGGATTTCACCTATAAAAAGGAAACCATCCATGAGCGGATTCTGGCGCTGGATGGGTATAGTGAGATAGTCAAAATGGGAAAGGAAAGTGGAAATGAGTGCAGATGCAAAGGGGAAGAATGAGCCTTCCCTGTCTTCGGTGAAGGAAGCATTGCGGAAATCTTCGGCGAATGCTTTTCCGCTGGATGACACCATGGGTCCGAGACTGACGGACCTGATGAAGGGAAAGCCTGTGGCCGCCCATTGGGAGGACAGAAGCGTCCAGGATATGGTGACCGGCATTTCCGGTTCCCAGAAGGCCCTGGCTGCGGCGGCGCTCCTTCGCACCTATGAACAGGCCATTATTATCGTTCCCGACCAGAAGGATATTTTCCGCTGGGAAGAGGATCTGGCCTTCTTTGCACCGGACTGGGAAATCCATCCTTTCCCCCTGGTGGAGGAAGCGGGTTTCCAGGTAACCTTTGCAGGCACGGAACGGCTGAGAGACCGCATGCAGTCCCTGCGTCTTCTCATGGGAAAGGGGAAAACGGTGATTCTTGCCTCTTCCGTGGAAGCGGCCCAGAAAATCGTAAGCCCCCTGAAGCTTTCGGACCATGCCCTTACTTTTTCCATGGGGCAGGAAGTGGAAAGAGAGGAGCTTCTGGAAAAGCTGGTATCCGCTGGCTATGAACGGGTGGGCCAGGTGGAGCGCTGCGGCCATTTTGCCGTGCGCGGCGATATTGTGGATATTTTCCCGGTCAGTGAAGATCATCCGGTGCGCATGGAATTTTTCGGCGATGAAATTGACAGCATCCGCTCCTTTGATGAAGACACCCAGCGGTCCATGGAAAATTTCGACCGGGTTATGATTCTGCCCATGTCGGTGGATGAGGAAAAATCGTCCCTCCTCTTTGATTACCTGGACCACGGCCTCATTATCTACGATGAACCGCAGCGCTGCGAGGAAAACCTGAAGCGCTATTTCAAGGAAGAAAAGGAAAACAGGACCCGGGCCGTTTCCTTTGCGGATATGGTGAAAAAGGGAAGGAAAAAGGAAAACAAGGAAGTCATCTTTTCTCTTCTGAACCGTTCCCTTTCTGCTTTTTCGCCGCTCTCCCAGGGCTGGCAGGGCCAGACCATGACCAACTACCAGCGGCAGATTCCTATTTTCATCGAAGACCTGAAGGGCATTCTGAAAAAGGACTGGAAGGTCCTTTTTGCCGT
>NZ_JBJEXP010000018.1:0-15949 GCF_051885895.1 Dialister sp. | reverse complement strand
TGCAAATGAACTTCCTTTGGCAGGTAAGTATTTTATCCATTTTATGATGGAGCATCAGGGAGAATTGCTGTAAATTCAGCAGTTCTCCACCTATTCAAATCCTCTTTTATAAGGGGAATGCAGCCTTTCTGCAAAGCCGGTCAAAATCCATCATCTGCTGGAATTTATCCCTGGAGAAAAAATGAATTTTCAACACAAAAAAGATACCCTGCTGAAGGGCATCTTTTTTTCATTTACCTGTTGTTTGTTATTCACCGTAAGTCAGTTTATACAGTTTTTCCATAGCTTCCGGCGTACGGATTCCCGGGTTCATGAGGAACAGATCCGGTTCCAGAAAGTATACATGGTTCGTCTGCACTGCCTTCAGATGGGCCCAGGAAGGGTTGCTTCTCATGGATTCATCCAGTTTCTTGTTGATTTCGTCCTGCTTGCCCATGGTGACGATGAAGATAGTGTCCGGATCATCGGCTGAGAGCTGTTCCAGAGAGTAGGGGACGGTCTTGCTGTCCAACTTGATATCTTTGTGACTGGTGATGACATTGTCCATTTTCAGCATTTCTACCATGGAAGCACAGATCGATTTCGGAGTTTCTGCCGTTACATCCTTACCGGTGGCACGAAGGACAGCCACCTTGGCCGGCGTTTTGGAAGCGGCTTTATCTTCGACGGCTTTTACTCCGTCTTCATAGGTTTTGATAACATTGTCTGCTTTTGCCTGCTGGTTATAAAGCTGGCCCATAAACTTGAGGAGAGGCACATTATCATTGATGCCGTCATATTGGATGAGTACGTAGGGGATTTGATTGCTTTTGAGAAGGGATTCCAGTTTGGAATTCTGGTTTTTTTCACCCAGGACAAGATCCGGTTTCATTCCTACCAGAGTTTCCATATTGATATTCTGTACGTGGCCAAGGGTAGGGAGGGATTTTGCTTCTTCCGGAATGGGACTGGAGGTTTCAGGACGGGCAATGGATGTACCGCCTACAGCATAGGCCATATTAAGAAGAGGTGCAGAAAGTTCTACGATTCTTTGTGGAGCTGCTTTCATGGTAATGGCCTGATCTTTATAGGTGTAAGAAACGCCGCTGGTGCTGGCAGCCGGTTTGGTGGAGCCGCAGGCGGTGAGGGACAGGCAAAGGACCGCAGCCGCCGCTGCTGCTAACAATTTTTTCATTTGGTTCTCCTTGGAAATGATGAAATAGACCCCTTCGCCGAGATGACGAAGGGGTCTTTTACATGCAGAGACAAATCATCTCTTACATATCATACCACAAATTATTTCTGCAGTTCTGCCAGTGCTTCGTTAGCGCGCTGTACATAAATGTTGCGGACAGCTGCATTTTCACCAAGGCCATGGATGTAGGTGGATACTTTGAAGCCCTGTGCTTCCAGCTGGCTCTTGTGGGAATCCGGATCAGAACCGGCCATATCATTGTTTGCATGGTCACCGGCAACCATCATGATCGGCATGAGGGTTACATGGGTGAAGCCGCCTGCTTTCAGTTTCGGAATGACATCTTCCAGGTTCGGACGGCCTTCAACGGAGTAAACAAATACATTGTTCATGCCCAGCTGGTGGAGTCTATCCTGGATAACGCTGTAGTAAGCGTTGCCCGGATGTGGAGTGCCGTGAGCCATAATCAGGGTAGCATCATGAGCGCCCATCTTCGGGAACTGGGTGGAAACTGCTTTCAGGAAATCAACAACCTGATCCGGTTCTCCTTCAGTACCCTGGAAGTACATGAGAGGAGTAGCGAGGGAAATTTTCTTGAAGTTTGGAGCCTGCATCTTGGTTACAACGGAATCATAGCTGTATTCCATGCCTGGGATTACGTCCAGAGAAACGACAGCTACACGGGTATAGCCTTCGGATTTCAGCTTAGCGAAAGCTTCTTCCGGAGTCATTTTGGTGATGCCTTCTTTTGCTTTTACGCGGTCAATAATAATATGGGAGGTATAAGCTTCGTATACCGGTACATTCGGGTTAGCTTCCTGAATGGCTTTTTCTACGGCATCAATGGTCTTATGACGGGTATCGGTGAAGGTAGTACCGAAAGTCATAACAAGAATAGCATCTTTGTTTGGTGCATTTTTCATAGCCGGATTTTCATGTGTCCATACACCTACTGTAGAAGCTTCGCGGAGGGCTGGGGTTACGTCCTTAACTTCCGGATTCAGTTCATAGGCATTGACGGACATACCCATTCCCATAACACAGAGAGCTGCCATAGATGCAGTTAAAACACTTTTAATACTTCTTTTCATGAAAAATCACTCCTTTGAAAATTTCCTGAAAATCAGGATTTTGTACAGTCAAAATTTCAGGCATACAAGATATTTCCCACGTACTTGTATGCTTTTGAACCGCTGTACTTTACATGCCTTTAGTTTAGTACAACATTATTGTAAAGTCAATTATAATTTTGCAATTTACTAATTTTTATAGGCAAAAAATTAAGATACGAAACAGTATGTTTTAAAAATATAATAAGTTAGATTAATGATAATAGAAGCAGGGATTCAAAGTGAAGAATGGAAAATAAAAATTAGAAAAAAGAAATAATCGGAAACCGGATAGAAGATAAAAAATAGGAAAAAGGCAAGGCTGCTGTCTTGCAGAATTTTTATTGCATGGCTATTCGGGATTATTGTTTATTTTACATTATATGTTTCTACAGGGGCTTCTCAGCCGTAACCGGTAAGATTTCCCTGTATTCACCTTCCTATCCATGGTATAATAAAACGAATCCTTTGGAAAAGGTGGTATGTATAGAATGTTTTCCGCAATGTTGAACTGTCTGGGAGTAGATATGGGATCTTCCCAGGTTCGGATATATCAGCGTGATAAAATTATATTAGAAGAAGCCAGTACGGCTGTGGTAGATAATATAAGCGGGCAGATCCTGGGATTTGGAACGGATGCATTGATCCGCTATCATAAGGAACCGGAAAATAATACTCTGGAATGGCCGGTCAAAAATGGAGTGATTGCAGACTACGAAATGACGAAGTCCATGCTGCGTTTCTTTTTGAATAAAGCTCTTCACCGGTCTGTGAGCCGGCCCAGCCTCATGGTGGCCATTCCGGCAGAAATCAGTTCTGTAACCCGTCATGCTCTGGTGGATGCACTTATTCATGCCGGTGCCCAGGGAGTCTATCTGATTCCGTCACCGGCAGCGGCAGCTATTGGTGCCGGTAAGGATATGGGAGTTCCCTCGGTAGTACTTTCCCTGGTTATAGGCAGGGATGTTTCAGATATCGGGATTTATGGCTGTGAAGGCATTGTGGCCCAGGAGGGCATTTCCTTCGGCGGCCATGCTATTGATCTTGGAATCTGCCGTCATATTCAGGACAGATACAGCATGATGATCGGTCTGGAACAGGCTGAAAAGTTAAAAAGCGAAGTTCTTTCCCTCACCGGGACCGGCAGCGGCAGTGCTTTTACTGTACGAGGCCGGCGTATCGGTGATGGGGTCGAAGTGGTAGTGGAACTTTCCGTGGATGAGATGAGTTCAGTAATGCAGCATATTATGCAGCCGGTGCTTCACCTCATACGCCGTGTCATGCGCCGTGCGACACCGGAAATGGCTGATGATTTTTTAAAAAACGGCATGCTTTTGTCCGGCGGCAGTGCGCTTCTGGATGGCCTTCGCGACTGGCTTTCCGATGAGCTTCATATCCCTGTTTCCATTCCTGCGGATCCCGCGTCGGTGGTTGCCAAAGGCTGCTTCAAGGCTTGTATGATGGATAAGGAGCATTCTCTGCTTATTGAAAACGGTGACAAATATTATGGGGGAGCTTGATTTTGATATTCTTCAGTAAGAAAAAAATAATAAGTATTTTTATACTTTTTGCATTTCTGGGAAGCTGTGGCTGGTTCTGGCGGCACAGGGAGTATATTCCTTTTGTATCCCAGCCCCTGTCCGTAGGTGCTGCTCCCTTTGAATATGGGGTGAGCAGAGTAGCCTGGATGGGAGAAAACAGTCTGGGACTGCTGCAGCAGGTCTTCTCCAACTGGAAAGAACTGGACGAGCTGCGGAAGGAAAATGAAAGTCTCCGTTCGGAACAAAACCACTACAGTGAGATTCTGGCGGAGAATATTCGCCTCCGCGGTCTTTTACAGTTCAAGCAGGGCTATACCAGCTATCATATGCTGGGCGCTTCTGTCATAGAAAGGGATTATGGCGGCTGGACCCATACCATGGTCATTGATCGGGGAGAAGACAGCGGCCTTAAAAAATATATGCCCGTTATTGTTCCTTCCGGTATTGTTGGTTTTGTCAGTGAAGTATACCTGAATTCCGCAAGGGTGCAGCTTCTTTTGGATCCAAGAACCACTATCGGAGGGATTGTGCAGCGTCCTGCTTCCCGGGTTGTTTCCATGGTGAGCGGAAACAGCGGCAATCCGGGCTATCTTTCTTTGGTTTCCCTTCCCAAGGAAGCGGATGTGATTAAGGGAGATACCATTGTGACTTCCGGTTATGGCGGCGTGTATCCCAAGGGATATGTGATCGGAACGGTGGAAAAGGTTAATGTGGATGCAGAAGGGGGAACCCAGTCTGCAGAAATCAAACCGGCGGCTGATTTTTCTCATATGGAAGAAGTCTTTGTCATTACCGATCATATTCAGAAGACAAGTCCTGAAAGCATTACGGTGAAGCCTCCCAAGATTGAACCGCCTATGAATCCGAATAGACAGCAGGCAGGTGATAAATGATGAGTACCTACAGCCTTGTGGTTCTCAGTGCCGTCATTTTTCTGCTGCAGTCATCTTTTCTGCCCTTTCTTTTTAATGGGATCATGCAGCCTGACTTATGGCTGACGGTGATTGCACTGTCTTCGGTTATTGTAGACCGTCGGTCTGCATTGATACTGGCTGGGATAGGTGGCTTTCTGCAGGATATTGTGACCAGTAATTTCTTCGGGCTCCATCTTCTGCCCTATCTGGTTATTACTCTTCTTTTTTTGAAATTCGGCAGGGACCGCTATAACAAACACTGGTATGTGTCGCTTCTGGCAGTGCTCCTGGCTTCTGTAATTTATGTATGTTTTTCCAGTATTATTATGGGATGGGCCGGCAGCCGGTATCCTTCCCTGTTTTATTTCGTTTATCTGGGAATTCCCCTGGTACTTATGAATGGAGGATGCTCCCTGGTTCTGCATAATATAGTATGGATGTTGAAACGGGAGGAGGAACCCCGTTGGTAAAAAAACATATTCCTTCTATTTTGGATAAACTGGTTAAAAACCGGGAAGAGTCGCGATATGCCCGCATGATTTATGTGGCTATGATCCTTCTTTTTATCCTGGGCGCCCGTTTATTCTGGATGCAGGTGGTGGACGGCAGTTATTATAAGGAAGAAGCCGATGGCAACCGGATCCGCCATCTTCCGCAGCAGGCGGCAAGAGGGGTCATGTATGATAGAAACGGTGTGATTCTGGCAGGATCCAGACCTGCCTACAGTGTTATCATGCCGGTGGAAAGAAAAGGAAATTCCTTATCTGATGATGAATTGAACCGTCTGTCTCAGCTTCTTAAAGTAGCGCCGGAAGAAATCAAGAAAAAGATTGATGATAATAAGCTTGCTTTTGGTGCGATTTATCTGGCTAATGATGTGGGTATTGATGTAGCCACACAGATTGAAGAAAAGAAAGATGATTATCCCGGTATTGAAATCGAAGTCAATCCGCTTCGCGTATACCCCATGGGTCCTGCCGGTGCCCAGGTACTGGGGTATGTAGGAGAAGCAGGCCCCGATGACCGGGATGCAGAGGGAAATCCCTACCGGACTGCTACGCTGGTGGGCCGTTCCGGACTGGAACGGCAGTATAACCAGTATCTGGAAGGGAAGAACGGTTCCCGTACTGTAGAGGTTAACGCTTCCGGTCAGCCGGTACGCTATGTGGGAGGCGATGCTGCCGTATCAGGAAATAACGTGCGTCTTACTCTGGATGCAAATCTCCAGAAAGCGGCAGAAGATGCCATTGAACAGCAGGTACGCACGCTGGCTCATTCCGGTGTATTTCCGACCGGCGCTTCTGCAGTGGCCATCGATCCCAATACCGGGGCGGTCCTTGCCATGGTCAGCTGGCCCAGCTATGATCCCAACCATTTCAGCAAAGGAATTTCCTCTGAGGAATGGAATAAGATCATTAATAACAAGAACCATCCCATGCAGAATAGAACTATTGCCGCCATGTATCCTCCAGGCTCTCTTTTTAAAGTAATTACCGGTTCCGCAGCGCTGGAATCCAAAGTGACCACACCGGATGAAAGGATTTTCGACAGCGGGAAACACTGGCTGGTAGACAAGAGAAATTCGGAAGGTGAAGCTTTCGGCTGGATTAATTTCTACGAAGCTGTAGAAAAATCGGATAACGTATATTTCTATGAAATGGGACGCCGGCTTGGCATTGACCGCATTTCCGCCATGGCAGGAGAATATGGCCTTGGAAAGCCTACAGGCATTGATCTGGCCGGTGAAGCGGAAGGCAACGTAGCCAGTGAGGAATATAAGAAAAAGGTATTTAAACAGGACTGGTACCTTGGGGAAACTATGGATGCGGCTATTGGCCAGAGCTTTACTCTGACTACGCCGATTCAGATGGCCATGGTGTATTCCTCTATTGCCAATGGCGGCTTCCGGTACAAGCCTTACCTGGTCAACCGTATTGACAAGCTGGACGGAACTCCGCTTAAAATTTATTCTCCTGAAAAAATGGGAACTCTTCCTGTATCGAAGGCAACACTGGATGATCTTCATCAGGCCCTTCGCATGGTTATGAGCAAGAACGGCACCGGCGGTGCCCTGTTTGCCGATTATCCTATTGCTACAGCCGGTAAATCCGGTACGGCAGAAACAAACGGACTGGATAATGGCTGGTTCGTGGCCTATGGGCCTTTTGACAAGCCTGAAATCGTGGTGCTCTGCATGTTTGAACACAGCGGATTCGGTTCGGAATCCGCTGCGCCGGTGGTCAAACAGATTATGAATGCCTACTTCCATTTAGGTGACTACGCACCGGGGAAAAATGCGGAAGACAAAAAGGATAAAAATGGAGGTAAACAGTAATGGCATTGATACTTTCAACAGCTTCCGGTAAAGGAGGCGTAGGAAAGACCCTGGTGACAGCCTCCCTTGGTATTACCCTTGCCCGGGCCGGTAAAAAAGTTCTCCTCATTGACGGAGATATGGGGCTGAGAAATATGGACCTCATTCTTGGCCTGGAAAATGACTGCTTCTATAATATCTGCGATTTGGCGGAAGGCGGCTGCTTTTTAGAAGACGTACTGCTTCCCGTCACGTCCCATCTCTATTTTCTTCCCGCCTCCCAGAAGGAATCCTGGGAGACTGTTTTTCCGGCGGCTATGGATATGGTGCTGGATGATATCCGCCGCCTTTTCGACTATATACTGATTGACTGCCCTGCCGGCATGGGCAAGGGTATTGATACGGCCTTCCGGCTGTCTGACCGCGTTCTTCTTCTGGTGGCGCCTTCCTGGTCTTCCAAGAGGAATGCGGACAGACTGCTTTCTGCCTTAAAAGGGAAGTCCTATACCTATGTATTGAACCGGTTTTCGGAAACAGCAGGGGGCGGATTGTCCTTTGAGGAAGTCTATGATACTTTGGATCCCGAAGTTTTTGGCGGAGTGATTCCTTATTCCCTGAAAGCGGATTTCCTGTCCAATCATGGCAGAATTACTGAATTCAAGGAAGAAAGTGCTTTTGGCAGGGCTCTTTATGATGTGCTGCGATCTGTGCTGAAAAATAAGGAAATTCCACAAAGCCGATGGATGAGCTTTTTGCGGATGGCAGATCAGGAAAATGAGGAAGCGATGAAAGAAAGAAATGATAAAGGCGTGCAAAAAAGCAGGCATTGTTTGTCCTGGAATTCCGGCAGCCGGGCGTATAAGTGGCAGCGGAGGAGATGACAGACTATGAACCTCATTCGTTACTGGCGCAGGATTGACAGTACCCTTCTGATGACGGTGCTGGGCCTGGCAGCCGTATCGCTTCTTATTATAGCCAGTGCGACCCATGCCAATGTGCCGGATCATCCCGGCCAGTTTGATTTTGTGATTAAACAGGGGGTATTCCTTCTGGTGGGGCTGGCGGTGGCAGGAGGTTCGCTGTACTTCGATTACAGGAAACTCTATCGCTTCGTGCCGGTCCTCTATATAATCAATGCAGTCATGCTGCTGGTTGTTAAGTTTGCCGGTACCAGTGCACTGGGGGCACAGCGGTGGATCCAGATCGGGCCTTTTACACTGCAGCCTTCTGAATTTGCCAAAATCATTATGATCATATGCCTGGCCCGTCTTCTTTCCAATAATAAAAGCGGATACCGCACCTGGAAAAGCCTGATTCCTGTAGCAGGCCTCATGGCACTGCCTACACTTCTTATCTTTATTCAGCCTGATTTGGGAACCAGTCTTGTTTTTATGGCTATAACCTTTGGCATGCTTTATATCTGCGGCTTGAATATGAAACTGGTGAAGAAGGCCGCTTTGGCTTTTGTCGTCGCTTTTCCGGTCATCTGGTTTTTCGTGCTGCACAGCTATCAGAAAATGCGTATCCTGGTACTCTTCAATCCCAGTGTGGATCCCTATGGATCAGGGTATCACGTCATACAGTCTAAAATTTCCATCGGCAGCGGTGGATTTATAGGACAGGGGCTTTTTGCCGGCACCCAGAGTCAGCTGAACTTCCTGCCAGAAAACCATACGGATTTTATCTTTTCTGTCATTGGTGAAGAGCTGGGATTTGTCGGTGCCATTTTCGTACTGTTCCTGTACCTTATTCTTCTTTATCGTACCATTATGATTTCCCGATCCTCGGGAGATGCCTTCGGCAGTCTTTTGGCCTGCGGCATATTTTCCATGTGGCTTTTCCAGATCTTTATCAATGTGGGAATGACCCTGGGGATCATGCCGGTTACCGGCATCCCGCTTCCATTTATGAGCTACGGTGGAAGTGCACTGATGATGAATCTTCTGTGCGTAGGCCTTTTGATGAATATTTATCTGCGGCGTAAAAAGCTGATGTTTGATTAGGAGTGAACATGAATCCTGTAAAAATTGATCCTGTATGGCTCATGCATATCCAGAAACCGGCCCGTTATATCGGCGGTGAATGGAACAGTATAGTCAAAGACCATGACAGCGTAGATGTCAAAGTTGCCCTTGCTTTCCCTGATGTATACGAAGTGGCCATGAGTCATCTGGGACTTAAAATTATCTACAGCGTATTAAATAAAAGAAAAGACACGCTGGCAGAACGAGTCTATGCTCCCTGGGTGGATATGGAAGCATTGATGAGAGAAAAACATATCCCTCTTTATACCCTGGAATCCAAATGTCCGGTGAAGGATTTTGATGTGCTTGGATTTACCATGCCCTTCGAAATGTGCTATACCAACATTTTAAATATGCTGGATCTTTCCGGCATTACCTTGCTGGCCAAAGACAGGAAAGAGGAGGAGCCCATTGTAGTTTCCGGCGGACCCTGCGTGTATAATGCAGAACCGGTAGCCGATTTCTTCGATGTTTTCTTTGTGGGCGAAGCAGAGGAATCCATTGAGGAAATGGCGGAACTGGTTAAAGCATGGAAGAAGGAGGGAAAACCAGGCGGCAGGAAAGAAATTATCCGGCGGCTGGCTTCCATTAAAGGCTGCTATGCTCCATCCTTTTATAAAGTATCCTATTATGACAATGGCGTGTTCCGCTCCATTGCCCCCATAGATGAAGCAGCCCAGTTTCCGGTGAAAAAAAGAATTATTCCTGATTTCGACAAGGTTAAGGTTGATGATAAGCCCATCCTTCCCCACATTGAAATCGTCCATGACAGGGCAGTGCTGGAAATGTTCCGGGGCTGCAGCAGGGGCTGCCGTTTCTGCCAGGCAGGAATGATTTACCGTCCAGTCCGTGAAAAAAGTGAGGAAAAACTGCAGGAAATTGCAGATACCCTGATTCGAAATACGGGATATAATGAAATTTCCCTCATGTCTCTTTCTTCCGCCGATTACTCCTGTCTGCCCGAGCTGGTAGATCATCTGCTGGAAACATTTAAAAACCGCAGAGTATCCGTGAGCCTGCCGTCTCTTCGGGTGGATTCTTTTTCCATTGATATTGCCAAGAAGATTCAGCAGGTCCGGAAGAGCGGGCTTACGCTGGCTCCGGAAGCCGGTACCCAGCGCCTTCGTGATGTAATTAATAAGGGTGTAACAGAAGAAGATATTATGGGAGCCTGTGCCAACGCTTTCCGCAGCGGCTGGAATAAGGTGAAGCTGTACTTTATGATGGGTCTTCCTACAGAAACTGATGAAGATCTCAAGGGAATTGCTGATCTGGCCAAACGGATTAATGAACTGTATCATGAAATCCGCGGCAAATATGGCTGCCGCATTACGGTAAGCGTTGCCAGCTTTGTGCCAAAACCCTTTACGCCCTTCCAGTGGATGCCACAGTGCAGCGTAGAGGAAATTGAAAGAAAACAGCAGTATTTGAAGAGCCTTTTTACGGACAAACATATCAAGTTTGCCTACCATGATGCGAAGACGGGCTATCTGGAAGCGGTGCTGGCCCGTGGGGACAGGCGGCTGGGAAAGGTGATACTGAAGGCCTGGCAGAAAGGCTGTAAGTATGACAGCTGGACTGAATTTTTTGATTTTGACCGCTGGATGAGCTGCTTTGAAGAATGCGGAATTGATCCGGATCTCTATGCGGCCCGGAAACGGGATGAATATGAAGCAGAACCCTGGGATCATATAGACTGCGGCGTGAGCAAGGATTATCTGCGGAAGGAATGGAGACTGGCCCAGCGCGGCGTATTAACCGGCGACTGCCGCCACCTGCCCTGCAACGGCTGTGCCGTATGCCCGGTGCTTGATGTGAAACCGATCGATCATAAAGAGGAGAATGCACATGAAAAGGCTGTTTTTGTCTATCACGAAAGGTGAGGAACTTCGTTTCCTGGGGCACCTGGATTTTCTGCGTACATTGGAAAGGGCAGTCATGCGCTCGGAAATTCCGGTGGCCTTCTCGGAAGGCTTTAACCCCCACATGAAATTATCCCTGGATTCTGCCCTGGGAGTGGGCGTGACAGCAGATCCACTGTATCTGGAAATGAGACTGGAGAAGGATATGCCTCAGGATGAAGTAAGGGAGCGGCTTTCCCAACAGCTTCCCCGGGGTATTGTTATTCATTCTCTGGAAGAAGCTGAAAAAAACTGGCCCAAATTTGTGGCGGTATTCAATGAGGATGTATACGAAATGGAAGGCCCCGTTTTAGAGAATACGACGGCCTCTGATCTGGAAGAGGCGGAAAAATCGCTGGAAGCATTCAACCGTCTGCCTTCCTTCCTCTATAAACGTGTAACACCCAAAAAAATAAGAGAAATGGATGTCAAACCCATGATTCTTGAACCCATGCAGGTTTCGTTTCATGAAGGGCGAGCCTTTCTCACCTTTTCTCTCATCCGGAGCAGTACAGGAACGGTACAGCCCAAAGATGTCTGGAAAATGCTGGCAGAATCTTTTCATATGCCCTGGACTCCGGGAGAATTCATCTGCTCCCGTACCGGCACCTACCGTCGGCTTGATGGTAGGAGGCTCGGTCTCTTTGATGAAGGAATTTTTAAAGGATTACTGAAAGGAGAATAGGATGAAGCAGCTTCTTCTCCATGTAAGGCCAAAGCAGACTGTTCTTGCCCTGCTGGATAATGACATACTTTCCGATCTGGCTGTGGAAAGAGCCGGAGAAGAAGATATTGTAGGAAGGGTGTACAAGGGGATCATTAGAAATGTGGTTCCTTCCCTGAACGGCATGTTCGTGGATATCGGTATCGGACGCAATGCTTTTCTGAGAACCCGTGATCTCATTTCTAAAGCGATTCCTCATACGGAAGGCAGTGCCGTACTGGTACAGGTAGAAAAAGACAGTACGCAGACCAAAGGACCTCTGGTTACGGAAAAGGTAAGCTTTGCAGGGAAATATGCAGTTGCGCTGGCAGGTTCCGGATATATCGGTATTTCTAAAAAGATTACTGATGAATCCAAGAGAAACCTCCTTCGACGTCATGCAAAAGAAATCTGCCCGGCAGGAATGGGACTCATTGTCCGCACAGCCGCCGAGGCAGCAGGGGAGGAAGAATTCAAAAGGGATCTGGCTTCTCTCCGGCGGACCATGGAAGTGGTGGAAAAACGGTATCTTCTGGAAAAAGGACCGGCTCTTTTATATAGGGACGGAGATCTGGCAGTCAAAAGTCTTCGGGACTATCTGACCCAGGGCGTGGAGCGAATCCTGGTAGATGACCGGGAGGTTTGGAAACGTCTTTCACAAATGGCAGAAGAGGAGCAGGATATGTCTCCGGACCGTATCCTTTTCTTTGAGGAGAGGGAAAGTCTTTTTCAATATTTCCATGTGGACAGTCAGATACAGCAGCTTTTTGAACGGGTGGTTCCTCTTCCTTCCGGCGGCACACTGGTGATTGACTATACCGAAGCTCTTACGGTCATTGATGTGAATTCCGGTTCCTTCAAGGGAAAAGGCATCCCTCATGATGAACTGGCTTTCCTTATCAACCGCTCGGCAGCTCTTGAAATTGCCAGGCAGATCCGCCTTCGGGGCATTGGCGGTATCATCATGATAGATTTTATCGACATGGAAAAGAAAGAGGAAAAAGAGAAACTGGTTCATATTCTGCAGGCCGCTGTAAGAGAAGACCGTGTAAAAACGGTGGTCTGCGGTATGACATCTCTGGGACTGGTAGAAATGACAAGGAAGCGCACCACCAAACGGCTCTGGCAGTACTACTATGATATCTGTCCCTGCTGCGGCGGCAGCGGTCATATCCTATCCGCAGAAGCGGCAGGGGACAGGATACTGGAAGATCTGGAAAACAGAAGGCGGGAAGGCCCTTTTAAAACAGACCTGGAAATCCGCTGCTCTGCCGACGTGGCTAAAGTACTCTTAAGTCCTTTCATGAAGAAGCAGCTGGACAAAACGGCAGGCCGCGGAATAATTATCCGGGAGGAACCCTCTTTCAGCCGTGAAACATATACTATTCTATCCATATAAGGAGGCATAACGATGATCATAGACATACATTCAGACGCTGATCTGGACCGGGAATTTATTGAGAAAAAGGGATTTGTACTTCTGGAACTGGGCGCCTCCTGGTGCCGTCCCTGCCAGGTAATGGCTCCGGCGTTCCAGGCTGTGGAAACCCAGTTTGAAAATCAGGTTCGACTGTGTCGGATTGATGTGGATGAGCAGGAAGAAATGGCCGAAAGGTTTGGTCTGGAGGGTGTTCCGACTTTTGTCTTTTTCAAAGATGGAAAAGAAAAGGGACGCATCATCGGATACCGACAGAAAAATAAATTTTTCGAAGATATCGACAGATTAATGAAAAAGGAATGATGAGACGGAGATCTCTGTTTTCCATGAATGGGAAGGGATTTATTTCCATTTCCTTAAAAAATCCATTTTATTCCCTTGCATTCGATGATGTGGTTTGTTATAATAGCAAAGAATTATCTATGTATTTGAAATGAGGTGCAACAAGTGAAGAAGGGAATCCATCCGGATTATCATCCAGTCGTTTTCCGTGATATCGGTGCTGACTACTCTTTCCTGACCCGTTCTACAGCTACTTCCAATCAGACTGTGAAATGGGAAGATGGTAATGAATATCCGCTGATCAATATTGATATCAGCAGCAAATCCCATCCGTTCTATACAGGACAGCAGCGTTTCGGAAAAGCTCGCGGCCGTATCGAAAAGTTCAACAAACGTTACGGAAAAACATCCGACTGAGAAACAGGGCGCAGGCCCTGTTTTTTACTGCCCTTTTTTACCCTGCATCATGGTATACTGATATTATATGCAGCAAAACAGGATTTCTTATGAAATTGCAAATAAAGGAGTCAATATATGCAGACGAATAAACTGGAAAGCATGGAAGCCCGATATGTGACTTTGGAGGATCAGCTCAGTGACCCTTCCGTCATTGCAGACCAGAATCAATGGAGAAAGCTTTCCAAAGAGCATGCGGAACTGGGAGAAATAGTAGCCAAGTACAGGGAGTACAAGGAAGCAGATCAGGCATGTAAAGATTCTCTGGAAATTCTGGAAGACAAATCCCAGGAGGATCTACATGAACTGGCCAAAGAAGATCTCAAGGAGAATGAAAAAAGAAGGGAAGAGCTGGATCTGGAAATCCATAAAATGCTCATTCCCCGGGATCCCAATGATGGAAAGAATGTCATCCTTGAAATCCGTGCCGGTACCGGCGGCGAGGAAGCAGCTCTTTTTGCCGCGGATCTTCTGAAAATGTACATCAAATTTGCAGAAAGAAAAGGATGGAAACTGGAAATTGCCGATGCCAATGAAACGGATCTGGGCGGATTCAAGGAAGTAACCTGCACAATTGAAGGAAAGAATGCATATTCTATCCTGAAATTTGAAAGTGGTGTACACAGAGTGCAGCGCATTCCGGAAACAGAAAGCCAGGGGCGCGTTCATACCTCCGCCGTGACAGTGGCAGTGCTTCCGGAAGCGGAAGATGTGGATATTGACGTGAAAAGGGAAGATCTCCGCATTGATGTGTACCGTTCCTCCGGTGCCGGTGGACAGCATATCAATAAGACATCCTCGGCTATTCGTATTACCCATCTGCCTACAGGCATGGTAGTTACCTGTCAGAATGAAAGAAGCCAGCGTCAGAACAAAGAAAAGGCACTGCAGATTTTAAAATCCCGGCTCTATGACAAAGCACTCCGGGAATCAAGAAGCAGGGAAGCTGCCGACAGGAAAAATCAGGTGGGCTCCGGAGATCGTTCAGAACGAATCCGCACCTATAACTATCCTCAGGGAAGAGTGACGGACCATCGTATCAACATGAGCATTTACCAGCTTGATGATTTTATGAACGGCAATATGGATCCTATTCTGGATCGTCTTATGGAAGAAGATCTTGCCAGAAGGATGAAAGAAGGGGAGACTCATGGCCGGTAATACCATCTGGACCATTAAAAAACTGATTCAGTGGACCACGCATTACTTTGAACAGCACCGGATAGATTCTCCCCGTCTTGATGCAGAACTGCTTCTGGCTCATGTGCTTCATAAGCCAAGGATTTATCTATATACTGAATTCGATCTCATCGTAGAGCCCCAGGAACTGGCACAGTACAGGACTTATATACAGAAAAGGGTCAGTGGTATTTCTACGGCTGCTATTCTGGGAGAAAAAGAATTCATGGGGCTTACCTTTGCAGTGAATGATCATGTGCTGATTCCTCGACCTGACACGGAAACATGGCTGGAAAAGGTAATTCAGTATCATCGGAATGAACCGGGGCTTTATGTGGCGGACCTGGGCACGGGAAGCGGTGCCATTCTTCTCAGTTTCCTCTATTACTGTAAAGAGGATAAAGGACTGGGCGTGGATATTTCTCCCGAGGCTCTTGCTGTGGCAGAAGGGAACGGAAAGAAATTTAAACTGGAGGACCGCGTTTCCTGGCGTCAGGGGGATTACCTCACCGCTCTGGAGGAAGGAGAAGTGTTTGACGGGATTTTGACTAATCCGCCTTATATTCCTTCCGCCGATATAGAAGGATTGGAACAGGAAGTCCGACACGAACCCCTGCTGGCTCTGGATGGTGGAAAAGATGGTCTTGATTTTTACAGGAAACTGGCTGTATCCGCAGCAGATCACCTGAAGGAAGGCGGTTTTCTGGCAGCGGAATTTGGCATTCACCAGTCGGATGCAGTGGTAAACCTTTTGCAAGAAACCGGTAAATTTGATTCTTTTGAAGTGATCACCGATTACGGCGGGATTGAAAGGGCAGTATACTGCAGGAAGAAGGCGGAAGCATGACTACGGAAATCGTACCGGTAAATGAAGAATATTATAAAAGCAAGGTATTTGAACTGGGAAAAATCAT
>NZ_JBJEXP010000017.1:0-3349 GCF_051885895.1 Dialister sp. | reverse complement strand
TTGCATAAAATTTCAAGAATGAAAGCAAACACTGATTTAATCAGCGCTTCCCTAGGCTGGGCCGGACTGCCTGCCTTGGCAGGCTCTGTCTCTATAGTAACTATTAAATTATGTGGTGATCGGATGAATTCTTTTTTAGTGGGTCTTCAGTTTATGACCCGTATCCATATTTCCAATGAAACAGTATGGAAGGATGAGGAGTTCGGGAAGAGTGTCCTTTGGTTTCCTGTGTACGGATGGATCATCGGCGCTTTTATGTGTCTGATCTATTTCCTGATGAAGCCCTTGGATATGCCCTATCTCACCGCTTTTCTCGTGGTGGTGGGGGAGCTTTTCCTTTCGGGAGGCACTCTGGCGGACGGGCTCATGGATTCGGCGGACGGTCTTTTTTCCGGCCGTTCCCGGGAACGGTCGCTGGAAATCATGAAGGACAGCCTGATCGGTTCCTTCGGCCTTTTGTCCATGATCCTTTTTATCAATCTCTATACCCTGTCCCTGGGGTCTACGGACAGGATTCTTTATCCCATACTTATAGCGGCGCCTACTCTGGGCCGGCTGAATCTGGTCATCAGTATCTGTGAATATCCCTATGCCCGTCCCTACGGCATGGGCAAGGCCTTTTCTGCCTACCGTCCGAAGCATGCGGTGCTGGGAGCGGGGATTTTTGCTCTGCTGCCGGCTCTGTATTTCGGATATCTTTACCTTATCCTGGCGGGAGCCGCTCTTCTTCTGGGGCTCTATCTCAACCGCTGGATCGTTGGAAAAATCGGCGGCACCACAGGAGATACCTACGGCTTTGTGAACCAGGTGACAGAGGTTTTCCTGGCGCTTCTTTTCGTTTTACTTACCAGGGGGAATCTATGGCATATCTAGTCAGTTCACCGGGGTCCTGCGGAGAATTTATCCAGGGCTATGCAGAAGGTTCCTCCTTTATGGTGACCTGTCCTGTGGACCGCTTTTCCTATGCGCTGTCCGACTTTGAAGGAAAGGGCGATTCTCTGCCGGAAAAGGCGGAGAAGGCGGTGCATCATACCCTTTCCTATCTGGGGGAAGGAGGAAGGCAGCTGCCTCTCCGCCTGAAGTCCTATATATTGAAAGGAAAGGGCATGGCTTCCAGTACGGCGGATATCAGTGCGGCGGCTCAGGCGGCGGCACTGGCCTGCGGAAGAAAGCTTTCGGAAAGGGAAATCGCCCATATCGCTCTTTCCATCGAACCCAGCGATGCCACTTTCTTTAAAGGAGTGGTGCAGTTCGATTACCGGGGCGGCACGCTCATACGGGAAATGGGCCTCTGTCCACCCATGCAGATCCTGATTTATGACTGCGGCGGGGAAGTGGACACCATGCAGTTCAACTCCAGAAAGGATCTGGAAGCGCTGCAGAAAAGCAATGAAAAGGAAATCGAAGAGGCGCTCTCTCTTTTCCGGCAGGGTATGGAAAACAGAAATCTGGATCTCATCGGAAAAGCGGCGTCCATCAGTGCCTTTGCCAATCAGAAGATTCTTTATAAAAAACCGCTGCCTGACTTTTACCGGCTGGGCATGGCCATGGGAGGAAAGGGAGTCATCTGTGCCCACAGCGGCACGGTGCTGGGACTCATTCTTCCTCCAGATAAAGACGGCACCCTGGTCCGTTCCTTCCTGGATGAACACCTGGAGGGACGGGTCTCCTTCCTGGACCTTGTGCATATTACCAACCAGGGCATGCAGTGCAGAAAGTGTGATATGAATGACTTTGAAAAGCTCTAGGCACGGGGGAGATGTTTTTTCCCTGTCTCCCTCCGCCAGAAATCAGATTCTTGATTTCAGCATCAATATCAACCCTCTTGGCCTTTCTCCCGCTGGGAGAAGGGCTCTTGAACATTTCTGGGAAATAGAAACCCTGCGGTATCCGGATGTGGAGGACCGGGATGTGACGGAAGCTCTCTCCAGGGCCTACGGCATGGAAAAAGAAACCATCGCCCTGGGCAACGGAGCCACAGAGCTCATGTACACCCTTCTCCGTATCGCCCGCCCGTCCAGGGTGCTGGTGCCGGCGCCGGCCTTCAGCGAGTACAGGCTTTCCGCCGAATCGGCAGGCATCCGGACAGAAAGCTTTTTCCTGGACAGGGACCATGGATTTTCCCTTCCCCTGGAAGACCTGAAGGAAAAAATGACGGAAGGCTCCCTTCTGTATCTGGGACACCCCAATAATCCGGACGGCTGTCTCCTTTCCCCGGAGGATTTCCACGCCATTATGGAAAGAGCTCAGGAAACGGGAAGCCTTGTGGTGATTGATGAATCCTTCATCGATTTCGTGGAAGGGGATCGGTCCTACCGGTCTTTCTGCAGAAAGTATCCGAATCTCATTGTTTTCATGTCCCTCACTAAATTCTATGCGGTGCCGGGACTTCGCATCGGCTGCTCCTTTGCTTCTCCGGAATGGACCAGGAGAATCAAAGATGCCCTCATTCCCTGGAATGTAAACGGTCCCGCCCAGCTGTATATGACCTATGCGGCCGGCGACAGGGAGTACATTGAAAAGTCCCGGGCCTTCTGCCGGGATGAACGGGCCCGCTTCTCCCGGGAGCTTTCTAAACTTCCGGAACTGAAGGTGTATCCGGGAGCAGTGAATTTCATCCTTCTCAGGCTCACCGGATCGGTGAAGGATGCCGCTGTTCTGCAGCAGCGCCTTCTGCCTTACCACATTTTTATCCGACAGTGCGGGAATTACGAAGGACTGGACGAATCCTTCTTCCGCCTGGCCGTGAGAACCGAAGAAGAAAATGACAGACTGCTTCATGCCATGAAAGAGGTTTTGCCTTTATGATTACACTTTACCTTGTCCGTCACGGACAGACCATTTGGAACAGTACAGGAAAATACCAGGGAAGGACCGATGTGCCTCTCAGCGATAAGGGGCTGGCCCAGGCGGAAAAAACGGTGGAATGGTTCAAAAATATTCACCTTGACGCCGTCATCACCAGCCCTCTCCAGCGCGCTGCCCGTACTGCGCAGGGCATTGCGGAAACCCATGGCCTTCCGCTGGAAAAGGATGACCGTCTGATGGAGCTTTCCTTCGGAGACTGGGAAGGAAAAACCTATCAGGAAATCGAAGCCATCTGGCCAGGCATGATCGAAGCCATGTACCATGACGCCGGCTCTCTCAAGCTGCCCCATGGTGAATCCTTCGAAGAATGCCAGGAACGGTGCATGAAGACCATTCAGGGACTGGTGGACAGGGGAGACAACAGGACCTATGCCATTGTCTGCCACGGTGCAGCTCTGCGCACCATCATCTGCGGCCTGATCCGAATTCCTCTTGCCCGCTCCTGGAACCTGGCACTTTCCAATGCCAGCATTTCCCAGAT
>NZ_JBJEXP010000016.1:0-3365 GCF_051885895.1 Dialister sp. | reverse complement strand
CCATCCTCTGAACTCTCCTGCCTGCGGGAATAGGACCATTCATCTTTAGTGACACCACTGCCGTCAGGCTGTATAATAAAAAGAAAGTCTCTGTCCGTATTTCCGGCGGAGCGGTGTACAGGAGGAACATATGGGTCTGAAAGAATACAAACTGGCTTATGGACGCGGAACGCAGTCTGTCATGCTCCCGGAGGAGCATATTTCTGATGTGCTGGAAGGAGTGCCTACACCGGCCTGTGATGTGAAGGCGGCTACCATCGAATGCATGCGCCATCCGATCGGCAGCAAACCTCTGCAGGAGCTGGTGAAGAAGGGGGATAAGGTGTGCCTGGTAGTGGCAGACATTACCCGTGCCTGGAACCGGGCATCCGAGTTTACGGTTCATGTGGTGAATGAGCTGAATCTGGCAGGTGTGCCGGATGAGGATATTTACATCGTCTTTGCCCAGGGCACGCACCGTCCTCATACGGATGAGGAAAATGTCACCTGCGTCGGCGAGGAAGTGGCCCGCCGCATCAGGATGTACCAGCATATTTCCACGGATAAGTCCATGCTTACCCATATGGGCGTTACCAAGCTGGGCACCGATGTGTGGATTGATACCCGGGTGGTCAAGGCAGACAAAGTGATCCTGATCAATGCCGTTTCCACCCACGATATGGCCGGCTTCGGCGGCGGAAGAAAGCTGATTCTCCCCGGCGTGGCAGGCTTTGAAACCGTGCAGCAGAACCACTGCCATGCTTTGGGACCCACGCTGGGAAGCGGGCTGAATCCCGATGCCAAACTGCTGAAGATTGAAGGAAATCCGGTGTCCGATGATATGCAGGAAGCCTGCGACATGGTAGGCCCCTGCTTCCTCGTTCACTCCATTATCAATGAAGAAGGACAGATTTCTTCCATGGTGGGAGGCGATCCCTACAAGGCATGGCTGGAAGGGACGAAGGAAACCTACCGCATGCAGAAGGTACCTATGAAGCAGCAGGCCGACGTCACCATCGTTTCCGCCGGTGGCTATCCGAAGGATACGAACCTCTACCAGGGCACCAAGTGCTATACCACTGCGGAAATCGCCACGAAGAAAGGCGGCATCATCATTACCATGATCGAAGCGGAAGACATCATGGAACCGGCAGCCTATCTGGGAAGCTTCAAGTACAAAAATCTGGAGGAAATGGAAAAAGGCCTCCGCAGCTGCTTTACCATCCCCTTCTTTGTAGCCTTTGAAAACCTGATCACCGCCATGACCCATACTGTATACATTGTCACCCGTCCGGAAAACTTTGACATCCTTCGGGAAAAGACCCACCAGATCCCTGTGGCTACGGTGGAAGAAGCCTGGAAACTGGCGGAAAAACAGCTGGCAGCAGAAGGAAAGACGGACTACTCCATCAATATCATTCCCCATGGCAGCGCCATCGTTCCATTTTTAAAGAAATAAGGAAAAAGAATGAAAAAATCCATCCTTGCCATAGCCGCCGCCCTGGCGCTGGCCCTTCCCTTCAGCGCAGGGGCCGCTGATTTCCTTCATCTGGACGGAAACTCCTATGACACCATGTGGCAGAAGGGGAAAACCATCAAAAAACACGGCACCCTGGAAAACCCCATGCACTACGGCGTGGAAATGCGCCACGGCACCGTGGGCTCCAACCAGGTGGTGCTGGTGACTCCCTATACCGCAGGACTTTATATTTCCTCCACCGAAGACCTCCGTCTTCTGGAAGTGCCTCCGGACCTGAAGGAAACCCTGCTGGGCAGCCAGGACGTCCTTTTCATCGTTCCCACCTACGTCCCCGTGCACCATCTGATCTCCTGGTCCGTGGAAACCAGGGGGAGCGGCAGGACAGAGCACCTGGCGCTGATCAAAGACGGAAAGAAGATCTATCCCCGGTATACCCTGGATCCCTCTCTGAACCGCCTCCTGCCTCATACCTATCAGGCCGCCTACTTCGGCTTTTCCAGAAAGGAAATCCTGGACGTGCCCTATGAAGTGCGCTACGTGAACGGCGAAGGAGACATTATCTCCTTTACTGTGGACGAAAAAGACCTGGAAACCCTCATTCGGGAAGAAAAGAACTTCAGGGCCTGAATCCGGCCCCGGAAAACTGCGAGCTCCCTCGCAGTTTTTTCATGGACCGCGGAGCTCCTCCCGCAGGGCCTCTCCTTGAACGCACCGCTTTTTTGGTCTATAATTATCGCATCCGGGCGCCTGACCGCGCCGCAGGGACATGGGGCATGATCCCCGTTTCCCCTTCCCGGCAGCCGGAAATCCTCCGGTCCGGGAATGATTGACAGAACCTAAAGGAGTTACCTATGAAAAGCACATTTTTCCCTCATTTCACCATCGGAGTCGACGCCTACGATGCTATCCCCGGCATCTGCGGTGAATACGGACACACCGCCGTCATCATCGGCGGCAATAAATCCAGAGCCGCTGCAGAACCGCTGATCCGCAAGGCCTGCGAAGGACATATTCAGATCCTGGGATCCTTCCTCTACGGCGACGATGCCACCTTTGAAAACGCGGAAGCCCTCACAAAAATTCCGGAAATCCGCCAGGCAGACATGGTCTTTGCCGTAGGCGGCGGACGGGCCGTGGACACCTCCAAATGGGCCTCCCACCTGCTGAAGAAACCGCTCTTCACCTTCCCCACCCTGGCATCCAACTGCGCCTCTGTCACCGCCGTGTGCATCATGTACAACCCGGACCACAGCTTCCGGGGCTCCATCTACCGTGACCGCAACGCCTACCATACCTTTATCAATACGGACATTATCGCCCATTCTCCCAGAGAATACTTCTGGGCCGGCCTGGGCGACGCCCTGGCCAAACAGTACGAAGTGCCCTTCTCCGCCAGAGGCATGGAACTCACCTGGGTCCAGCAGACCGGCGTCAGAAATGCCCAGAACGTGGCACCGGGCATCCTGAAATACGGCAAAGAAGCCCTGGCTGCCGTAGACAGACAGGAAGTGAATGACGCCCTGGAACCGGCCATCCTCTCCATTATCGTTGCCCCGGGCATGGCCTCCGTCTGCATCGAAGACGATCTGGACTCCAGCCTGGCCCACGCCATTTACAACAGCCATACAAGGACACCCCATAAGGGCACCCACCTCCACGGCGCCGTAGTCAATTACGGCCTCCAGGTCATGCTCACCATGGACGGCCAGCTGGAAGAAAGAGACAAGATCTACAACTTCGCCAAATCCATCGACCTGCCCCACTGCCTCGCCGACATCGGCATCGACCCCGCCCATCCCGATGAACTGGTCAAGAACTGCCTCCACACCAAGGATATGCGGGTGAAACCCTATGACATTACCTTCGACATGGTGTATAAAGCCATGATGGACCTGGAAGAACTGGG
>NZ_JBJEXP010000015.1:0-3369 GCF_051885895.1 Dialister sp. | reverse complement strand
TCTTCCAGAGAAGAACAGAAATGAATATTGGCAAGGTCGCTGTCTTCTATGAATCCAAGTTCTTTCCAGTTTTGGAAAAGATTCTTCAACGGATCGTAGATTCCTTCGATATTGGCTATGAGGATAGGCGGGCGGCTGGCAGGGGAGGCATAAATGCGGTAGTGGCTGAAGGTGTCTGCCAGTTCTTCCAGAGTGCCGATGCCGCCGGGGAGGACGATGAATGCGTCGCCGGCATTTATCATTTTCTGCTTCCTGGTGATCATGTCCGGTACTTCCAGCAGTTCTGAAATGCCGCGGTGGGCCTGCTCTTTTGCAATGAAAACCTGTGGAATAATGCCTGTCACTTTTCCTCCGGCGGCCATGGCGGCATCGGCGGAGATGCCCATGAGACCTACGGTGCCGCCGCCGTAAATCATATGGAAGCCGCCTTTTCCCAGGGCCTCTCCCAGCCTGCCTGCAAAGGAGGCGAAGGCGGGGCTGTTTCCGAAGCGGGAACCGCAGTAAACCACGATATTCTTATACTTTGCCATAGGTTTTTCCTTCTTTTTACAACAATAATACGGAATGGTGCTATTGTTTATTGTATCATAGGGATGGAAAAAGAGACGGCGTTTCTCATTTCCCGGACGAAATAAAAGCAGGCTGGGAACCGGTTGATCGGACTGCCTGCGGGCTTTTGGAAGTCCCTGTTTCAAGTAAATGGCACGCCAGGAGCCGTGGTAAAAAAGTTGTGCATAAACACGAAGAAAAAAGAGGATAAAAATGTTTGACATCGGTTGATTCTAATGGTATAATTCCAATGTTGCGTGGATTTAGTGTGCTGCAAAGCAGGTGAGAATGAATGACACTGGAAGAATTGAAATCCGGTACATTTGTAGTCGGAATGAAAGAAACTGAGCGGGCTATTGAGAAGCAGGAAGCGGCATGTGTTTTTATTGCCTCTGACTGTGATGAAAGAATTGCACGTCCCCTCATGGAAGCCTGCCAGTCGTCAGGAATTCCTGTGGAACAGGGATTCACTAAAAAGGAAATAGGCCGTGCCTGCGGTATTAAAGTCAAAGCCGCATCCGCTGCTCTTCTTAAATCCCGGTAATATCTTTCGAGGCTATGCCCCGGAGGATCAATTATAAATTTACTATTGAAGAAAGGAGGTGCCCATATTGCCGACAATTAATCAGCTGGTTCGTAAAGGCCGCCAGACTCTGGCTACCAAAGCGAAGACCCCGGCTCTGAAACAGTCCCCACAGAAACGTGGTGTCTGCACCAGAGTTTACACAGCTACCCCGAAGAAGCCGAACTCTGCTCTTCGTAAAGTAGCCCGTGTACGCCTGACCAACGGAATCGAAGTTTCTGCTTACATTCCTGGTGAAGGCCACAACCTGCAGGAACACTCCGTCGTCCTCATCAGAGGCGGCCGTGTTAAGGATCTTCCAGGCGTTCGTTACCACATTATCCGCGGCGCACTCGATACCGTAGGTGTATCCGGTCGTCAGCAGGGCCGTTCCAAATACGGCGCTAAGCGCGAAAAGAAATAATTCATTCGTATTCATTACCTAATGTGACTAACAAAGAACGTTTTAAGGAGGAAATTAACAATGCCGAGAAAAGGTGCTGTTCCGAAACGTGACGTGCTGCCGGATCCCGTGTATGGAAACAAGACAGTAACCCGTTTCATCAATAAGGTTATGCTGGACGGCAAGAAGGGTGTCGCTGAAAAAATCGTTTATGGCGCATTTGACATCTGCCACAGCAAGCTCAACAAAGAACCTATCGAAATTTTTGAACAGGCTCTCAATAATGTTATGCCGGTTCTGGAAGTTCGTGCCCGTCGTGTAGGCGGCGCCAACTATCAGGTGCCGGTTGAAGTCAGAGCAGACCGCCGTCTGACTCTGGGTATCCGCTGGATGGTCAACTATGCCCGCCAGCGCAGCGAACGTACAATGGAAGAACGTCTTGCAGGAGAACTCATGGACGCTTACAACAATACGGGCGCAGCAGTAAAGAAGAAAGAAGATACTCATAAAATGGCTGAAGCCAATAAGGCTTTTGCTCATTACCGCTGGTAATTTTAATAAGGAGAAACAATCGTGGGCAGAGAATTTCCGCTTGAAAAGACAAGAAACATCGGCATCATGGCACACATTGATGCAGGTAAGACAACAACCACGGAACGAATCCTGTATTATACCGGTGTAAACCATAAAATCGGCGAAGTTCATGATGGCGCAGCTACCATGGACTGGATGGCTCAGGAACAGGAACGCGGTATTACCATTACATCTGCTGCTACCACCTGCCACTGGAAAGGCTATCGTGTCAACATCATCGATACCCCAGGGCACGTAGACTTCACTGTAGAAGTTGAACGTTCCCTCCGTGTACTGGATGGCTCCGTAGCTGTATTCAGTGCAAAGGACGGCGTACAGACCCAGTCTGAAACCGTTTGGAGACAGGCAGATCACTACCATGTTCCCCGTATTGCATTCATCAATAAGATGGATACAGTCGGCGCAGATTTCCTGCATGCTGTAAAAACCATCGACACCCGTCTTCATGCCAAAGCTGTTGCCATGCAGCTTCCTATCGGCAAACAGGATACCTTCAAAGGCATCATCGACCTGCTGACAAGAGAAGCTGAAATCTATGACAGCGATGACGGCAAAGAATATCATAAGGAACCGGTTTCCGATGATATGAAAGACATGGTGGAAGAATACCGTGAAAAGATTATCGAAGCTGCATGCGACGGCGACGATGAACTGGCAGAAAAGTACCTGGAAGGCGAAGAAATTTCCATTGATGAAATCAAAGCTTCCATCCGTAAACAGGTACTGAGCTGCAGCCTCTTCCCGGTTTTCTGCGGTTCCGCATATAAGAACAAAGGTATCCAGATGCTCCTGGATGCTGTCATTGATTACCTCCCGTCCCCGCTGGATATTCCTCCGGTAAAGGGTACATCCCTGGACGGCGAAGAAGAAGAACGCCCGGTATCCGACAGCGCTCCGCTGGCTGCTTTGGCATTCAAGATCATGGCAGATCCCTTCGTTGGTAAACTGGCATACTTCCGCGTATATTCCGGTGAAATGCACCAGGGCACCTACGTTCTCAACTCCACAAAGGACAAAAAAGAACGTGTTGGCCGTATCCTTCTGATGCATGCTAACCACCGTAAAGAAATTGATATTGCTTACACCGGCGATATTGCCGCAGCTGTAGGCTTCAAGGATGTTACCACCGGCGACACACTCTGCGACCCGGACAATCCGATCATCCTTGAAAAGATGGAATTCCCGGATCCGGTTATTTCCGTTGCTGTTGAACCGAAGACCAAAGCTGACCAGGAAAAGATGGGCAATGCTCTCCAGAGAC
>NZ_JBJEXP010000014.1:0-16656 GCF_051885895.1 Dialister sp. | reverse complement strand
AATTTTCCCTCCCAGTTTTTTGAATAATTTTTCAATAAATAAGCCTTTATAAAAGCGGCTTTGGTATAATTGACTTTTTGGATTGCCCGTTTTGTTGGTGTACCGGGATGGTCATAATCTGAGAAAACCCTTCTTAAAATGGTTTGATATAGAGCAGCAGGATAGGGAGTATCGGTAATTACGGATTTCAAAAAACTGCTCATCAAATAAGAAGAAATTTGGGGCTTATCTGAATTAGGATTGGATGCTGCTTCCAATGTTTGCCAAAGAGCGATATAGTCATGCTCCCTTGGTGGGTGGAGAAGTCTCATACGGGCCTGGTGTCTGATGATGTGGCTGATTGTTTTCCCAAAACTGTTTCTTAAGAAGAATCGGATGGAGATGCGGGCCGCATTGGGAGCAAGCCCCAAAATATAGAAGGGCTCTTCCGGGTTGATGCGGATACCGTCCAGGTCAACAGGCAGACCATCCTTCATATGGGAAACAATGGCTTTCAGATTTTTGTCTGTCATGCTGCCGTCAGCATTGAGGGAATAGTTCATGCAGTCCTGACAGACCGTGAGGGCATGCTCCGACCAGTAGACCACAGTGGTATCGCCTAATATTTTGACGTGCTCTTTATCGGAAAGAAGGTAGTTGAGGGCGGTGCCGTAAGCAAAGGCGGCCTGTTTGCTGACCGGCGCATTTATTCCCTGCTCTTTGTCATGACCATAGGAGCAGAAGGAATCTTTATTGAAGGAAACCAGGTTGGCGCCACCGGATTGGGTGTCCATGACGCCTTTTATTTTGGGGTGGAGGATGGCAATCTTTTGGTTGTCTTTCCCCGTTACAAGACAGGGGCCAAGAGGGCCATCCTCTTCTGCAATTTGTCCGTGGTAATTGTTCCATGCTTCCCGGATGGATTCATCCTCCAGTACATCGGTGCCGTCCACATTGAAAATGAAGTTGGAAGCGGAAAGGATATCATCCAGGTCGTCATGGAGGATGGGATTGTCTGTAGCGGTGTCCGGATGCCAGTTGTCAAAAAATCCCAAGATGGCCCTGGCGGTCGGGGAATTGCAGGTATCAAGGATTTCATGGTGATAGGCTCTGGATGCTTCGAAGCATTTCCGGGCCCGTTCCGGTTTCCCTTTATTATCGATTCCTAATATATAGCTGGGAGAATCGCAGAGAAAGTTGGGCCTTATGCTGGTAGAGGTCCGGATAATCGGCAGAGGGACATTCATTTCGGCGGGCACTTCTACTTCTTTTTCGCCACGCTTAGTTTTCCTGCTGACAGTCTTTTTAGCGGAAATGATGCCAATCAGGTGCCCGCTGCCATCCAGTATGATACGATGGGTGACCTTGGCCATGCCCCAGCCTTCCTGTGGTACTTTTCCCTGTTTGCAGAGCTCATTATATAAATGAAAAAGGGATTGAAGTATCATTGATGCACCTCGCAGTTTCGGAGATCCATGACTCCATTTTCCAAATGGGCGTGAAAGAATGCAGGTACGATATGATGAGGGTCTGAGAAATCCATATCATAGAGCATGTATCCTAGGTCCCTGGTTTCCGGATAGGGAATGGGATTTTCATCATCCTCCACCAGACGGAAGGCGGCAGGAAATTCGCGGCATCCCAGATAGGGCTGGTGGAAACATTGCCCCTTCCGGGCACGGCGGCAGAGCATTTCCCTGAATTTGCCCGGGTTGTCACCGGGACTGGCCTTGTCAGTCATTTCGAAGTGAAGCTTGATGCAGTAATGGACGTCTTTCAATACGGTGGCTGCCCGCTGCTGGATGTCATCTTTTGTAAAGAGATACATTTCCCTGCGATTTTTTGCATTACCGGGAACGGAAGAAACGTTAATCTTTGATTTGACCTCGTTCCGACGTACGTTTGTAAATTTGATGGGACTAAGCAGGTCAATCTCATCGATTACATATTTCATGCCGGGGTGCCACATGATGGCTTCTACCAAGCCGCGAGCGGCCGATGGTGTCATGATATCATAAGATACTCGTTCTACTTTCATTTCGGGCCTGGTGAAACAGGCAAGAGGTCCCCAACATTCAATTTTTACTCCATATGCCATAATATCCTCCTTTCAAAACGTATCTTAACTTAATTATAAAAGATAATTCCACGAATTGCATCCGGACGATTGACCGGAGGTCATGTAACTTGACTTCTGTTCTTCAAAATAGGGTGAAAATTTTTAGATTTCAAGAATCCTGGTCATAAGTAAAGGAGACAGGCCTGCTGGCTCTTTCTTTAAAATTTCTGGATTATTCTCCCTTTATCTTCCCGTGCTTCTTCCGCTTCTTCTTGAATCCTTCGTTCTTCCGCCGTCGGCGGCCGTTTCAAGGATTGAATGACTTGATTAAGAAGTTCATCCTCTTTCTCAGGATTGCTGCCGTTCATCTCGGCATCCCGCATGACCTGTTTTGTTTTCCAGTTCCAGTCTACAAGGAGGTTCTTCCTTTCAGGATTTGCTTTGATGACGATGATGTATTTGCGCGGATATGAGTATCTCTGATTAGCATACTTGAAGTCTTTTGAAACCACAGCCGGGGTCAGGGTGATCCTGCTTCTTGATACCCGATAGCGCCCATCGCCTTTGTATTTGCCTCTGCTTTCTGCTGAATCCAGGTTGTCAAACTGGATATTCATCATCCGGCCATCATTAGCTGCCACAGCCTGTTTCGTTTCCCTGTCCATATGGGTAACGGCTTTGTCAAAATCCTTCTCTTCTACAACGGCAAATCCTTTTTTCTGCCACCGGTCTTTTTCCATTTGCAGGAGGAAATCGTCTGCTTCTTCCACGGCTTCTTTTTCATAATCCAGACCTTTATAATCACTCTCTGACGGCATGAAGAGATTCATACTCAGCATGGTCCAGAAAGCGCTGCCTGCCATAAGGATAAGGATCAGCGCAATGCCTATGGCGGCAAGGAGAAAAGGCAAAAGATGCAGGATGAGGACTCCTAAAATGAGGAAGAATCCCAGAATAAGGCCTATAATGATGATCAGCATGGTATCACTTCCCTTTTATCCTGATTTCCTTTCTGCTTTTATTATACGGCATATCCTGGGACAACCTTTTCCTTTACCACATAATGCTCTGGCCATCCTCCTCCGATACGAGGAGGCCCATGCGGTCATCATAGCCATTGGGATCCACCAGGTAGGCCAATTCCGAATCACCGGGGAAGGACATGATTTTTCCCTGACCCAGGAGACGGCTGTAGTCGGACTCCTGATGGGAATCGGAGGAATAGAGGACGTTTACCATGTAGCGGCCTGCCCTTCTCATGAGGTCGCGGCCTCGGATTCCCTGCATGAGTTCTTTCTTGATGATCTCAGCTTCAGCGTTATAGGAAATGAAGACAGACTTTGTATCGTCCTTGATAAGTTTGAAATCATTGGCAATCTGCTTAAATTGGAAGGATTTGGATTTTTCTAATATATTTTCTTTGTCCATATTTCCTTCATTGCTGAGATACCAGAGTCGGTAGTATTTATTAATGGCTTCCGGAGTAGAGATTGTTTTATCGGAGAATATACGATGAATCGTGTTGGTAACCTGTTTCTCTTTCCCCATGAACCGGCTTTTCATGCTTTTTTCGGTCCAGAATACGTGGGCGATACTTTCTTCTGCCGAATGCTTTCCTTCTCTGTTGCATCGTCCCGCGCCTTGAATCAGGCTGTCCAGCCCCGAGTATTCCAAATAGACCACAGGGAAATCAAGATCTACACCTACGGAAATGATACAGGTGGAGACCACATAGCATGGAAGATCATCGTGGAGTCGCTGCTTGATTTTATCTATGACGATCTTTCGGTGAGTTGGGCAGAGGTTCGTGGAGAGATAAAAGGTATCATTCTGTTTTTGGGAGAGTCGGCTGAAAAATTCACGGGCCTCTTTTTTTGTAGAGGCAATGCAGAGGGCCTGCTTGTGCCGCATCATGGCTTCTGTGATTTCATCATAGTTTTTCTCGCCGTCCCAATGGTAGGTGACTCGCTGGAAAAATTGGTAGAGCTCCGGTATGTGATCTATGATTTCCACAGGCTTCCGTTTCATATATTTTCCGAGTTCCGGCTGGGTGGCGCTGCAGAGGATGACGGTGCAGCTATAATACGAGACCAGCTCCTGCAGTGCTTCCAGACAGGGCTTAAGGAAACCGAGGGGCAGCATCTGCGCTTCGTCCAGAATGAGTACGCTGCCCTGCAGGTTGTGAAGTTTCCTGCATTTTGAGGTCCTATTGGAATAAAGAGACTCCCAGAATTGCACATTTGTAGTGACGATGACCGGAGCATCCCAGTTCTCCGAGGCCAGCTTCATCTTTTCCGCATCTTTGCCGGCATCGTCGTAATTGACGCTGCTGTGACTTTCCAAAACAGCGCCATTGCCAAGAAAATTCTTCAGAATTACCGCGGTCTGCTCGATAATGGAGAGGTAGGGGATGATGTATATGATTCGTCTTTTCTTATTGTATTTAGCTTGATTCATGGCGAAGGCAAAGGAGGAAATGGTCTTTCCGCCTCCCGTGGGGACTGTCAGGGAATAAAGGCCGGCAGGTCCTTTTCCTTTGTTTATGCAGGTGGAGAGAATTTCATATCGCTTTTGGTTGATTTCATTTTTTGGGGATAGAAATCCTTTTTCCTTTAGTGATGTGAAAAAACGTTGGTGCAGTTCATCCATTTCAGGAAACTGCCCACGGGGAACGGGACCGGTCATGAAATGCTCTGTATCAAGAAAATCGGCATCCACCAGACAGGAAAACATCATACGGGTCAGCAGCATCCTGTCTATCGGGGCAGCGCCAAAGCATTCAAGATGCCGGATGTCATAGGGGCTGTCCAGATAGGCATGTGTCATAAGCTGAGATTCATGGGGGAGCTTTTTCTTCATTCGACCATATAATGTGGATTCGCCCTCTAAATCCATGGAAGAGCCTTCATCAGGAAGGCCGGTGTGATGGCCGGAAATACAGAAAGCGCCAATCTTATATAATACTTGAAGTTGATCCTTTAAGGACCACAGAAACTTGGCACCGGCAGTGGAATGATCACCTCCGGATCTTCGTTTTCCCCGAATGTATTCCTGAAACAAATTGCTGAATTTTCCGAGGTCATGGTTCTTACCCAAAAGGAAACATTCCTTTTCCCAATGAAAGGGCCGACCAAATTCCTGCGCTAGCCGGGCAGTCCCATCCAGGTGTTCATCCAGCGACTGGATTCGCTCTTCGTCCTTATGGGCCAGATAAATTGTATTCATCAAGCATTCACCTCTCAAAGGAATTTATTATTACTTCTACTTTTATTATAATCATCGACATGTCAAAACATGTCGTCACATCTGAAAGTCTCATTAAATAAATGAGAAAAATTTTATATATTAAGCAGGTATCTTTTATATTGAAATTCTGATGATGATAACAGGCAATTTTCCCTAAAAAAGCACCCTGCCACTTTGGTCAGGATGCTTTTTGCGCGTAGAGGAAACCGTTATTCATTTTTTGATAGGGGGCCTTTACTCCGATTCACAGGATGCGGCTGCCCTGGCGAAGGAGGGGGCCGCTTTTCGCTGACCACGATTTGCCTGCCTGTAAAAGGACTTCTTCTCATCGTCCAATCGTGGTGAAAGAGCCGGCGAAGCTGATAGGGGCGAAACAGTCACATCAAGTGGATGTAGGAAAGAGGCAAGTCGGATGTTGAAAGCTGAAGGCTCACTCCCAACTGTTATGACTCTACGCCAATCATCGCACGAGAAACAAGAAACTGCAGCATCGGTAAGCGGCAGGCGGACAGCTGACAGCAGCCCGCGGCCTCTTACAGCGCCTTCCTGTCGAGATGACGAGAAAGGTCATCGCGTAACGCTGACTACAAAACTCATCGCCCGCAGGGCGATACCACAACCCTCAGCTACGTAGGAGCTGTCAAACCTGAGAACCCTCGGCGTTAGGCCGTCAAACTTAAGAACCTTTTCCCTACAGCGCCTTCCTGTAAATCGCGGCCAGATCTTCCTCTGTCAGCGGATAGAATCCATGGAGGATGCCGTCCCGGCTCTTCCAGGACAGGGCATGGGCAGCCATTTCTTCAAACAGGCGGTCATCAATATTGATTTCTGAAAGGGAAGCAGGCAGGCCCAGGGTACGGGTGAAGAATTTTTTCAGCTTCTTAATGCCCTTTCGTGCCGTTTTCTTTTCATTTTTTCCCTCTTTTACGCCCATGACACGAACAGCGAACTGTGCCAGCCGCGGAGCGGTATCATCATTCAGCACGTATTCCATGAAAGCCGGCGTGAGAATGGCAAGACCCAGACCGTGGGGAATCAGGTAGCAGGCGGACAGCTCGTGCTCCAGTGCATGGCAGGTCCAGGACAGGGAGTGGCCCCGGTCGATCAGATCATTAATGGCCCATTCCGAATCCCAGAGAAGATTGGACCGGGCTTCTTCCGAAAAGCCGTCTTTCATGGCTTCCGGCGCCCAGCGGATGACGGAACGCATCATGCTTTCCATGAATCCGTCCATGGCGTCAAAGCCTTCCGCCCGATTCAGATACACCTCCAGAATGTGGGAGAGAATGTCCGCACTTCCATAGGCCGTCTGGGCGGGACTTACGGTATAGGTATTCTGGGGACAGAGGAAGGACACCTTGGGCCGCAGGGCTTCTGTGGTCCATCCCAGCTTTTCATGGGTATCAGGATTGGTAATGACGGCGCAGCCGTTCATCTCCGAACCGGTGGCAGCCATGGTGGGAATGGCCAGAAGAGGCAGGGCATGGGAAATCTGCGCTCTGGATTTGACCAGGTCCCAGGGATTTTCCTCATACAGCGCACTGCCGGCAATCACTTTGGCTGTATCAATGACGCTTCCGCCGCCTGCGGCCAGAATCAGATCGATTCCTGTTTCCCGGCAGAAGCGGGCGCCTTTTTCCGCCAGTCCGATTTCCGGATTGGGCCGGACTCCGGAAATTTCATAGGCGGAAATCCCGGCCTTCCGAATTTCTTCGACAATGGTATCATAGATGCCGTTGTCTTTGATGGAACCGCCGCCATAGACAAGAAGGGCATTTTTTCCCCACCGGGGAAGCTCTTCATGAATATGGGTCAGGGCATCGTTTCCAAAATAGACTTTTGTGGGATTATGATAAACAAAAGGATCAACCATGGCAGAACCTCCTTGGAATGACGGATTCGTAATGTAATATATTCTCTATTATACAGCATGGGCCTCTCCCTGTCCCTTGCGGAAGACATGCTATAATGGGAGCAGGAAAAAACTGCCGGTATAGATATGGAGAGAAAACGGCAGGACAGGAGACGGAGGCGGCGCTGTGTCAATACATCAGCACCTTCCTCGGGGCATAGAGCAAAGGATGCGGACATATGAACACAAAGCAGATGGAGTATATTCTGGAACTGGCCAAGACAGGCAATTTTAATCGGGCCGCAGAAAATCTCTACATATCCCAGCCTACCATGACCTATCAGATCAGGGCGGTGGAACAGGAAATCGGTTTTGCCATTTTCAGCCGGTCGGGAAAAGGAGCCAGCCTTACACCGGCGGGCATGCAGTTTGTGACAACCCTTCGGTCGGTGGTGAACGAACTGAAGACTGCGGTGGAGCAGGGGCAGAATTTTGCGGCGGAATATAAGGAAAACATCCGCATAGTGGTGCCTATCCGCAGTGCCGTGTATTTCCTTCCCCAGGCCATCATCCGACTGCATGAAACAGAGCCTTCTGTTTCGGTGACACCCTCTTTTGACTGGTACCATGGCATGGATTCTTTTCTTCGCGGGGAGCAGGATATCCTCTTTGCCATTCGGGATGAAGTGCGCCATATTCCGGATATCGACATTCATCCGCTGTTTGAAAGCCGCATTTATCTCGTAACGGAAACATCAGATCCCCTGGCGCAGAAAAAATCCGTCTGTGCCGAAGACCTGAAAGGGAGGACCCTGATGGTGGGAGGTCCTTCCCCTGCACCGCTCCGTGCCGTGCAGCACCGCGTGATAACGGAAACGGGATGTGATTACTTTAACAGCGAAAGCCACGATATGTCGCTGACCTATGTGGCATCGCATCAGGGAATCGTCCTTTCGCCCGGCTTCCTGAATGATCACACCGGCGCTTTTGCCTGGATTCCCTTCCGCTGTCCGGAAGTGATTCCCTGCGTGCTCTGTACCCACAGGAATGACGGACGGCCGTTTATCCAATCCTTTATCGAACTGATGCAGTCTTTTTACGGGGATCCGGATTTTGCCTGCTGACTGCATGCCCCATGGACTGCAGAGCGGGGAACTTTCGGAATCATGGTTTCCGGCTGTTTCCGGGCAGGGCCATGATTTTTCCGCAGGCGGCCCTTTGCTTTTTGCGGGGAATGGAGTAAAATACAGGCAATCATTTATTTTTCGGGAGAGTCCCGATTGCAGGAGAGGAGTATAGAAGAATGAATTTCAAAAAAATAATGGGCTTGTTTCTGGCAGCCGTGCTGGCGCTGACTGCGTCTTTGTCCCTGGCGGGCTGCGGCAGCTCCGGCGGCGGTTCTTCATCGGCGGGAGCGGAGAAAAAACCGGTGAAGGTATCTCTGGCTATGCTGCGGCTCACCAGCAGCGCCCCGCTTTTTATTGCCATGGATAAGGGATATTTTAAAGAAGAAGGCATTGAAATTGATCCCCAGTGGTTTGATGCTGCCCAGCCTATTGCGGTAGCTACCGCTTCGTCCAAGGTGGACGTGGGAGCGACCGGGATTACCGCCGGCCTGTACAATATGGCAGCCAAGGGGCAGAAGCTTTACATCGTGGCAGATAAGGGCAGAGAGGAAAAGGGCTTCTCCTCCTCCGCACTGCTGGCAGCCACTCCGGAATATGACAATGGGCTGAATTCGATTGAAGCGCTCAAAGGAAAAAGAGTGGGCATTACCCAGAAGGGCTCTACCTTCCACTATATGCTGGGACGCATGCTGGAAGCGAAAGGCCTCTCTCTGGATGATGTGACTGTGGTGCCGCTGGGGAAACTGTCTGCCGTTATGGCAGCCCTGCAGAGCGGTCAGATTGATGCCTGCATCCTGAATGAACCGAATATTACCAAGGTCAAGAATGAAGGATACGGCAAAGAAATCACCCAGGTCAGCGAAATCATGCCTTACCAGACCAGCGGGATTTTCTATTCCCCGGAATTTGCCAAGAATAAGGATGCGGCTGTCCGCTTTATGAAAGCCTATAATAAAGCCTGCCAGGAATATTACAGTGCCGTGGTGGATAAAAAAGATCCGGCCAAACTGGATGAAGTGGTAAAGATTATTGCCAAGTATGTCAAGACACCGGAAGCGGATATCCGCCTGGGCCTTCCTTATATAGATAAAAACGGCGTACTCATGGCAGATGATATCAAAACACAGATCGACTGGTATTCGTCTCATGGCATGATCGATGGAAAACTGGATGCCAAAGACGTGGTGAACACATCCTTCCTGGAAGAAGCCATGAAGAAATAAAATGGATGAAAGCGCCGCTGGAAGATGCGGCGCTTTCTGCGTTACAGGAAAGCGGTACCGGCAGAGAGCCGGCTGCCCTTCAGCAGGGGGCTGTCAACTGTTCCTCTGTGAACCGGCTGAACCTTGACTATACAAATGGAGTTATCTATGGAAGTTATCATTGAAAATATCAGCAAATCCTTCCGGAACGGCAAAAAAATTCTGCCGGTGCTGGAAAATATTAATCTGACTTTAAAAAAAGAAGAATTTGTAGCCCTGGTAGGTCCCTCGGGCTGCGGAAAATCGACCCTGCTTAATATCTGTGCAGGACTTCTGCCTGCCGATCAGGGATCCGTCTATTTTACCGGAGAAGATTTGAAAAGCGAACCCCGGGTTTCCATTGTATTCCAGGAAACGGGACTCATGCCCTGGCGCAATGTATATGACAATATCGCTTTCGGGCTTGACGCAGGCCATGTACTGCCGAAAAAGGAATGGAAGGAACGGATTGACCATTACATTTCCCTGGTAGGACTTTCCGGATTTGAAAAATCCTATCCCCACCAGCTTTCCGGCGGCATGCGGCAGCGTGTAGGCATTGCCCGGGCGCTGGCAATCAACCCCGACCTCCTTCTTATGGATGAACCCTTCTCTGCTCTGGATGCCCAGACCCGTATCATCATGCAGCAGGAACTGGTATCCCTCTGGGAGAAGACAAGGCTGACAACCCTGTATGTCACCCATAACATCCAGGAAGCGGTCATGCTGGCGGACAGGGTAGTCCTTCTTTCCCGGCGTCCCGGCAAGGTTCGGAACATCCTGAACATTGATATTCCCAGGGGAGACAGGGAAAAGCCGGAGCATGCGGAGGAAATCGACCGGCTTACCCGTACCATCTGGGAGCATATCAGCAAAGATGCGCTGGAAGCAATGACGGAGGTAAACGGTGATGAATAAATATGTTGTGCAGAATAAGATGGAACGGTGGCAGAAAAGCTATACACCCGCCGTTTCCCTGGCGTCAGTGGCCCTGCTTCTTCTTATCTGGGAAGGCATCTGCCGTGCAGGTCTGGTATCTTCCCTTTTCCTTCCGCCGCCCACACTGATTATTTCCTCCCTGATTGATATGATTCAGGACGGAGAAATCGGCGTATCCCTGGCTGCTTCCCTCTATCGCATTCTTATGGGATTCTTCCTGGGAAGCGCCTTTGGCCTCCTGGTGGGTCTGGTGACCGGCACCTCCGCCCTGGCAGATCGTATTGCCAATCCCATTGTCAATGCTCTTTATCCTATCCCGAAAATTGCACTGCTGCCCCTTTTCATCCTTTGGCTGGGCATAGGGGAAGTGTCCAAAGTCACCATCATTGCCCTGGGCGTCTTTTTCCCTGTGGCCATGAATACCTACTCCGGCGTGAAAAACGTGGACACCCTCCTCATTAAAGTGGCAGTCAGCTTCCATGCAGGCTGGGGATACACCATGAAAAATGTAGTCCTGCCCTACGCACTGCCCATGATTTTCGCCGGCCTGCGCATCGCTGCCGGCACCGCCCTGCTCCTTCTGGTGGCGGCGGAAATGATTGCAGCAGAACAGGGAATCGGTGCCCTGATTCTCCACTACGGCGATCTGATGATAACAGAACGCCTTATGGCAGGAGTCATTGTCCTGTCGGTGCTGGGACTCATCTTCAACCTGTTCCTCCAGTTTCTGGAAAGGAAACTGGTACCCTGGAATCATAAAGAATAAAATAATTTATCATATACTGAAAAGACGACAGAAATGCCGTCTTTTTTTTACCGTGACGGACTAGAGCTAGATACCTGAATTAAAAATGGAATACTATTTTGCGATATAACATATATTTATTGAAATAGTATCAAATAAGAGTACAACTTAATATTGAGGGGGATAAACAAAAAACAGCTTTTTCTACCGATGATAACTTGCTTATGAATAGAAAAGATGGATTTCTATAAATGCTATGCTTATATTACAAGTAGGTGAAAAAAGTATCTACTTTATGATAGAATTGTAAAGGAGATGTAACGAATATGTAAAATTTTTATTTTGAGAGGAGATGCTTGTAATGAAGTGGAAAGCTTTGGCTGCATGTGCATTGACTGCAGTGGCACTGGCAGTGGCAGGGTGCGGAGGCGGACAGTCGTCTTCCAGCAAGGCAGGCGCGCAGCAGGGGCCGGATTTAAAAGGAAAGAAACTGGTGATGTATGTTTCCTTCCATGAAGATACGGCAAAGCAGCTGGCAGATTCATTTAAAAAGAAAACGGGGGCTGATGTAAGCTTTATCCGTCTGCCTACCGGTGAAGCACTGGCAAGAATTCAGGCAGAAAAAGATGCACCAAAAGCAGATATCTGGCTGGGTGGTACAGCGGATGCACATGCCAAAGCGGCAGCTGATGGTCTGCTGGAGGCTTACAAATCTCCTAACGCAGGCATGATTCTTCCGGAATACCAGGATAAGGACGGATATTGGTATGGTACATATCTGGAAGTCATGGCTATCGGATACAATGAAAAGCGTTTCAAGGAAGAATTCGAACCGAAGGGGATAAAGGCTCCGGAAACGCTGGAAGATCTGTTAAAACCGGAGTTTAAAGGAGAAATTATTATGCCGGATCCAAGAAAATCCGGTACAGGCAATACATTTATCAGTTCTGTTCTCCAGCAGATGGGACCGGAAAAAGGATGGGCCTATCTGAAAGCATTGAAACCGCAGGTTGCGCAGTTTACACCATCCGGATTTACACCGGGACAAAAAACAGGAGCAGGAGAATATCTGGTATGTCTCAACTTTATTTCGGACCAGACACTGGTCAGCTCTAAAGGACAGAAAATTCACAGTACCATTTATGATCAGGCAGGTTGGACAACCTGTCCGGTAGGCAAGATTAAAAATCACGCCAATGATGAGGCGGCTAAAGCGTTCATTGATTTCGTACTTACCAAAGAAGCAGGGGATATTCTGGTAAAGACTACCCATGGGGTAGCCTGCAACCCGGATGTGGCACCGCCGGAAGGAATGAAACCACTGAAAGAGCTGCCGCTGTTTAAGGAATATGATCTCATCAAAGCCGGCGCGGACAAGCAGAAAAATTGTGACGAATTCTTTGCTGACTGATGGATAGAAAGAAGATATGCCTCCGCTTTCCGGCGGAGGTGTATTTTTTCCATCATAAGGTGAAGCATTCATCACAAACCACATATAAGAGGAGTTATTATGAACGAAAAAGATACAGGTCATGAACATACCGGACTGGGGATGGAACTGAAGGTGCTTCTGCGTGAGCCGCCGCTGCTTATCAGTATTGCCGTCGTGTTTCTTCTGTTCGCGGTGTTTATTATTTACCCCTTTGTGAAAATCCTTCTGGTTCCTACGGAGGCAGATTGGATTCGCGCTGTTACCGGTAAGGAATTTATTCTGGTATTCGGGCACACGCTGTTTTCTTCTTTTATTGCCACCGCTGCTGCCATCGTGTTCGGTTTTCTTTTTGCCTATGGCATTAATTATACGGATATGCCCTGTAAAAGGTTTTTTCAGGTGGTAGCACTTTTACCCACCATGGCACCTTCTGTGGTAACCGGTCTGGCATTTATCATGCTTTTTGGCAGAAGAGGATTTATAACCTGGCAGCTGCTTCATTTAAAGGTAGATCTGTATGGTCCTTTCGGGCTGTGGGTGGCACAGACGATTGCTTTTTTCCCTTTGGCATACATTACGATTTCCGGAGTGCTGAAAAGTATCAGTCCGAATCTGGAACTGGCAGCCCAGAATTTGGGTGCCCGGGGATGGTATCTGTTCAGAACAGTAACCCTGCGCCTGGCTACGCCGGGATTAGCCAGTGCTTTTCTTCTTGTGGCCATTAACTCTCTGGCAGATTTCGGCAACCCCATGCTGGTAGGCGGAAACTATCACGTACTGGCGACAGAAGCCTATACGCAGGTTACAGGCGCGTGGGATCTTCCCATGGGTGCGACCCTGTCTGTTTTCCTCGTAATTCCAACGCTGGTAGTATTTTTTATCCAGCGGTACTATCTGGAGAAAAACTCTTATGTAACAGTAACGGGGAAACCGGTTTCAGGACTCATCCGGGTAACAGCCGGTCCGGTGGCCAAGTGGATGCTTTTTGTTTTCTGCCTGCTGCTCTGCCTCGCTATTCTTATGATTATCGGAGTCGTTGTTCTCTTTGCTTTCACCGTAGCATTTGGCTATGACTACACCTTTACTCTGCAATATTTTAAAGAAGGGGTCATTCAGTCCAATGTAATGATCAATTCCTGGGTAGCGTCCATGTCTACGGCAGCAATTACTACGATTTTGGGAATTGCCCTCGCTTTCCTGACAATCCGAAAGAAATTTCCCGGCAGGAATGTGATGGATTTTCTGGCTATGCTTCCTGTTTCCCTTCCGGGAACCTTCATCGGTCTGGCTTTGATTCTGGCGTTTAATGACGGTCCCCTGGAAATGACCGGCACTCTGGCTATCATTATCCTTGGTATGGCTCTACGCCAGCTGCCGGTAGGATATCGCCAGGCAGTAGCAGGATTGAAGCAGATAGATGCTTCTCTGGAACAGGCATCTACCAATCTGGGCGCCGGAAGCATTACCACTTTCTGCAAGGTAGTGCTGCCTATGCTGAAAAATTCCCTTTCCGTCAGCTTTGTCTATGCCTTTATGCGGTCTATGAACACCCTGTCCACCGTTATCTTCCTGGTATCGCCGGAATGGAACCTGGCGTCTATCAACATTATGAGCCTGGCCAACCAGGGCTTCCTGCCTACGGCCAGTGCCACGGCAGTAGGGATTATGCTTGTGATTTATCTGACCTTCGGTATCGTAAAACTCATACTGCGGGATAAGATTAATATATTTGATCTTTAATGAAGGCGGGAGACAACTATGTCAGATTATGTATTACAACTGATAAATATTAATAAATACTTCGGTAAAAATCATGTCATTAAAAATGTGAACCTCAATTTTGAAAAGGGTCATTTCATCACCTTTCTAGGCCCCTCAGGCTGCGGCAAAACCACACTGCTTCGCATGATTGCCGGCTTCTATGAACCGGATGAAGGAGAAATCCTGCTGAATGGAAAAAATATTGAGAAGGTACCTCCCTACGAACGGAATACAGCCATGGTATTTCAGGAATATGCTCTTTTCCCGCATATGAATGTATTTGACAATGTATCCTACGGTCTTCGGGTGAAGAAAAAGCCGAAAGAGGAAATTGAAAAACGAGTAAAACAGGCTCTGTCCCTCATGCAGCTGGAAGGTATGGAGAAACGGTTTCCCAACCAGATGTCCGGCGGCCAGCAGCAGCGTGTAGCCGTAGCCCGGGCGCTGGTAATGAATCCGGAAGTTCTTCTGCTGGATGAACCTCTGTCCAATCTGGATGCCAAGCTTCGTGAAAATGTGCGGGTGGAACTGCGCCAGATCCAGCAGCAGATGGGGCTTTCTACTATTTATGTTACCCATGACCAGTCAGAAGCTCTCTCCATGTCCGATGCTATTGTAGTTTTGAAAGATGGCGTTGTTCATCAGGTGGGTACACCTCAGGAAATTTATTTTGAACCAAAGACGTCCTTTGTGGCTGATTTCATTGGTACGACGAATCTGATTCCCCTGGAAGCAGAAAAGGGCAATCAGGTTTCCTATGGCGGCGTAACCTTTGCTGCCTCCAATCCGGTGAAAGAGGGCGCCTCCTATACGGCTTCCGTACGCCCTGAAAGTGCCGGCTTGTCTTCCATGCCGCTGGAAGGCCGGGTGAATCTGAAAGCGCAGATCACCAATACTATGTTTTTAGGAGAAAAAGTGCGCTATTTTCTCAGGGATGCGCTGGATAAAGAGTGGATTGTAGATGCTTTTGATCCCGGCAGAACCATTCACCATGGAGAAGTATATGTTACCTTCCCGGCTGACAAAGCCTGGGTCATTGAAAATTAAAAAGAGAGCCCTTCCTCTGGGAGGGCTCTTTTCAGAAAGGGAAATTATGCTGGAATCATTGAAAGAAGAAGTATGGAAAGCCAATCTGGAATTGCCGGCTCGGGGCGTAGTGATTTATACCTGGGGAAATGTGAGTGCTCTGGATCCGGAAACAGGTCTGATAGTTATCAAGCCTTCCGGCGTGCCCTATGAATCCATGACACCGAAAGATATGGTGATTACAGACAGAACGGGAAAAGTGGTAGAAGGCTGCCTGCGCCCCTCTTCTGACCTTCCTACCCATCTATGTCTCTACCATGCATTCCCTGAAATCAGAGCTGTTGTTCATACCCATTCCCTCCATGCCGCAGTTTTTGCCCAGGCAGGGAAAGATATCCCGGCGCTGGGGACTACTCATGCTGACTATTTCTATGGACCTGTTCCCTGTACAAGAAATCTGACGGAAGAGGAAATCCGGGGTGATTATGAATGGAATACAGGGAAAGTCATAGAAGAAACCTTTCGCCGGCGAAATATCAACCCCATGGATATGCCGGCGGTGCTGGTCAAAAACCACGGCCCTTTCACCTGGGGGAAAAATGCGGAAGAGGCCGTGTATCATGCGGTTGTTCTGGAAACGGTGGCAGAAATGGCATGGAAAACAGGGCTGCTGAATCCCCAGGCTGCCATGAGTGAGGCACTGCTGGAAAAACACTATCGGAGAAAGCATGGACCCCATGCCTATTACGGACAGTGCTGCTCTGAGTCGGATGAATGAAATCGGATAATGACTTATCTGCATTTCCCTGTAACCATATGCAGTTTTTATGAAAAGACAGGCAGCATGCCTGTCTTTTTTGATATAATGCAGAAAAAGGCAGGTGCTTTCTGCATTGCATGACCCAATAAATATGGACTGGAACCCACCCTCGGGTGTCATGAGAAAAAAGAGTTCTGCCTGTAAATCCAAACTGGCACGTTCGAGGATTTGTATGTGTCCTTGTTCTTATACCTCTCAGAATTGACATTGGAAGCAGAAAGCTTTTTAGCCATATTGTCTTTATTGTTTGCAATATTTGTATTGCCCTCCGCAAGGGTACGAATGGGGCTGGTTGTTTGGGGCCTGATCCATTTTTCCCTGCAAGAAAACGAAGGCATGATTTTGAAAGGAGAAACTCCATGACTCAGGAATTCATCTTTTCCCATGTAGACCATACCCTTTTAAAGGCCACGGCTACAAGGCAGGATA
>NZ_JBJEXP010000013.1:1983-16885 GCF_051885895.1 Dialister sp. | reverse complement strand
AGGTGAGCCATGGAAATGATTATCAAGACCATACCAGCCGATGTTGGCAGTTTGCGGTTTGTATGGGCAGCTGGAAGCAGCTGGCGGTTCAGGGCAGTATATTATAGAATTAATGAGCCATTTATTTCCTCTGAAAACGCAGGAGACTTGTGTCAATCTGCAGATGATAAGACATTAAGCATGGCATTTTAAACCGGTAAACCCATAGATTACGAATAGCTGGCAATAATGGAAAAGTTAAATGAAATGGTTCATGGTCTAAAGTTCAGGAGATGTGAAAAATGACGTATGAAGAGGAGCTGCCCATTTTCATAAAAATGGCGCAGGATGAGCGGGATGTGATTTTTTCTGAAATAGTAAAGGCTGATTCATATCAAGAAAAGGCAGAGTTAAACCAAAAATTAAAGAAATTGAAAAAGCAGCAGTATAGAAAATATTGCGAGCTGCGGGAAAAACATCATCTCCCCCCGCCCGAGATAATAGATAATTCAAAAGATCTGACTTGAAATCATTACATAACGACAGATTAACAGAGGGCACCCGAGGAGGAGAAAAAATGACATATGAAGAAGAATTAGCATTGTTCATAAAATCGGCGAAAGAAGAACGTGAAAAAATCTATGACGAAATCTTAAGCGCGGGAATACATTCCCAAAAAGCTGCTAAATTGAATCAAGAACTGCAAAGAGTTCATAGAAAGCAAAATAAAGAATTTCGACAACTTAGGGCAAAGTACCATCTTTCCCCGCCCAAGGTAATAGGAAGGCTAAAGCCATCTAAAGAAGGTGAATAGTATGGAGTACTTTTCTATCATCTACAAAATTCTAAAGGCCATAGAAAAATCCATGGACTATGACGAATTTGATTTCAACTCCATTTCCCCGGAAACCATGGGCATCACCAGGAACCGGTGGGAGGCGCTCATGTTTGAGCTGGTCCGCAGCGGCTACATTTCCGGCGTGGAATTAATTCCCATCATGGGAAGGAGCACCCCGGGGATTAAGGTAGAAAAACCAATTCTCACTATCAAAGGGGCGGAGTACCTGAACGAGAACAGCATGATGAAGAAGGCCTGCCGGATGGCGAAAGGGATTAGAGAATTTACAAGATAATAAAGTTTAAGGGCACCCGAGAGGGCGCCCTTTTTGAGTGCAGAAAAGGAAGCGCGCCACAGAGAAATTTCCCGGGCAAATGGGCGGCTTACACCAAAAGAATGCGGAGTGCAGGAATGAAAAAGAAAGCAGGCAGAATGCCGGATTCACTGCTGCCTTTGAGACCGACCGCGCAGTTTTAAAGCAGTGGATTCTGCGGTCACTTTACGACTGCACATGGCATTTTGGGCTGATCCCGGCGTAATACTGCCGGTAATTTTATTCGTATTTATCGGATTTACTTGCTTGTCCATGTATTGTATAATAAAAAAAATTATGTTTTGACGATGAGGGAAATCGTCAAAAGAGAGAGGATGATTTATGATGTCTCAAACGGTATGGTCCCTGGTGCCTCCTGTAGTTACTATTATTCTGGCACTGGCAACCAAGGAAGTGTACATGTCTCTTGCCATCGGTATTTTTATAGGGGCCTTTATGTTTGCAGGATTCAGCATATTGGGCGCTATTGATACCATGTTCAAGATTATGTCGGACAAGGTAGGAAGCAATGTATATATTGTGGTATTTCTTGTGCTTCTGGGAATTATGGTAGCGGCTATCCAGAAATCCGGAGCGTCCCAGGCCTATGGGGATTATGCGGCCCGTACGATTAAGGGAAAGCGGAGCGCCCTCATGGTGACCATGATTCTCGGCATCCTGATTTTTATCGATGATTATTTCAACTGCCTCACGGTAGGCACGGTTATGCGTCCTGTGACAGACAGATTTAAAATCACCAGAGCCAAGCTGGCCTACATCATTGATGCCACCGCAGCGCCGGTATGTATTATTGCTCCTGTCTCCAGCTGGGCAGCTGCCGTTACATCTTCTCTCCCGGAAGGAAGCTCGATTGATGGATTTGCCCTGTTCCTGGAAACGATTCCTCTGAACCTCTATGCGTGGCTTACTATTATTTTCATGGTTGTGCTCATCCTGTCCGGCCGGGATTTCTCCCGCATGGCCAAGTTTGAACAACAGAGCGGCGGTACGCTTGTGATTCCTGCAGAATATGCGGATGATGAAAACAGTGCACCGGTAGGAAACGGAAAAATTATTGATCTGATTCTTCCGCTGGTGGTACTGATCGGAGGCTGCGTATTCGGCATGCTTTACACCGGCGGCATTCTGGAAGGCAAGGGCGTGGCAGAAGCTTTTGCAGACTGCGAATCGGCCAGAGGCCTTGTGATCGGTTCCTTTATTGCTCTGGTTTTCACTTTTGTCCTGTATATTCCAAGGAAGGTTTTAAGCTTCAGCACTTTCTGCAGCTGCTTTGTAGAAGGCTTCAAGCAGATGACCTCAGCCATCATGATCCTGTCTCTGGCCTGGACACTGTCCGGCATTGTAGGCAAGGATTATCTGAATATCGGCGGCTATGTGGGAAGCGTGGTAGCTGACAATGCAACCATTGCGGTCATGCTGCCGGCCCTCTTCTTCCTGGTGGCCATCGGCCTTGCTTTTGCTACCGGCACATCCTGGGGAACCTTTGGCATACTGATTCCGATTGTCCTTGCTATCGTATCGAATGATACCCATCTGATGATTATGACTGTGGCAGCTGTTCTGGCCGGATCTGTAGGCGGGGACCATGTATCGCCTATTTCTGATACCACCATTCTGGCATCTGCCGGGGCCCAGTGTCATCATATTGATCATGTGTCTACCCAGATTCCCTACGTTATCGTGGTTGCAGTAAGCTGCGTAGCCGGATACCTGGTGGACGGACTGACAGGAAACGGCATCCTCGGCGATGCGACAGGCCTGGTGTGCATGCTCGTTATTCTGGGATATTTCCTGAAATTCAAATCCTATAAAAACGCTGACTGACAGATAATGAAAAAGACGCGTCATTTGATCAGGATTTCAAATGATGCGTCTTTTTGTATGCCTGTATAACCGGTTTCTTCTGTTTCCGGCTATGATAGTTTATTCTTCAGTCTGCAGCCCAGGGTGACCAGGGTAAGAATTGCTACAAAGGCGGTAATAGTCATGGACCAGGCCACGCCTATATGCATGTAGCCGTCAAAGGAAAAATCCCAGGAAAAATACATGATGGTGACAATGGCGGCAGCAATACAGCCAATAGCCAGGATGGTAGGTTTTTCCCGGTAGGTGACCAGGAAAAAGATGCCAGCCAGATAGCCTGCTGCACCGGCGGCAGCCAGAAAGTCATCATGGTAAAGGACCAGGGAGACAATGGATAGGATAAAAGCGTATTTCATAGAAACTCCTTCACCGTACGGCTGCTGCTATTTTACAAGACTTTGAAAATCGGGATCATTATGGAGCCATTGGAAATGGTCCTGAACTGCAGCCTGGGGCTTTACATTCTTCGGGTCCAGTTCGATGGCTTTTTTCAGGTATTCCAGGGCCTTTGCCTTATCCCGCTTGTCGGCGTAGTTGGTAGCAATGCCATAGTAGGACCAGGTGTTTTTGGGATCTGCATTCAGCACCTTCTGAAAATAAAGAATGGATTCGTCATAGTGCTTTCCCAGTTTCTGGGCCATGGCCATATCAAAAAAGGCCTGCACATAGTTCGGATTGATGGCAAGGGATTTCTCAATGGTCTGAATGCCTTCATCCGGTGACACATCGAAGGCCTGGATTATGCCTTTCAGGGAAAGGGCTTTATAGTTTTCGCCATCTTTTTCAAGAGCCTGATTCGAAAGCTCCAGAGCAGTCAGATGGTCTCCTTTTCCATAGGCAGATACTGCTTTTACATATAACTGCTCCGATTCTTTGGATATGGGATGGACCGCAGAGGCAGAGGAGGCGGCGGGAGCCGGAGACGCCGGTGCACTGCTTTTTTCAGTACCGCATCCGCCCACTGCCAGAACAGCAGACAGGGCTATAGCGGCCAGAATCATAGGTTTCATAAAACTCTCCTTGTAAACATGGAAAAGATAAGGAAATCCAGTATAATGGATAAAGAAAACCTTTCAAAATGCAACTCTATTATAACAGAAGAAAAGAAGGAGGATGGCTATGGAATCGTTAGCATTCATTACAGGAGCAACCAGCGGAATCGGACTTGCATCTGCAAAGGCACTGGCAGACAAAGGGTACAGTCTGGTACTGGCGGCCAGAAATGAAGCAAAGCTGGAACAGGTCAAAAAAGAAATTGAAGAGGAAAAGCACGTTCCGGTAAACTGCTGCCGGCTGGATGTAAGAAATCCGCAGGAAATTCATGAAGTGACCAAATGGTGCCTTGAGGAAATCGGCACACCCCGTATTCTCCTGAATGATGCAGGCCTGGCCCGGGGGCTGGAACCTTACGGAGAAACAAAGGAAGAGGATATTATCCAGATGATTGATACCAATATCAAAGGGCTCTTCCTTGTGACCCGGGCCTTTCTTCCGGCCATGCTGAAAAAGAACGAAGGGCATATTATCAATCTGGGATCTACGGCAGGACTGTATGCCTATGCTGGTGCGGCTGTATACTGCGCCACCAAGGCGGCAGTCAAGACGTTCAGCGACGGTATCCGAATTGATGTGATTGACAGCGATATCAAGGTGACCACCATTCAGCCGGGAATTGTGGAAACCCCCTTCAGCGAGGTGCGTTTCCACGGCGATAAAAAACGGGCGGCCGCCGTATATGAGGGAGTGGACGCTCTGCAGGCGGAAGATATTGCCAATATCATTGCCTTTGTGGCAGACCAGCCAAAAAGAGTACAGATCAGTGATGTGGTTATCATGGCCAATCAGCAGGGTACCGGTTTCATGGTGAGCAAAAAGAAAAAATAGCTTTCTGAAGGAGCTTTCCGTGGAATGAAAAGAAAAGAGAAGAATCGGTCATAAAAATCAGTTGCTTTTTCTCTTTCGTTCTTGTATAATAATTAAGCTTGTTATTTTGCAAGTAACTTCCTGGCCCGCAGAGAGTGCGGGACATAGGTCCGAAAAGGAGGCGAATTTCGTGAAAAAGTATGAAGTTATGTTCATTGTGAACGCAGCTGATGATGAAGTCATTAAGGCTGCTGTCAAACTGGTACAGGATACCATTACCAGAATCGGTGGTACCATTGACAATGTTGATGAATGGGGCAAACGTCATCTTGCGTACGAAGTAAAGCATCAGAGTGAAGGATACTACGTAGTAGTAGATTTCCAGGCTGATCCGGCGCAGATTAAAGAACTTGACCGCGTTATCAAGATTCATGAAGAAATTATCCGTCATATCATTGTAAAACAGGATGACTAAGGGGTAGCACAATGAATTCAGTTCAAATCTTGGGAAATCTTGGACGGGATCCGATTATTCGTGCCACGAAAACCGGCCGTTCCGTAGCATCGTTTTCTGTAGCAGTAAGCCGTAACTATACAACCCCCCAGGGAGAACAGCGCGAGCTTACAGACTGGATTAATGTTGTTGCCTGGGGTCCCCTGGCAGAAGCTGTAGGCAACCAGCTGAAAAAAGGCAGCCGTGTATTTGTGGAAGGCCGCATTTCGACCCGCTCCTATGATGCACAGGATGGCACAAAAAGGTATGTAACCGAAGTTGTTGCCAATTTCATTGCGATTCCTATCGGCACACCCCGTACTTCTTCCTATGCACCGCAGCAGCCGCAGGGCGGTTCCTTCGGCGGCAGCGGCTTTGGCGGAGGCAATAACGGCGGTTTCGGTGGAAACGGCTATAACGGCGGGAATGCAGGATATAACGGCAGTCCAGCCGGGCAGAACAGCCAGCCGGGAGGAAATTTTGGACAGTTTGGTACAACGTCCAAGGATGAAGATATTCCGTTCTGATATGCATTGATTTTGGAGGATATAGAAAGCATGATTAGAAGAGATAGAGTAAGAAGACCGAGAAGAAAGGTCTGCCAGTGCTGCGTAGATCACGTAGACACCATTGATTATAAGAACGTTGCTGCACTTCGCCGTTTCGTTTCTGAAAGAGGCAAGATTCTGCCCCGTCGTGTAACCGGAACATGCGCAAAGCATCAGCGCAAGATCAATCTCGCTATTAAGAGAGCAAGAGCTATTGCCCTGCTTCCTTTCAGCGCTGACTGATGATTCATATAAAGCCTCTGCTTCGGCAGAGGCTTTTCCTTTTGCCTGAAAATTTTTCCCGGCATTGACAAGTATAGACTCTTTAGATATACTGAAGTAAATTCATTATATGCGATGAAGCTCTTGCTTTCTCCTGAAGAGGGGGACAACAGGAGCTTTTTTTGCATAAGGAAAGTGCCTGTTTCATGGATGGAGTCTGCCGGTTCCCGCGCTTCCTGTGGTCAGGGCACTTATTTTTATTTCTATATCTGGGGGGTGGCTTATGGATAAGTCAGAAGGATTCGGAAAGAAGTACGGACTTTTCCTGGCATTGGCAGCAATGGCCCTTGTCTATCTTTTTCCGACTCCTGTGGATCTGCCCACGCAGGGACATCGTCTCATCGGTATCCTTGTGTTCGCAGTTATCATTTGGATGACCGAAGGGGTTTCCTATCCGGTCAGTGCATTTGTCATTGTTGTTTTTATGTCTTTTTCGCTGGGGATGGCACCGAATCCCGCCAAGCCGGAGACTCTTCTCGGCACGGGAAAAGCCCTGCAGATGGGGCTTTCGGGATTTTCCACTTCCGCCTGGGCGCTGGTGGCAGGAGCCATGTTCCTCTCGGCAGGCATGATGATTACCGGGCTGGATAAGAGAATTGCCCTGGTGGTCATGTCACACATCGGCGTCAAATCCAGTCATCTGGTTATCGGCGTTATTTTCGTGGGTTTCCTGCTTTCCTTCTTCGTACCTTCCACCACTGCCCGTGTATCCTGCATGGTGCCGATCGTGGTGGGGATTATTCGTGCCTTTGGCCTGAAGATGGGCTCCACCTTTGCAGCAGTTCTCATGATGGCTGTGGCACAGGCGGATTCTCTCTGGAATATCGGCATTAAGACGGCAGCTGCCCAGAACATGGTGGCCATCGGATTCATCCAGCAGGTGCTGGGAAAGGATATCAGCTGGCTGGAATGGTTCATAGCGGCAGCGCCCTATGCGGCCATTATGTCTGTGGTGCTTTATTTCCTGCTGATTCATGTAATGCCTCCGGAAGTGAAGGAGATGCCCGGAGGAAAAGAAGCTTTGGAAAAAATGCTCAGGGATCTGGGCCCTGTTTCCAGAGATGAAAAGAAGCTCCTTCTTATTTCCATTCTGCTTCTGTTCTTCTGGGTGACAGAAAAGAAGCTCCATCCTTTTGATACCACCACAGTTACCATTACGGGCATTATGCTCATGATGCTGCCGAAGGTGGGCTTCATGACCTGGAAGCAGGCGGTGCCTCATATCAACTGGGGTACCGTTACCCTTTTCGGCGTGGGCATCAGCCTGGGCACGGCACTTCTCAAATCCGGAGCAGCCATCTGGCTGGCTAATCATTTCGTAGCGCTCTTTGGTATGGAATCCATGTCTCCGCTCATGGTTATTGCGGTACTGGCTTTCTTCCTTACGGTTATTCACCTTGGGTTTGCCAGCGCTACAGGACTGGCATCAGCCATGATACCGATTGTCATTGCCGTTCTGCAGAGTGTGAAGACACCGGGGATTGATGTGCTTGGCATGACCATGATTCTTCAGTATACCATCTGCTTCGGCTATATCCTTCCGGTCAATGCACCGCAGAATATGATCGCCTACAGTACGGGATACATTACATCCAAGGATTTCCTTATTACCGGGATACCGTTTACGATTCTTGCGTATGCCATGATTCTTGTCTTTTCCGCTACGTACTGGCACTGGCTGGGATATGTGGGCTGAGGGAAGACCATAGAAGGCAGGCCTTTATCCGGTTCTGTCATTCATGCATCCGCGGCAGCAGGGCACTTCTTTCGAGAGGTGCCCTTTTGCGTGAAAAAAGTGCTTTTCTTTTGGCAAAAAAGTGAGAAAGCCTTGACACAGAGGGGTATGAATGATATTCTAATAACGTAAGTTAGCACTCATGCATAATGAGTGCTAATAACAAGGTGATGAACATGGCAGCACGCAGAATAAACAAAAACGAACCCCATTACGGGGCAGATGAACTGAATGAAAGAAAGAGAAAAGTACTGTGGGCAGTTGTGCAGGATTATGCAGATACTGCAGAACCGGTAGGTTCCAGAACCATTGCAAAAAAGTACCATTTAGGCGTCAGCAGCGCTACCATCCGCAATGAAATGCAGGATCTGGAGGATGAAGGGTATCTGGAACAGCCCCATACTTCGGCAGGACGTATCCCTTCTATCAAGGGGTATCGTTTTTACGTGGACTGGCTTATGCAGCCGGCTCCGGTTTCCAATGAAGAAAAGTCCATGATCGACAGCATGCTTCTGGATCATGTGACGAAGGTGGATGAGATTTTCCGGAATATGGCGAAGGCCGTAGCGGCACTTACCCACAATCTTTCGGTAGCCACTTCCGCAGGGAATAAGAAGAAATTCAACTATGTCCGTTTTCTACCCCTGGATGGAAAAAGAGCCATTCTGCTGGTGGTTACGGATCAGGGAGATGTATCCAATGCGGTGGTGGATATTCCGGAAGGAAGCACCTTCGATGAAATGCAGCTTCTGGCAGACCGCATGAATCATTTCCTTCACAACCGGGACATTGAAAGCATGGATGAAAAGGCCATCCTTTCCTTCCAGAAGGATATAGAGAAGAACCTCAGTCCCTATGTCAATGTTTTCAAAGCTCTGCAGCGGGTGATGATGCCGCAGAAGGAAGTGTATTCCGGCGGGGCATCCCAGCTCATCGAGCAGCCGGAGTTCAAGAATGTGGAAAAGATGCAGGATATCCTGAATCTGCTGGAGCAGAGGGATATGCTGGAAAGCATGCTTCTGTCCAGCTCCGACCAGCCGATTGCCGTTCATATCGGCACGGAAAATACAATGAAATCTCTGTCGGATCTGTCCATTGTGCGGGCTCAGTTTTCTTCCAACGGAAGGGTCATCGGGTCGGTGGCCGTGCTGGGACCTACCAGGATGCAGTACAGCAAGATTATCGGAATGATGCGTTTTATGCAGGAAAGACTGGATACGCTTTTAAAGAATAAAGAGTAAAAAGAGACAAGGAGGCTCCCGGATGAAGAAAGAAGAAAAAGTCAAAGTCAATACGGCGGAACCGGAAAATAAAGAAAACAAAAAAGAAAAACCGGCAGAAAAGCCGGGTGAAAATAAGATTCCAAAACCAACGGTGGAGGAACTGCAGCAGCAGGTGATTTTCCTGACAAAGCAGGCTGCCGATGCACAGAAGAAGGCCAGGGAAGCAGAAGACAAGGCCAAGTCAGGAGAGGCAAAGCTCGCAGCAGCCCTGTCCCAGTATGTAAGACTGCAGGCGGATTTTGATAATTTCCGCCGCCGGACAAAGGAAAGCGAAGCGAAAGCATCGGATACCTACAAGGCCGAAACGCTGAAATCCTTCCTTCCCGTTCTGGACAATTTTGAACTGGCTCTTGCCCATATGCAGCAGGATGCTTCCGGAGAGGCCTATCTGAAAGGCTTTGAGCTTCTCCAGAAACAGATGGTAAAGATTATGACCGATTTCGGCGTCAAGGAAATAGAAGCAAAGGGAAAGACCTTTGATCCCCATTTCCATGAAGCCGTCATGATGGTACAGTCCGATGAAATGAAGGATGAAACCATAGCCATGGTCTTCCAGAAGGGCTATCTGTATAAAGATACAGTACTCCGGCCTGCCAAGGTTCAGGTAGTGAAGAACAACTGATTCTGGCAGTTTTATATAAGAAAATATTTCCCTTTTTTAGGAATAGAATGAAAGGAGACATTTTAAATGTCAAAAGTAATTGGTATTGATTTAGGTACGACCAACTCTGTTGTAGCAGTGATGGAAGGCGGCGAACCGGTAGTCATTCCGAATGCGGAAGGTTCCAGACTGACTCCTTCTGTAGTAGGCTTCTCCAAGACCGGTGAACGTCTGGTAGGCCAGCTGGCAAAGCGCCAGGCTGTTTCCAACCCGGATCGTACCGTCGTTTCCATTAAACGTCATATGGGCAGCGACTACAAAGTCACTATTGACGGCAAGTCCTATACTCCACAGGAAATTTCCGCCATGATCCTTCAGAAACTGAAGGTGGACGCAGAAGCTTACCTGGGTGAAAAGGTAACAGAAGCCGTTATTACCTGCCCGGCTTACTTCACCGACAGCCAGCGCCAGGCTACCAAAGATGCCGGTGCTATTGCAGGACTGAAGGTACTCCGTATCATCAACGAACCGACCGCATCCGCATTGGCTTATGGCCTTGACAAGATCAAAGACGGCAAGGAACACAGATTCCTGGTATATGATCTGGGCGGCGGCACATTCGATGTATCCATCCTTGATCTGGCTGACGGCGTATTTGAAGTAGAAGCATCCAGCGGCAACGGCCATCTGGGCGGCGATGACTTCGATGCCCGCGTGATGGACTGGATCGCTGATACCTTCAAAAACCAGAACGGCTTTGAACTGAAACGGGATCCCATGACCAACCAGAGACTGAAGGAAGCAGCAGAAAAGGCAAAAATCGAACTGTCTTCCGTTATGTCTACAGACATCAACCTCCCCTTCATTACCATGGATTCCAACGGACAGCCGGTTCACTTTGATGCTACCCTGACCCGTGCCGTATTCGACCAGATTACGGAAGACCTGGTACAGGCAACTGTAGAACCTATGGAACGGGCTATGAAGGATGCCAACCTTTCCATTGATGATATTGATAAGATCCTGCTGGTAGGCGGTTCTTCCCGTATTCCGGCTGTGCAGACCCTTATCCGCAATAAATTCCACAAAGAACCGTCCAAGGGCGTAAACCCCGATGAATCTGTAGCTGTAGGCGCAGCCATCCAGGCCGGCGTACTCAAAGGGGAAGTGAAGGATGTACTGCTTCTGGATGTAACACCTCTGTCTCTGGGCATTGAAACCCTGGGCGGTGTGTTCACTACCATGATTAAGAGAAATACTACCATTCCAACATCCAAGACACAGGTATTCTCTACTGCCGTTGATAACCAGCCTTCTGTAGACATTCATGTTCTTCAGGGCGAACGTCCCATGGCTGCCGACAACAAGACTCTCGGCCGCTTCGAACTGAGCGATATTCCGCCGGCTCCGCGGGGAGTTCCGCAGATTCAGGTTACCTTCGATATCGATGCCAACGGCATTGTCCATGTTTCCGCCAAGGATCTGGGCACCGGCAAAGAACAGAAGATTGATATTACTTCTTCCTCCGGCCTGTCTGATGAAGAAATCAAGAGAATGCAGGACGATGCCAAAGCGCATGAAGCAGAAGACAAGAAGCGCAAGGAAGCTATTACTGCAAAGAACAATGCAGAAGCTCTCATTTACCAGGCTGAAAAGACCATCAAGGAACTGGGAGATAAAGCAGACCAGGGCAAGGTCAAGGAAGTCAATGACGCAATTGCCAAACTGAAAGAAACACTGAAGGGCAATGATACCGAAAAGATTAAGGCCGATGCAGAAGCCCTTACCAAACCGCTGCACGAACTGACTGAAAAACTGTACCAGCAGGCACAGCAGGCTCAGCAGGCACAGCAGCAGGCTCAGAATGCCGGCGCACAGCAGTCCCAGCAGGCAGGAGCTAAAAAAGATAAGGACAATGTAGTAGATGCGGACTATAAAGTTGTCAATGACGATGACAAAAAATAAGGAATAGTGTGGATTCTTTATGGCAGACAGCAAGGATTATTATGATATCCTTGGGGTGAACAAAAACGCCTCTGAGGATGAAATCAAAAAAGCATACAGAAGACTTGCCCGCAAATACCATCCGGATCTGAACAAGGACCACCCCAAGGAAGCAGAGGAAAAATTCAAGGAAGTGAATGAAGCTTACCATGTTCTTTCCGATGCGGATAAAAGGGCCCAGTACGACCAGCTCGGCCACGATGCCTTCAGACAGGCATCCCAGGGCGGAGCCGGCGCCGGCGGGTTCGGCGGTTTCGGACAGGGCGGATTCAACGGACAGGGATTTGATTTCGGCGGTTTCGACATGGGGGACATTTTCGACATGTTCACCGGCGGAAGCCGCAGAAGAAACAACGGACCGGAGCAGGGAGCAGATCTTCGCTATGATATGACCATTACTCTCCGGGAAGCATTCACGGGAGTGAAGAAGAAATTCACTGTCACCAAGAATGATGTCTGCAGCCACTGCCATGGCAGCGGAGCAGAGCCCGGATCTTCCGTAGATACCTGTCCTGCCTGCCATGGTACAGGCCAGCAGCGTATTGTCAGGAACGGACCCTTCGGACAGATGGTTAATATCGTGACCTGCCAGTCCTGCGGCGGCACCGGTAAAATCATTAAGAACAAGTGCAGCCAGTGCCACGGCACCGGAACGGTGCGGGCCTCCAAGACCATTGAAGTCAACATTCCTGCAGGCGCTGACAGCGGTGTCCGCATGAGAGTGGCCGGCGAAGGGGAACCGGGCCGGAGAGGCGGCCCGAAAGGCGACCTTTACGTATATATTTATGTGAAGGACGATCCCGACTTTGAAAGAGACGGCGACGATCTCTACCGTACGGTCAATATTTCCTATCCTGTGGCCGCCCTTGGTTCCACCATCAAGGTGAAGACGCTGGACAAGGAAGTGGAACTGAAGATTCCTTCCGGTACGCAGACCGGTACCCGGTTCCGCATTTCCGGCGAAGGAATGCCTCATCTCCAGTCCTCCCGCAAGGGGAATCTTTATGTGGAAGTCCATGTGACGGTTCCGAAGCGGCTGAATGAAGAACAGAAGAATGCCCTTCTCCATTATGCCAATGAAATGGGAGAGGACTGCTCCCAGTATAAAGGGAAGAGCTCCTTTCTGGACAAAATCATAGATAAATTCAAACAGTAAATCCTGAGAATCAAATGAAAAGGCCTTTGTACCCGAATGAGTACAAAGGCCTTTTCATTTGCAGAGGACTGGAAAACAGAATGTTAATATCCCTTTTTCTTGTCGATTTCATTTAAAAGCTTTTCACCGCGGCTGAAAGCAATGAAGTTGGTTTCCAGCAGGTAAGTGAGCTTATTCCAGAAATCAGGCACCATGGAAGCAATATGCGGTGTCATGATTACATTTTTCATATCCCAGAAAGGATGGTCTTCCGGCAGCGGCTCTTTGGAAAATACATCCAGGCAGGCGCCGGCAATTTCTCCCTGCTGCAGAGCCTCCACCAGAGCCTGCTCGTCCACTACGGAAGCACGGGCAATATTGATGAAGAGGGCAGAGGACTTCATGGCCTTGAATTTAGCAGCATCAAAGAAATTTTCCGTTTCGTTAGTGGAAGGAAGGGCGGCAATGACAATATCTGCCTTTGGCAGCACCTCCATGATTTCCTCCTGGGTATAGACGTGATCGGCAAACATTTCATGAGACAGATGCTTCTTCACGGCCAGAATATGGGTTTCAAAGACCTTGGCTCTCTGGGCGATAGCCCGTCCAATGCTGCCGAATCCTACGATAAGGATGGTTTTTCCGAAAAGAGACTCGCCGTGGGGGCGGGACCACTGATGGGCCGTCTGACTGCGGACGGCTTCAGGAATACGGCGGAACCAGGAGAGAAGCAGGGCCATGGTGTGCTCGGAGACTGCACGATCATGGACGCCATGAGAGTTGGTCAATAGGATGGGACGGTTCATCATGCTCGGGGTCAGGAGCTTTTCTACACCGTCGGACAGAGAATGAACCCAGCGGACATGGGGAGCGGCCTGGAGAAGGGGTTCCACATTCTGGAATCCCCAGAGGGCGATGGCATCGGCATCGCCAACATGGGGAAGTGCTTCTTTCGGGGATTTGTAGGCTTCTACCACGGAGCCCGGTACCGCCTGTTTCAATGCATTGATTTTTTCATCGGATAATTTGTTAATAACCACCAGTTTCATGGGAATCAACCTCTTTCATTGAAATTTGACCAATCCTGTTTTCTCTATTATATCATTATCCGGATAGGAATAAACCGGCGGAGAAATAGAAAGAGCAGCCGGCCGGCACAGCTTTATGCAGCCGCAGGGAACAGGATGACGCGAGCCGCCGGCTGTTTAAGGAATCCCATGAGGAAGCAGCGCCAGTGAAGACAGACTCTGTGAATGAATCAATGATCCGGCTTTACAGGGAGTTTCTCTATGGGGTAAGCAAGAACAGGAATCGGAAACAGGTCTTCCGGCGGCTGAAGTTCCGGCCATTTTTGCAGGGAGCTGATTATGTCAGGGGCCCTTTCCTATGCTATAATATAGAAAATAAATTCGCCGGCAGGGAATGGTAAGGCGATTCCCGGCCCAATGGCACACAAGGAGAATCTATGGCAGTCAAAAAGCGGACACGAAGAACACGGACAGTCAGGAAGAAGAGCGGGCATCCTTTCCTGGTGCTTTTTTTCTTTATTGCCCTTATTATGGCTTCTGCCTACATGACAGACCGAATGACCAATGCGCCTGATTCCCAGGTGGCGGAGAATGTAACCACCATCGGGCATCTCTTTAATGATAAGGAAATGCAGGGACTGGTGCCGAAAGAGGACCAGGGAACTCCGGAAAGCGTAAAGGAAAAAATCAAGGCCGCCATGGATAAGGTGGTGACGGTACAGGTAAAGGCAGATGATGAAGAGCCGGCTAAGGAAAAGAACACGGCAAAAACCTCTTCCGCTCCTGCAGCAGGCGCCAAGGAAGAAAAGACATCTTCCTTCAGTCTGCCGGCCATTGTGTCTAAAATCACAGGGAAAGGGGAAAGCAGTGAAAAAACAGCTGCCGCTTCTTCCCATGAGGACAAAGCAGCTGCTTC
>NZ_JBJEXP010000013.1:0-1883 GCF_051885895.1 Dialister sp. | reverse complement strand
CTCCTTCCGTGAAGAAGGATACAGGAAATACAAAGGCTCCTGCCAAGCAGAGTACTGCTCCCGTGAAGGCTGCACCGGCCGCCGCGCCTAAGCCCAATACCCCCGCTGCAGTGAAAGGAAAGCTGGCAGTAGTCATTGATGATGCAGGAAGAGATCTGGAATCCCAGCATGTGTATGAATCTCTGGGCATTCCGCTTACCCTGGCGGTTATGCCGAACCAGGTCCACACCAGGGATGCAGCTCTCTCCTGGCATGCCCATGGAATGCCGGTGATTCTTCACCAGCCCATGGAATCGGTTTCCGGCATCGGCATGGAATCCAAGGTCATCCTCACTTCCATGGGGGATGAGGAAATTCGGAGTCTCCTGAAGAGCTCCCTCTCCCAGGTACCGGAAGCGGTGGGTATCAATAACCACCAGGGTTCCAAGGCCACCACCGACCGTCACACCATGGACGTGGTGATGAATGAACTCCACCACCGCCACCTCTTCTTCTTCGACAGCCGAACCAATTCCACCACCGCCGCCGATGGGGCAGCTGCCTCCTACGGCGTACCTTATGTAAGGAATGACCTTTTTGTGGATAATGAAGCCGACGTGGCAGCCATTTCCGCCATGATCCGGGAAGCGGCCAAGCGGGCGCAGAAATACGGCACCTATGTCATTATCGGCCACTGCCGCCCCAAGACAGCGGAAGCTTTCCGCCAGATGGTACCCCAGCTTGAAAAAGAGGGCATCCAGTTCGTTTACGTTTCTTCCCTTGCGAAATAAGGAGAATTCCATGATACAGACAGTTCTGATTTCCGGCGGCACCTCAGGCATCGGCCTTGCCACCGCTAAAATTCTGGCAGATGAAGGCATTCGTCCCATTCTTTTAGGAAGAAATAAAGACCGCGGGCAGCAGGCCCAAGACCAGGTGAAAGGGAGCCTCTACGTGCCCTGTGATGTGACGGTGACAGAAGACTGCCAAAGAGCGGTCAAAACCGCCTCCTCCCTGGGAAAGCTCACCGGTTTGGTACTGTCAGCCGGCATATATGAAGAAAAACTGCTGGAAAATACTACCGATGAGGAGATCGAGCACTTCTTCTCCGTCAATGTTTTCGGCGCCATGAAACTGGCGAGGGAAGCCATTCCTGCCATGAGAGGGGCGCCGGGAAGCATTGTGGCGGTAGCCTCCGATGCTGCCCTGCAGGGCAATGTGCAGTGCAGCCTTTACGGCGCCACCAAGGGCGCCCTGGTTTCCTTCATCCGCTCCCTGGCCCTGGAGCTGGCGGTAGAAGGTATTCGGGCCAATGTCGTGTGTCCCGGCGATATCGATACCCCTCTTCTGGAAAAACAGCTTCACAACTACGGCGGCAGCCGCAAAGAAATGGGGGACTGGTACCCCCTCATGCGCATCGGCCGGCCGGAAGAAGTGGGAGAACTCATCGCCTTTCTCCTTTCGCCAAAGGCATCCTTCATCACCGGCGCCGCCATTCCCGTAGACGGCGGCCTCACCGACTGGTAAAGAGGACTCTACGCTTACAGGTCTCGGAGATTTCCGAAATAACCGTAAGCCCTTCTCTTCTCTGTCATCTCGAGCGGGGCTGCAAGTGGGTATGAAGGAAAAGGTATCTGAGCACGGTTGAAACTCTGAGTCGAGAGATCTCCTGCCGCAATGCTGCTCTGTGCCGTTGATTTATAGGAAATCTTCCTGTCTCCTCTAAGCGGTGAGGATAAATCCAAAAATGATTTTCAATAATTTACTCAACGAGCTCATCACCCCCCCAATAAAAAAATCCCCGTTCTCCATAAGAGGGAAGGGATTTTTTTTAGATTTTTTTCATTAATTCAAGACAACACGAAAAGCCCGAAAGAGCTAGGCCCGGCGGATAGAAGACAGAT
>NZ_JBJEXP010000012.1:0-17070 GCF_051885895.1 Dialister sp. | reverse complement strand
CCCCGTGGGAAAAGCACAGTCACAAAAACACCGATTGTCATTCGCCTGAATGACGCTTTTGCATTCCTGTCATTTCGATCAAAACGGAGTGCAGCGGAGAAATTTCTCTGCTTAGTGCTTAATGTCGTTCTTGACACAAATAGCCTTTTTACGCCGACTGGTATTTAGTGCCGGCTGTTTCAAATGCTCCGCGGACCAGGATTCTTCACTGGCGCTCAGAATGACGCATGTTATGGCGCATTTCTTGTGGATAACTCTATCCTTTTTCCTGCGGGTTCCCCTCCACCCACAGGTCATCCTGAGTGAAACGAAGGATCCCGGTAAGAACAGCAGATGAGGGGAAATGCCATAAATACCAGTCGGCGGGGATGAAGGCCTGACCCGTCGCAGAAAGTACGAAGGAGCTGCCGCTTACGTTCAAAATGACTGTGTCCGGCGGGAAGAAGACCAGCCCCAGCCACCAGCTTACTTATATCTTATATAAAGTGCAATTATGGCGGGAGTATTATATAATTATATTGAATCATTGTTTATTGGATACACAGGAGTTGTATGGAGCGTTACAGGAATTATTCTGATTACTTGAAGGAGCGGTATGGGGAGAAGGTTTACAAGATCCCCGTGTCGCTTCCCGTGACCTGTCCGAACCGGGACGGTACGCTGTCTTCCGGGGGCTGTATTTTCTGCGGCTCTATCGGAGCGGATTATGAAACGAAGGCGGTGGGCATGGGCATTACCCGCCAGCTGGATCGGAGTATGGCCCATGTGGGGCCGAAGTACAAGGCCAGAAAGTTTATTGCCTATTTTTTAAATTTTACAAATACCTATGCACCTCTTTCCGATTTCAAAAAATGGGTGGAGGAGGCCATGAGCCATCCGGCTGTAGTGGCGGTGGATGTGTCTACCCGGCCGGACTGCATTCATGAGGCTTATCTTACTGTACTGAAGGAAGCGTCCCTGAAGTACGGAAAGGATGTAACGGTGGAACTGGGGCTCCAGAGCAGCAATGTGCATACCCTTTCCATTTTGAACCGGTGCCACGGGCTGGCGGAGTATATCGATGCAGCTCTCCGCATCGGACGGTTCGGCTTTGGACTCTGCACCCACGTGATTGCGGATCTTCCCTGGGATGACCGGCTGGATGTGATGGAAACGGCTAAAATCATTTCGGCCCTTCCGGTGACAGAGGTGAAGATTCATTCTCTTTATATTGTGAAGGGGACGAAGCTGGCGGACATGTATGAAAAAGGGGAAGTGAAGCTTCTTCCCATGGAAGAATACATGGAACGGGCTGTGCTTTTTCTTTCTTATCTTCGGAAGGACATTGTGGTGCAGCGCATGGTGGGCCGGGCGTCGGGCGGAAATACGATTACCGTAAACGGCGGCTCCCCCTGGTGGGAGGTAAAGGATCGAATCGACCGGCTGCTGGAGGAAAGAAATGTGACCCAGGGCTGCCGGTGTGATTATCTGGACGGCGCCGCTGTCCGGCGGTTTTTATAAATGAAAAAGGGCCGGCGGTCCTGTAAAAGGAACGTTCCGGCAGGGCATTTGAACAGAGAGGAATAGAGCTACGGAACGAGCAGAAGAAATAATCATCAGGGATCAGCAGGAAGCGTCCCATCTTTTTGAAAGAGACAGTTCATATCTGAAGGTGATCGGAGAACACTACGGCATTGATATTTCAGGCCGGGGAAATCTGATCCGCATGAAGGGCGAAACGGAGTCGGTGGATCAGGCAGTGCGGGTCATAGAACGGCTCCGCCATATGGTGCGGGAACGGATACGGCTGTCAGAGCGGCAGGTGCGTCTTGTCATGACGCTTCTGGATGAAGGAAAAGAACATCTTCTTCTGGAAATGGAAGAGGATATTATCAATTTCACAAAGAGTGGAAATCCGATCCGCCCCCGGACTCTGGGGCAGAAACTCTATGTGGACGCCATCCGCAGGAATTCCATTACCTTCGGTATCGGACCGGCAGGCACGGGCAAGACTTATCTGGCGGTGGCGCTGGCGGCGTTTGCTTTGAAGAATCATGATGTACAGCGTATTATCCTGGTGCGTCCGGCGGTGGAAGCAGGGGAAAAGCTGGGATTTCTTCCCGGAGATATGCAGGAAAAGGTAAATCCCTACCTGCGCCCTCTTTTTGACGGCCTGCTGGATATGTTCGGGCCGGAAGAATTTGTGCGTCTCCAGCAGAAGGGACAGATTGAGGTGGCGCCTCTTGCCTACATGAGGGGACGGACCCTGGAAAAGTCCTTCGTCATCCTGGACGAGGCACAGAATACCACAGTGGAGCAGATCAAGATGTTCCTCACCCGTCTGGGCTTCCGTTCCAAAATGGTTATCAACGGCGATGTGACCCAGATCGATCTGCCGCCCCATGTAAAGAGCGGGCTGATCGATGCGCTTCGGGTGCTGGAAGGAATCAGGGATATAGGGCAGGTCCGTTTTTCAGAGGATGACGTGGTGCGTCACGATCTGGTAGCGGCAATTATTCATGCCTATGAGGAAGATGCAAAAAGAAATCAAAACGGAGGCTGCGGTCATGGAAATCACAATTAATTACAGCGATATGAAATTTTACAGCGAGGAGCTGGAAGCACTGATCCACAAGGTGCTGGAAAAAGGAGCAGAACTGCAGAAGGTGCCGGAGGATGCGGAAATCAGTGTGCTCATCTGCGATGGGGAGACGATCCACCAGCTGAACCGGGACTACCGCCATGTGGATGCGCCTACGGACGTTCTTTCCTTTGCGCTGAACGAAGGGGAAGATGATATTCCGGAAGAGGAAAAAGCACTGGGAGATATCGTCATCAATCTGGACCGGGCCGTGGAACAGGCCCAGGAATTCGGCCACAGCAAGGAACGGGAAATGGCCTATCTTTCTGTCCATGGTTTCCTTCATATCCTGGGCTATGACCATTATGACCCGGAGGAAAAGAAGGCCATGAGGAAGGCGGAAGAGGATATCCTCGGCGCCTGCGGCCTCACCCGTATTGTTACGGAAGGAAAGCTGGAAGCAGAACATGAGGGCTGAGGAAATACGCTTTCTTCTGGAAAAGGCGGAGGAAGCAAGGAAGGGGAGCTATTCTCCCTACTCCCGGTATCCCGTGGGAGCAGCAGTGCTGACAGAGGATGGCAGAGTCTTTGGGGGCTGCAATATGGAAAATGTATCCTATCCCGCTTCTCTCTGCGCCGAACGGAATGCCATCGGCAGCGCGGTGACTGCCGGGGAGCGGGCCTTCCGGGCCATTGCCATTATCGGGAGCCGGGACGACTATACCATGCCCTGCGGTATCTGCCGGCAGGTGATGGCGGAATTTCATGTGCCTCTCATTATCTGCGGAAAATCAATGGAGGATTACCGCCTCTTCACCTTAGATGAACTATTTCCTTCCGCTTTTCAGGAAGAAGGATTGAAAAAACAGTAAAATCCTGCAAGGAGCCTATATGACAGAAACAGACAAAAAATTTCATTCCGGCTTTGCCGCTCTGGTAGGCCGGCCCAATGTGGGAAAGTCCACCCTTATGAATGCTCTTCTGGGGGAAAAGATTTCCATCGTTTCCGCCCATGCCCAGACCACCAGAAATAAAATCACCGGTGTGTGGAACGGTGACAATTCCCAGGTGGTTTTCCTGGATACGCCGGGCATGCATAAGCCCCAGAGCAAGCTGGGCGAAGCCATCCGGCAGAGCACCATGGACGCTCTGGACGAGGTGGATCTCATTATTTTCCTCTGCGCCTGCAATGATCCTCTGGGAGCGGGGGACCGGTATATCCTGAGTCTGCTGAAAGACCGGAAAGTACCGGTGATTCTGGCCCTTTCCAAGACGGATCTCATTTCCAAAGAAGAAGTGCTGAAGAAAATCGTACAGTACAGCAAAATCTATCCTTTTGCGGAAATCATCCCTCTCTCCGCGCAAACAGGGGAGAATCTGGACGAACTGATGAAGTGCGTGGTGAAATATCTGCCGGAAGGGCCGAAATACTTCCCTGACGATATGGTAACGGACCAGCCGGAAAGAAATATCGTGCAGGAAATCGTTCGTGAAAAGCTGCTCATCCGTACCAGGGACGAAGTACCTCACGCCATCGGCGTATTCACCGAAGAATTTTCCGAACGAGAAAACGGCAAGGTTTATATCCGCTGCACCATCTATGTAGAAAGAGATTCCCAGAAACGGATCATCATCGGTAAAAAAGGAAGCGTCCTCAAGGCCGCCGGCCAGGAGGCCCGGGAAGAAATCCAGAACCTTATCGGCGCTCCCGTTTTCCTGGATCTCTGGGTAAAAGTCAGCAAGGACTGGAAAAATAAAGACTATATCCTGAGGGAACTGGGATATAAAGAGCATAAGTGACACGCACTGAGGGTTCTGAAATGACAGGCCTGCGGCTTGAGGGTGGCAGCCGGCGCCTTTTAATAAATAAAAGGCGCCGGTTTATATAAGACACTTGTACTGGCGGGCGATTGGAAAACCGGACAGCTTCACTTTGTTCGTGGGCATGTATCCTTTTGGCGCTGGCGTACCACCTTTTTCCCGGAGGGGACTTTTATGCTTCTCTTTAGAGGAACAGGAGTGAGAGTTTATTTTCATGGGGCGAAGCCTCCACATCCGCCCTCATACGCGAAGCGTCTGTCAAATGTAAGCCCCCTGGGCAGGGGCCATCAGACGTGAGAACCTTCTGCGCCCGAAGGGCGCATTTTACAAGGAGGAATGACTTATCAATACGGATATACAGTGGCTGGCAGTTTCAGTGGCAGCTGCGCTGGCCGCTTCCTTTTTTAACTATAAGAATACACTGGTCAATTTTTCGTTTGCCCGCATGCGTAAAAAATATATTGAAGATAATGACGAACAGGATCCGGAACTGATCAGGAAGGTGGCTCCTTTTTACCAGAGAACCAGCCAGATTCTGGGCGGTACCCAGGTGGCATTTGTGATTTACTGCGGTATCTTTGCCTTAAGTCTTCTGGGCATGGTGATTTTCGGCTATCGTCTGCTACTTCCTCTTCTGGGGGAAGAGGCGTCCTGGGCAGTGGATCTTATCCTGGCGGTGTCAGCAGTCCTGCTGCTGACGGCCTTTTGGACGGGGACCATTCTGTATCCCGGCACCCGGGCCCTGGTGGAGCCTCTGCCGATTCTGGCATCCCACCGCTGGGTGGTGCATTGGAACCGGCGGCTGTTCAAGCCGGTGGTACAGGCCGGCCTTTTCCTGGTACGGCGCATTTTCAGGCTCCATAAGATTCCTTTCCGGAATGAAGTGAATTTCACCTATACAGAGGATGAAATCCGCTGCATTGTAGAAGAAAGCAACCGGAGCGGCAGGCTGAATGCACTGGAAAACACGCTGATTAAAAATTCCTTTGATTTCTTTGACCTTATGGTGCGGGATGTCATGATTCCCCGCAATAATATGGTGGTGCTCTACTATAACGACGACATGGAAACCATGCGCCGTGTGATTTCCAAGGCGCACCATACATGCTACCCGGTGTGCATGGATGATAAGGACCAGATTCTGGGATTCATCCATGTGAAGGATTTCATGGAAAAGCTTCTCCGGGGCGAAGGAAATGTAAAGGGCATTATGAGGGAAATCCTTACGGTGCCGGAAGTCATGCCGGCGCCGTCTCTGCTCCAGCTGATGAAGAACCGCCGCATTTACCTGGCGGTGGTGGTGGATGAATACGGCGGCACGTCGGGACTGGTAACGCTGGAGGATCTGGTGGAAGAGCTGATCGGGGAAATTCCTCAGTCCGTGGATACCACGCCCTATGAGATTCTCCGCATGAAGGACGGCACCTACGAGTTTGACGGCACCGTTATTCTGGAAGATGTATCGGACCGGCTGGAAATCGATCTGGCGGGGGAAGATAAAAATGCCACCATCGGCGGATTTGTCTTTTCCCATCTGGAAAGAATTCCGAAGGTGGGAGATCATGTGGATTTCTCCGGATGGCGTTTCTCCGTGCTTCGCATGGATGGATTCCGTATTGTCCGGGTGAAGGCGGAAAAGATGGAAGAGCCGGCGGCAGACGGAAAGGAAGAGGAGGCCCATGAAAAGAGCGATTGAGAGCGGAGAGGCTCTGGTGCTTCACAGTACGACAGGCAGAGAGGGAGGGAAGATTCTCTCCCTTTTTACTGCATCCAGGGGGCGTATGGTGATGACTCTTCCCCGGGCTGTCATGGCCCGCTGCGGAAGCGGACTCACGGCGCCTTTTTCTTTGATCCGCTATACTGCTTCCATAGAAGGAGACTATGCGGTGCTCAGCCAGTATGAGGGCCGCCTTCTTTTCGACATGATGAAGATCCCCTATGAAGAAATGCAGTACTGGTTCTACGTCATTGAACTGACGGAAAAGCTTTTTCCCCGGGACGACAAGGATGACGGCGCCTATGATACGCTTGTAAGAGCAGGAGAAGCAGGAGGAAAAAGAAACAGTCTGCCTCTCTGCTTCATGACGGCAGTCAAGCTGCTGGCCCTGGCGGGCTTCGACGCTGCGGCACCGGAGGAAGCAGAGGAGAAGCATCTCTCCGGAGAGGCGCTTGCCCTCCTCACCGCTTTCCGTGATTATCAATGGAACAGTCCTTTCTCCCGGACTATTTCCCGGAAGACCTTCCACGAAGCGGCAGCCTATGTAGACAGCTTCGTGGAAAATGTATGCGATATCAGACTGAATACAAAAGGGGCATTTTTATAGGAAACAGCCAGCCGTTTTGCGGCTGGCTGTTTCCCGGTTCATAGGGTTCGGCCCGCTGCAGGCGGCCCCATGGAAGCCTATTGCAATTTCTCATTCATCATGCTAGAATTGGCTGGAACAAAAAGGATGAAAAAAGCAATAGGAAATTTCTGCGCAAGAAAATTTCTATATGCAGCATAAAAAAATCTATAAAAGAAAATATGAAGACCTAGTTATTTAAAATTTTTGGGTATTAATCAGGAACGATTACTTGCAATGAGAATCAGATTGTAGTAAAATTTATTTTTGCAACCGTTCCTTTTTATTATTTATATATAGAGGTATTAAAGGCTTAAGGAAGGGCAGGGAAAGGCTCCTGCCATTTCCAAAGGCCCGTGTTTTGAAACGAAAGGGTGAGGCGAGGAATGCCCAACAGCAAGATGTTCAGACCTGTGCAGGTTGGTAAGAAAAAGAGATACACCTATGCCAGATCACAGGAAGTTCTGAAAATGCCGCATTTGCTCGACCTGCAGACAAAGTCCTACGAATGGTTCTGCAGGGAAGGGCTGAAGGATGTATTTGCAGATATTTCCCCAATTGAGGATAGCGCACATAAGTGGGCGCTCCACTTTGGCGATTATTATTTCGGCAAAGGCAAGTACAATATCGAACAGTGCAAGGCGAAGGATGTCAATTATTCAGCTCCGCTCTACGTAAAGGTCCGTCTGGAAAACAAGGAAACCGGTGAACTGAAGGAACATGATCTGTTCATGGGCGATTTCCCGGTAATGACTGACACCGGCACCTTTATCATCAACGGTGCAGAACGTGTCATCGTATCCCAGCTGGTTCGTTCCCCCGGCGTGTACTACAAGAAGGAAAGGGACGCTTTCGATAAGGAAATCTACAGCGCTCAGCTCATTCCGAACCGCGGCGCCTGGATCGAACTGGAATCGGATCCCAGCGGCTCCATTTCCGTCCGCATCGACCGCAACCGCAAAATGCCGGTAACCGTTCTTGTCCGTGCTCTGGGCTATTCTTCCAATGAGGAAATCCTGGATCTGTTCGATCATGATATCCACATTGAAAAGACCCTGGACAAAGATAACACCACGGATCGCAAATCCGCCCTCATTGAAATTTACCACAAGCTGCGCCCCGGTGAACCGGCTACGGAAGAATCGGGCACCACGCTTCTGAACAATTTCTTCTATGATCCCCGCCGCTACGATCTGGCCAAGGTAGGCCGCTACAAGCTGAACAAGAAGCTTGCCTGGAAGAATCGTCTCCTGGGTCATAAGACCGAAGGTCCTATCGTCAATAAGGAAACCGGTGAAGTGGTCATCGAAGGCAACAGCCTCATTGATGAAGACGCTATCGCTAAAATTGAAGAAAGCGGTGTATTCTCCTCCTTTGACCAGGTAGAAGTGATGACCCAGAAGGATGACGGCACGCCCGTCAAGGTTATCTGCTCCTCCGGCAACAGAGAAGATAATTACCGTATTCTGGAACGCTGCGACATTATCGCCTGCATTGACTACCTGCTGAACATGATGCAGGGCTATGGCAGAAGCGATGATATCGACCATCTGGGCAACCGCCGCGTACGCTGCGTCGGCGAACTGCTGCAGAACCAGTTCCGTATCGGCCTGACCCGTATGGAAAGAGTTGTCCGCGAAAGAATGACCACCCAGGATCAGGATAAAATGACCCCGCAGGCTCTGGTGAATATCCGCCCGGTAGTGGCAGCCATCAAGGAATTCTTCGGATCCTCCCAGCTGTCCCAGTTCATGGACCAGACAAACCCGCTGGCTGAACTGACCCATAAGCGCCGTCTGTCCGCCCTGGGCCCCGGCGGTCTGTCCCGTGAAAGAGCCGGATTCGAAGTCCGCGATGTGCATTATTCCCATTACGGACGCATGTGCCCGGTAGAAACCCCTGAAGGTCCGAACATCGGTCTGATTTCCTCTCTGTCCAACTACGGGATCATCAACAAGTACGGCCTCATTGAAACGCCTTACCGCATTATCAAGAAGAGCGTAAACCCGGAAACCGGCAAACAGGAATATCACGTAACCGATGAAACCAAGTATGTCACTGCCGACATTGAAGAAGATAAAATCATTGCCCAGGCTTCTGAACCGCTGGACAGCGAAGGCCACTTCATTCACAAAAATGTAGCAAGCCGCCGCGGCCCGGACGTATTGGAAGCAGAACCGGAAGAAGTAGACCTCATGGACGTATCGCCGAAGCAGGTGGTCTCCATCGGTACATCCCTTATTCCGTTCCTGGAACACGATGATACGAACCGTGCCCTCATGGGCGCCAACATGCAGCGCCAGGCAGTACCGCTGCTTCGTCCGGAAGCGCCTCTCGTAGGCACCGGCATGGAATGGGTAGCCGGCCAGGACTCCGGCGTGTGCATCCTCGCCAAGAGAGGCGGCACCGTGGAAAGAGTGACCGGACGCCAGATCATTGTCCGTGCAGACAATGGCGAACTGGACACCTATGATCTCATTAAATTCATGCGCTCCAACCAGTCTACCTGCATCAACCAGCGTCCAACCGTATTCAAGGGCGAAAGGGTAGAAAAAGGCGATACCCTGGCTGACGGCATGGCAACCGACCAGGGCGAACTGGCTCTGGGCCACAACGTACTGGTAGCCTTCGTATCCTGGGAAGGGTACAACCACGAAGACGCCGTACTGATTTCCGAACGTCTCTGCAAGGATGACCTTTACACCTCCATCCACATTGAAGAATACGAATGCGATGCCCGTGACACCAAGCTGGGCGAAGAAGAAATCACCCGCCAGCTGTCCTCTGTTTCCGAAGATGCAGTGAAGTATCTGGACGAAAACGGCATCATCATGGTCGGCGCCGATGTACGGCCGGGAGATATTCTGGTAGGCAAGGTTACCCCGAAGGGCGAAACCGAACTGACTCCGGAAGAAAGACTCCTCCGTGCTATTTTCGGCGACAAGGAAAGAGAAGTCCGCGATACTTCCCTCCGCGTGCCTCACGGCGAATTCGGCAAGGTAGTGGATGTCAAGGTCTTCACCCGTGAAAACGGTGATGAACTGGCTCCCGGCGTGAACAAACTGGTCCGCGTCTACATTGCCCAGAAACGTAAGATCCGTGAAGGCGATAAGATGGCAGGCCGCCACGGCAACAAGTGCGTATGCTCCCGCATTCTGCCGGTAGAAGATATGCCCTTTACCCCCGATGGCCGTCCTGTAGATCTGGTACTGAATCCTCTGGGCGTACCGTCCCGAATGAATATCGGCCAGATTCTGGAAATTCATCTGTCCTGGGCCTGCCATATGCTGGGTGAAGAAATTCATGAAGCCATGAAGGACCCGGCTAAATATGAAGAAATGAAGCAGCGTCTCATCGACTGCGGCTATGATTTCGATAAATACGGCATGCCTGAACCTACTGAATCGGGCATCCACATTGCAACCCCTGTATTCGACGGCTGCCGTGATGAAGATCTGGCAGCTACCCTGAAGGCAGCCGGACTTCCGGCCAATGCCAAGACCGACCTCTATGATGGCCGTACCGGTGAAAAGCTGGACAATCAGGTCACCATCGGCTGGAAATACATGCTGAAGCTCCATCACCTGGTAGACGATAAGATTCATGCCCGCTCCACCGGCCCATACTCCCTGGTTACCCAGCAGCCTCTGGGCGGCAAGGCACAGTTCGGCGGCCAGCGCTTCGGCGAAATGGAAGTCTGGGCACTGGAAGCCTACGGTGCAGCTTATACCCTGCAGGAAATCCTGACTGTGAAGTCCGATGATGTCATCGGCCGTGTCAAGGCTTATGAAAAGATCGTGAAGGGCGAAAACATTCCGAGCCCGGGCGTTCCGGAATCCTTCAAGGTCCTCATGAAAGAACTGCAGTCCATTGGTCTGGATGTACGGATCCTCAATGAAAACGGCGATGAAGTCGTACTGAAGGAACTGGACGAAAGCGACCTGGAACAGGGCTACGGCGGCGGCGAACGCTGGCACCGGGATGAAGTAAAGGAAGCTATGGAAGGCGATTCTGCCGTGACAGAATCCCGCAATGCCATGGAAACATCCATGAACGGCGGAGAAATCGTTGGCAGCAACGATGTGGCATCCTTCAACGATACCCTGGAAGCAGAAGCCAATGCACCGGCTGATGAGGAAGCAGGCTTCAACGAAACGGACATGAACAATGAAACCGGCCATGATGATGGCCAGGATGAATAAGACCGGAAAGGAGAAATACCCAATTGTTAGATGTAAACGAATTTGATTCCATGAAAATCGGCATCGCCTCTCCGGAAAAGATCCTTGAATGGTCCCACGGCGAAGTGACAAAGCCGGAAACAATCAATTACAGGACCCTGAAAGCGGAAACAGATGGTCTTTTCTGCGAAAAGATTTTCGGACCGACAAAAGACTGGGAATGCAAGTGCGGCAAGTATAAGAAAATGCGCTACAGAGGCACCATCTGCGACAAGTGCGGCGTAGAAGTCACGAGCTCCAAGGTGCGTCGTGAAAGAATGGGCCACATCGCTCTTGCCTGCCCTGTTTCCCATATCTGGTACTTCAAGGGCACCCCTTCCCGCATCGGACTGATTCTTGAAATCTCTCCCCGTCAGCTGGAAAGAGTTCTCTACTTTGCAGCTTACATCGTTCTTGACCCCGGCAGCACCGATCTTGTGAAGAAGCAGGTTCTGAACGAACAGGAATACCAGGACGCTGTAGCCAAATTCGGACCGGGCTCCTTCAAAGCCCAGATGGGCGCAGAAGCTATTCAGAAGCTCCTGAAGGAACTGGATCTTCCGAAGCTGGAAGCAGCTCTGAAAAAGGAAATCGAAGAAGGCAGCGGCCAGCGTAAAGTAAGATGCATCCGCCGTCTGGAAGAAGTAGAAGCATTCCTTCACTCCGGAAACAAGCCGGAATGGATGATTCTCACTGTTCTTCCGGTTATTCCGCCGGATCTTCGTCCTATGGTTCAGCTGGATGGCGGCCGTTTTGCCACCTCCGACCTGAATGATCTGTACCGCCGTGTCATCAACCGCAACAACCGTCTGAAACGACTGATGGAACTGGGCGCACCGGAAATCATTATCCGGAATGAAAAACGTATGCTTCAGGAAGCAGTTGATGCTCTGATTGATAACGGCCGCCGCGGCAGAGCAGTTTCCGGCCCCGGCAACCGTCCCCTGAAATCCCTTTCCGATATGCTGAAAGGCAAGCAGGGCCGTTTCCGTCAGAACCTCCTCGGTAAACGTGTCGACTACTCCGGCCGTTCCGTTATCGTTGTAGGTCCTGAACTGAAAATGTACCAGTGCGGTCTGCCGAAGGAAATGGCTATCGAACTCTTCAAACCGTTCATTATGCATGAACTCATCAAGAGAGGCGTAGCCAACAACCTGAAAGCAGCCAGAAAGAAAGTAGACAAGCTGGCTCCGGAAGTCTGGGATGTACTGGGCGATGTCATCAAGGAACATCCGGTACTCCTGAACCGTGCGCCGACCCTTCACAGACTGGGCATCCAGGCTTTTGAACCGATCCTCTGGGAAGGCAGAGCTATCAAGCTGCATCCGCTGGTATGCCCGGGCTACAACGCCGACTTCGACGGCGACCAGATGGCCTGCCATCTGCCGCTTTCCGTAGAAGCACAGGCAGAAGCAAGAACCCTCATGCTTTCCATCAACAACATCCTTTCCACCAAGGATGGCAAACCGGTAGCTATTCCTTCTCAGGATATGATTCTGGGATCCTACTACCTCACCATTGTGGAAACGGCTAATGATGCGAAGGTTGATTTCACACCGGAAGAAAAAGCAGCCAACCCCCATGCTAAATTCGATCCTATGAAGGAATGGAAAAAGGCAGAAGACGAAATGGATACTTCCCGTCTCCACGCCTACACCGGATATGACGAAGTCATGCTGGCTTATGCTCTCCATGAAATCCGGATCCACGATTTCATCAAAGTCCGCATTCCCAAAGAAGACCGTCCTGACGGCTTCAATGACGATGACAAGGACCTGGTCATCACTACGCCGGGCCGCCTGATTTTCAACTATGCAATCCCGAGAGAACTCCGTTTCTTCTACAAACGTCATGAAAAGAGAGTAGACGAAAACGGAAAGACCTATGAAGTGGTCAACAACGGCCTCGGCATTACCATCGGCAAGAAGCAGATGGGCAAGCTGGTCAATGACTGCTTCAAGAAGCTGGGCTTCAAGGCCACCGGCGATCTGCTGGACTCCGTCAAAGCCCTTGGCTTCCACTACGCTCTGGTATCCGGTATTTCCATCGGCATTTACGATGTAGCCGTACCGCCTGAAAAGGATAAGATCCTGGAAGACGGCGATGAAAAGGTAGACCAGATCAAACGGTTCTTCCGCCGCGGCCTCATGACCGATGATGAAAGATACAGAAGAGTCGTTGAAGTATGGAGCAAGAAGACAGACGAAGTAGGCGCTGCCATGAAGAGCTCCATGGTGAAGTTCAACCCGCTGACCATGATGGCCCAGTCCGGTGCCCGTGGTAATGATAACCAGATCAGACAGCTGGCCGGCATGCGCGGCCTGATTGCCGATACCTCCGGTAAGACCGTAGAACTGCCGGTTAAGGCAAACTTCCGTGAAGGCCTGACCGTCCTCGATTACTTCACATCCTCCCACGGCGCCCGCAAAGGTCTGGCCGATACCGCACTCCGTACGGCAGACTCCGGTTACCTCACCCGCCGTCTGGTAGATGTATCCCAGGATGTCATTGTCAGAGAAGAAGACTGCGACGTACAGGTTCTCAATTTCGACAGAGAACAGAGCATCATCGCTTCCCAGCCGGAAGTCAAGAGCCGGATTATGGGACTGAAACCGAAGCTTCTGGGCGCTGTGCTTGATGAAGACGTCATCGACAGAAGAAACGGCGACATCCTTCTCGTCAAGGGCAAAACCCTGGATGCTGACGATGTGACCCTCCTCAACCATCACCTGGTAGAGGAAATCAAGGTCATCATCCCCACTGCTGAAGGCGAAGAAGCAGAACAGCAGGAAACCTTCAACCTCGGCACTGCTGATGCAGTAAAAGAATACAACCGCGCTATGCGCCACCACCTCACCGTTCACTTTGCAGGAAAGAAACTGGAAGAAGACGCAGTGGACCGCAGGGGCAATGTGATTCTTCCTGCAGGCACTGAAATCAATGCAGAAACCGCAGAAACCATTCTGGCTTCCGATATTCCTCTCATCAAAGTCCGCATGGACCAGATGGAAGGAGTAGAAGTAAGCAAGATTGAAGAAAACGGACAGCCCATCGAATCCCTGGCAGACCGCATTGCCGGCCGCTGCCCACTGGAAGATGTGGTGAATCCTGATACCGGCGAAATCATCGCTAAGAAGAACGAAGAAATCTCCGATGACCAGGCTGCAGAAATCGAAAAGCATTATGATAAGCTGAAAGTCCGCTCCATCCTGACCTGCCATTCCGCTCACGGCGTATGCGCTAAATGCTATGGCAGAAACCTGGCTACAGGCCGTCATGTAGAAATCGGCGAAGCAGTAGGCATCATTGCTGCCCAGTCCATTGGCGAACCGGGCACCCAGCTGACCATGCGTACATTCCATACCGGCGGCGTTGCTTCTGCCGAAGATATTACACAGGGTCTTCCACGTGTCGAAGAATTGTTCGAAGCACGTAAACCAAAGGGCAATGCTACCATTTCCCGTATTGCCGGTACCGTATCCATCACTTCCGCTGACGACAACCCCAATGTCAAAGTGATCACCATCACCAATGATGAGGAAACGGAAAGCGAAAAGATTCCGGTAGCAAAGAAGATTTCCGTACAGGATGGACAGCATATCGAAGCAGGCACCCGCCTCTTCGAAGGCAACATCAATCCGCACGATATTCTGGCAGTCCTTGGCGTACAGGCTACCCAGAACTACATCGTCAAGGAAGTCCAGAAAGTATATAGAAGCCAGGGCGTAGAAATCAATGATAAACACATTGAAATCATCGTTCACCAGATGCTCCGCAAGATCAAGATCATTGATCCGGGAGACTCCGGCTGGCTCCCCGGCGAAACTGTGGATATCGTAGCATACCGCAGCACCAATGAACGCCTCGACGACGAAGGCAGAAAGAAAGCAGTAGGCGAAAACCTGCTCCTGGGCACCACCAAGGCAGCTCTTGCCACCGACTCCTTCCTCTCCGCCGCATCCTTCCAGGAAACCACCAGAGTTTTGACCGAAGCCGCTATCAAAGGCAAGGAAGATCCTCTCCTGGGCCTCAAGGAAAACGTCATCATCGGCAAACTCATTCCGGCTGGCACCGGTATGTCCCGCTACCGCAAGCTCAAAGTGGTTCATAATGATGAACCGCCGGCAGCAGAACCGAAAGCGGAATAAGCCAATAAAAAACAGCTCCTTTATGGGGCTGTTTTTTATTGGGCCCGGCCATGCCGGCTGTTTCCAATGCGGCGGGCAGGGACATTCCTCGCTTTCGCTCAGGATGACGACGTCCGGCGGACTGCTGTCTCGCTGTTCCACTATAATTCCCCTTGAGAAATTCCCCGTTTTTCTCTACAATAAAAGGAAAAGCAGGCGGAAGCCTGCATTGATGAGAAGGAGCTTCTATGAGACGGCTTAGGAATATAGTTCTGGCAGCGGCAGTTTTGCTTGGCGGATGGCAGGCAGCCATGGCGGATGATCTTGTCATTTCCGGTCTGGGCACTATGCCCCTGGGGGACGGGATTACCGTAACCGACGGGAAAGACAATATGCTGGTGGATCTGTTTAAAAAGGAAACAAAAACGAAAGGATATGAAAAGACTGCAAAAGCAGCCATGTGGTCTATTCTCACCATACCGCCGGGAATGAACATGTATCCGGAAAAGGGTCCTTATCCCTATGATTCCCTGCATCTGTACCAGCTGGTCAAGCGGAATGTGCGGGGGACATACACAGCAGCAGTGTTTGTCTTTTCCGGCAGTGAAGAGGATTTCTTTCATGAAGGAAGAAAGAAGGATGCTCTTTTCTGGCGGGACGCCTTTCGGAAAGACGCCAATCGTCCTACCTCCCTCTTTGGCATGCCCAAGATTTCTACGGAAGAATTTCAGGGACTTCTGGATGATGTACTGAAGGAAAAGTCCGGTGACAGCCGGTCTGTCAAAATTCTGGCCTTTAATCCCTGGCATGCGTTCAAGGATGAGGACGGCACCTATCACTGGTCCCAGGAGGCTAAGGTGATCATTACCAATGAGAAGGGTCTTTCTTTCCCCATGTGGATTTATACATCTCTCTACCGGGAAGGGGATCGGTATTACCTGATTGAAGTCAATGGAAGCCATGAAGCGGCGGATGAACTGGAAGAATCCCTTCTCTATGGACTGTATCGGTTGAAAAGGAGCAGCACATGAAAAAAATTGCAGCATTGGCTCTGGCAGCCCTGCTTCTGACAGGCGGACAGGCTCTGGCCTATGACATATCCGCTCTGGCAGTCAAAACGCTGCCCAAGAGTTTTTCCTATAAAGACATTCCCGGAGAGCAGCGGCTCAGTTTTGGCGGCGGAGAAATTCCCTACCATATGGGCCAGCTGTCTATTACCCTGAAAAAGGCGCAGAAGTTCTCCTCCGGCTACATCATACAGGCACAGCTGCCAAAGGAAGCGGCAGAGCAGATGCGCCCCTATTTCCGCATGAATCTGGGAGAAGAGCAGTGGCAGGGGCTGGTCAATATGAACCGTGGCCTGCTGGATCCGTCCTCTATCCTTCGGCAGGATATGAAAAAAACAGTGCTCAGCCTGGCCGTCAATGCACTGGGCACGGTAGCGGAGCAGAATGTGTCCGTGGATATTTCGGAAATCGAACCATTTCGCCGGCTCACGGCGGATGAAGCCTATGTATATACCGCCGGCGCCCATGTGACCTACAGCGCAGGAGGATTGATCCTTCCAATGTACAGCCGTGCCTATTTCTTCCCCAGCTCCGATGGACAGAACCTGGATGTGCTCATGCTCTTCACCCCTGATGAAGGCAAAGGCCCCCTGGTCTACGCCATCGATGACCTGGCCAAGGCAGCGGCCAAGGAAGAGCTTCTCGGTGCCGGCGGATATAAGGATCTGGGAGTTATATTGGGGGAGAAAAAGTAAACGATAGAAGAGTATCGGCTGCCGGCTGTCCGCTTTGGGAATATGAGGGTTCAGATGGTTCAAAAGGTGCATAGGGTTCAAAGGGGGCGGCAGGCGCCTTCAAAAATAAGTGGGCGCCGGTTTTATAATACTTTTTCCAAATGAAAAAGGACTCCGCAAAGAGGGAGTCCTTTTTTATTTGAATAAAAATTGTTTTGATAATAGTAAAAGGTCAGCGATCGGGGTATTCCGGCCGACC
>NZ_JBJEXP010000011.1:0-64688 GCF_051885895.1 Dialister sp. | reverse complement strand
TGTCACCTCTCTGACAGGGAAAAATCGCTTGAATCACAAAGTTGAACTGCATCAGGCGTTGGATGCCCTGTGTTACGGTAAACATCGGAATGGAATCCCGGCATCCTTTCCGTTTCTTCCCTGCCTGATCTCTTTCCGACAGGCTATGAATCACTTCTCTTCATTCTTATTGTATCATGACCTGCATAAGAAATCAGCCTGAAAAATACTGGAACATCCTCTCTTTACCAAAAAGAAAAACTCACTTTCCTTTTGGAAAGTGAGTTTTTTATCTGTTCCGCAGAAGTCTGTTACCAGTTTCTGAACTTGGCAGGCGGATCATAGAGTCCACCGGACCAGTCTACCAGATCTTTCATATTCTTGGCTGCCAGAAGGTCTCTGGTGGCTTCTGCCGGATTGATTCCCAGATCTTCCGGCAGTTTTACGATGCCTTCCTTGCGGAGTTTCTTTGTAATTTCCGGATTTTCAAGTTTGCCCACGTCTGTATTTCCTGCAACGGCACGGATAGCATCCATTCTTTCTTCCATGTTGTGGCATTTATGGAGGTAGGCAATACCTACTTCGGAGACAATATGGGTTAGATCATCGGAATAAATCATAATGGGTTCCAGATCCAGATTTGCATTCTTCTTCAGTGCTACTGCATCCAGCTGTTCTACAAATCCGGGGAAGCCTTTGGCAGAAACGGTGGTAATCATCTGGACAACCAGTTTCTTGCCGCGGTTGGCATCGCCCATGAGTTCGAAGCGGTTAGCCACTTCTTCCCCTGCCTTCTGCCATGCGGGAGTCACATGACGGCGGCCTTTGGCATCGCAGCCCATATTCGGTGCGCCGCCGAAGCCTGCCACGTTGTTCTTGGTGGCGGTGGAGGAGTTGCCGTATTTATCAATCTGCATGGTGGAGCCAATGAACATATCTGCAGCATAATGGCCGGCTGCCTGGCAGAAAGCTCTGTTGGAGCGCATGGTACCGTCAGGTCCGATAGCAAAGATGTCCGGACGGGCTTTGATATATTCTTCCATGCCTACTTCGGAGCCGAAGGAATACACTGCCTGTACCCAGCCTGTTTCAATGGCAGGAATCAGTGTAGGATGCGGATTCAGTACCCAGTGGGTGCAGATCTTTCCTTTCAGTCCCAGCGATTCACCGAAGGTGGGGAGCAGCAGTTCTACCGCTGCCGTATCATAGCCTACGCCATGGTTCAGTACTTTCACGCCGTATTCAGCATAAATGCCTTTAATGGCCATCATAGCCTTCATAATGCGGTCATCGGTAATCTTGGCCGGATCTCTGGTGAACAGCGGATTCAGCAGGTAGGGTGTGGGGCTTTCAATGACGAAATCCACCCAGTCTGCCGGAATATCCACTCTCGGCAGCTTGTCTACAATTTTGTTGACCTGGAAAACAACGATGCCCTGGTTGAACTTGGTGGCTTCTACAATGGCCGGTGTATCTTCCGTGGAGAAGCCGGTGTAAATATTGCCGTCCTTATCGGCTGCATCGGCGCATACCAGGGAAACCCGGGGCACCAGGTCGATGAAGTAGCGGGAATACATTTCCAGATAGGTATGAATGGCTCCCAGTTCGATACCGTCATTCTGCACCATCTGCGCCAGCCGTTTGCCCTGGCTTCCTGCATAGGCAAAATCCAGCTTGCGGGCAATGCCTTTTTCGAATACATCCAGATGTTCCGGAATGGAAAGAGTGGACTGAATCATATGGAGGTCGTGAATCTTGGATGGATCCACTTTGCACAGTTCCTTTGCCAGGAAATCTGCCTGTTTCTGGTTATCCCCTTCAATATTGACCTTGTCTCCCGGACGGAGCAGGGCTTCCAGCAGCTTCACCGTATTGGCGGGATCTACGATTTTACCATCCGCATAGGGAGCGGCTGCCGAAATACGGGCAGCTGTGTCGTCTCCCCTTGTATGCCAGTTCTTATTGCACGGTTTGATTTCCAACATAATATCAATCCTTTCTATGAAATAACAGATAACAGGGTTATAGCCTGCAGGATTCATGAGGGAATCCGCAGGTTCTTTCATTATACAGGTTCTTTCAATGTTATTGTTAAGCCCTTTATATTTTTCAGGCCCGGGGCGCCCTATGGAGCGCCCCGTTCCCGAAAAGGAAGGGAATCATTCCGGTTCCGCCTCCTGTGAGAGAAGGGACTCAAGTCCCAGAGCGCTTCCCCGGAATGGTAAAGCCATAATCAGAAAAACATGGTGGTAAGGAAGTAGAATACCGACGGGAAGAGCAGGCATCCCAGGCCGGTGTAGAAAGTAGCAGTCATGGCTGCATAGGGAACCAGTTTCGGATTTACGGCTGCCATGCCGGCTGCAGTGCCGGAAGTCGTACCCATGATGCCGCCAAAAGCCATGGCAGACTGCGGGTTATTAATGGAAAGCGGTTTTGCCACGAAAGGAGTAACTACCATAACCAGTACGGATTTCACTACCCCTGCGGCAATGGAAATCGCAATGACTTCGGAAGAAGCACCCAGAGCGGCACCGGTTACCGGGCCTACCACGAAGGTTGCAACTCCTGCACCGATGGTAACCAGGTCAACGGCACTGGTGTACCCCAGAGGATACGCTACGGCAATACCTGCTACCAGGCAGATAAATTCACCGAAGAACAGGGATGCAACACCGCGCCATCCGATCTTCTTGATTTCACGGAGATCCGCACCGAAAGCGGTGGAAACAATGGCGAAATCACGGAACATGGCGCCGCCTACCAGACCCATGCCTGCAAAAAGCGGAACATCGGCAATCCCTTTGCTGCCGCCGGTGGTTACACCGCCGATATAGGCCAGTACCAGGCCCAGGAAAATAGCGATGGCACTGCCGTGAACCCGTCCCTTGGTGAGGCTGCCCAGTTTATAGGCGACGAACATGATGACACCGAGAAGCATGAAAGCGAAAATCATGCCATTTTTAACAAATAAGTTTGTAATAATTGCTGCAATATCCATGATGCGTTCCCCCCTTTATTTGTGATTCTTGGCCAGTTCGCTGTCCGACACCGGCGCTTCCTCTTTCTTCCTTGCAAAGAACGGAATAGCCAGGAAGCCGATGACCACTGCCAGCACGCCGCCCAGAACTGCTACCACGCCGCCGGAAAGAGCAGCTGCCACGTTCTGGATGGAACTCATAGCCACAACGATGGGAATGTACATGGCACTCCAGAATTTAATGCCCTGTTCTTCAGGCGCTTTCATGTATCCCTTCTGGATAGCCCAGGTAGAAATGAGGATCAGGAGAAGCATAGCAAAACCTACGCCGCCGATATTGGCCTTGACTCCCAAAAGCGCTCCCAGCACATCACCAATGAAATTGCCTGCCATATAGCAGCCTGCGAGAAGTGCAACACCGTAAATAACCATAATAACACCCTTCCTTTCCTTTGAAAAACAGATGAGCCGTCTGCCCGTCCTTAAAGAACACTGTCTTTCAAAAAACTTGGACCCTGCAAGCCTTCCTTTGTTATAATAAAAACAAATAAGACTTATCAAAAATCCTTTGATTTCCTTCAGCTACAGTATACCTGTTTTTCCCCTTAAATTAAAAATTTATGAGACAAGATGCAGGAAACAGGGGGTAAGATGCAATAAAAATGCATTAGTTATTGCATTCATTACATACAAGTTATACATTATAGTTGATATTTGCTTAACAATCTATTATTTTTTCTTTTTTGCAGAGAAAAGGGAGCCGGCGCTTTCAGCCACGCCAGACTGCCTGTTCTGCCTGCTGCCGGTGTCCTGTACAAGTCCGACCGGAAGCGGTCCCATGCTCTGCGCAGCAGCCGCTGTTCATCATATTCCGGGGAAACACGGATAAAAGCCCTGTCCAATGAATCCCTGCTTCCGTAAGTTGTCGAAAGGATGATACTATGAATTCCTCATGGATTATCGGTATCCAGCATGTCTGGTTCGGCATTTCCATCTTTCTCCTCCTTCTGCTGCTCATATGCCGCACCACCTTCTTCCGTGAAGCCATTTCCGCCAAGCATTTCAGCCACCGGCACATGATTCTTTTCATCATCCTGTTTTCCATTCTTTCCATCTGCGGCACCTACTGGAATGTACGGGCCGGCGGCGGCATCATTAATTTCCGCGCCGTAGGCATTATCCTGGCCGGTTTTATCGGCGGGCCGGTGGTAGGCACGGTCACAGGAATCATTACCGGCTTTCACCGGGCCTTCTTCATTCATACGGACGCTGCCTTTGTCCACGGGGGACTGACCATTATCCAGGGCGTAGCGGCAGGCTTTCTGTCCAAACGGCTGAAGAAGCACCATCATCAGCTGTGGATGTGGGCTTTCCTGGACGCTTTTACACTGGAGCTGCTGTTCTGGCTGTTCTTTGCTTTCCTGACCTTTCCGGAAACCATTAACCATCCGGAAGATTTCTTCACTCTCTCCCTGCCTATCATCGTCACCAATACCATTGCCGTCAGCCTGTTCTATATGGTTATCGAATTTTTCATCCATCAGCGGGATTCTGAAAAAACACAGACCACAAAGAATACCTTCGATGCCGTAGCCGCCCTTTTTGCCACGCTCCACGACGGCTTCAACGATGCCAACATATCCAAAATTACGGAGCTCATGACGTCCTCTCTGCCCAGCCTGATCTGGACCGCCATTTCCTACAAGGATCAGCTGTACACCCGCACCAACTTCAAGACGGAAGCCGACCGCACCCAGGGAGAAGCGGAAATCGCCATTCTGAAGCTGCAGAAAAATCTGCCGGACATGGCCCACCTCATGACCCTTCCCGTCACCTACAAGCATGAAACTGTGGGATGGATTATTGCCGCCAAAAGCAAGGGCGACACCTTTACCAAGCTGGGCATTGAATTCCTTCACGGCATATGCCATGTCATGGAAGCCATCTACGAATACGATAAGATGAAGGAAGAGGAAAACCTGCTGGCAGAAGCGGAAATCCGCGCTCTCCAGGCGCAGATCAATCCTCATTTCCTCTACAATACGCTGAATACAATCAGCTATTACGTAAGAAGCGATCCGGATACGGCGAGGAAACTGATTCAGTATCTTTCCGACTATTTCCGCCACAGCCTGAACAATCCCTCCAAACTCATTCCCCTGTCCGAAGAGCTTCATGTCATTGAATGCTATACCGAGCTGGAAAGGGCACGATTTGGCGACCGCCTCAAGATTACCTACGATTTCCCGAAAGATAAGCTGAACAGCATCCAGGTACCGCCTCTGCTCCTGCAGCCCTTGGTTGAAAATGCAGTCATTCACGGAATTTTCAAAAGGCCGGAAGGCGGTAAAATCAAAGTGGGGCTCATTGAACACCCCGATTATTACAAAATATATGTCCTGGATACAGGCATCGGCATGTCAGCCAGAAAGAGGAAAAAACTCCTTATTGACCATAAGCGGCGTGACCAGATCGGACTGATCAATGTGCACCAGCGTCTGGTATCCCTCTTTGGAAGCTCCTGCGGTCTGCATATCGTAAGCAAGGAAAACAGGGGTACCCTGGTTTTCGCCAATATCCCAAAAATAGAGGCGCCCGTCCGAAGCAGTCCGGAGAAAGAAGAAGATCAGGCCATTACCCAGACTATCGTACTGAATCCACTGGTCCAAAAGCAGTCTCCTTCCGGGGATGCTGCTGAGTCTTAAAACAGGAGGCAGGGGAAAACGCTTTTCCCATACCTCCGGAAAGGAAATCGCAGGAAGGAAACTATATGGAAGAAATCAAAGCATTGGTCGCAGATGACGAGCTCCCTGCCAGAGGCGAGCTGAAATATGAACTGTCCTCCATTCCCGGCGTCAAAGTCGTGGGGGAATGTGCCAACGGAAAGGAAGTCCTGCAGTTTTTAAAACTCCATCCTATGGTGGATATTCTTTTCCTGGATATAGAAATGCCCATGATGAACGGGCTGGAATGTGCCAGGGAAATTCTCAGAATGGATCTTCCCCTGAAAATTGTATTTGCCACCGGCTACAGCCAGTTTGCTCTGCAGGCTTTTGATCTGGAAGCTTTTGACTATATCCTGAAGCCCTATTCAGAAGCCCGCATACACCGTATCATTGACCGCCTCAGGGACAGCCTTTCCCTTCTCCGCCGGAAAACCATCCCCGGGGAAGTAAAGGTGAGCTCCCAGAAAATATCCATCCAGACAAAAAATAAAACCCTCATGATTTCTCCTTCCGAAGAAATCGTCCTTGTATGTACGGAAAAATCGGACCGTTCCCTGTTTTACACCACCAGCGGCATTGTGGAGTCCCGGATGACCCTTCGCGACATAGAAAGCCTCCTTACGCCGCTCGGCTTCTTCCGCACCCACAAGGGATACATCGTCAACCTGTCCATGATTCATGAGATCCAGCCCCAGGACAACGGCACGCTGCTTCTTACCATGACCAGCTATGACAAGCAGAAGGTGCCCGTATCCAGGCATTATATCAAAGCATTCAAGGATATACTTCATATATGAAAAAGGCCGCCGAATGGCGGCCTTTTTCAGTTGCACTTTTCTGCAGATACAGAAAGCAGGAGGTTTTGCAGCGAAGTGAAATTTACAGCAGCGGCCTTCATGATTCTCCCATAAACCGGCCTCTATGGACAGAGCCCTGTTCTTTTCAGAAATACAGCCGGATACCGACAAGTCTGCAAAGGCAGGTGAATTATGCCTTCTGCCGGCAGTCTTCTGCCAGTTCTTCCGCTTCCTCCTCTGTTTCTTCCGTTTCTTCTTTTTTGAAGATTTTGTATACTCCTACGGTAAGAAGAGGAAGGAGGAAAAGTGCCATGAAAGCATAGGCAAGAGCCATATACCCCTTGGCAATCAGGTCAATAATGCCTACCTGTGCCAGAGCGATGGAAAATGCCATGATAACCACTGTTGTCATGCCCTTATATTTTCGAGACAGCGGACGGCGTCCCTGGTCTTCCAGACCCTTGTCCACTCTGGCAAGCAGCGCATGAATCATGCCTGTAGCCGTTTCAATCAGTGTCCAACCCATGATAAAGCTGAATGCCACCATCATCCAGGAAGGCACTCCGCTTTCCTGCATCATAACCATCCAGGGCACCGGTGCGCCAAGCACTTCTTTGGAAGGATAAAAGCCCATGACGGAAAAATAAGTCAGGAACCAGGGAATGGTGGCCAGCAGTCCTGCCAGAACACCGCTTACCACCGATTCTTTCCGTTTCGTCTGCTTCTTGATGGTGAAGAAGGACGCAGGAAATACTACCAGATTGCAGGCCATGTACAGAAGACCCGTCCACAGGGCATGGCCCATGGTTGCATCAGGTACATAGGAATGATCGGACGATGCCATAACAGCAGCAATATTTCCCGTATGTCCGGAAATCACAAGCACGGAAAAGGTAAGATAGCCTGCATAGAGTGCTACGGTGCCGAAGGTTTCAAAGAAGGAAATTACTTTTTCACCGTAGAAATTCAAAAGTCCGGCCACTATCATAATGCCCACTACGCCAAACCAGTGGGATACGCCGAACATCTGCTGAACCACAGCCCCGGTGGCAGAGGACATGACAGCCAGAATGATGACCATGAAGACCGTATATACCAGATCAAATACAGGATACAGCGGCCCGGCAATGGTCCGGATAAAGGATTTGTAATCATACACATGGTAAAGTCGTATCAGCTCATAGCACAGCACTGCCACCAGAGCAAAGCCTGCCATGATTCCCAGTCCTGCATACCAGCCGTAAGCGCCGAACTTGGCACCGTACTCGACGATTTCCCGTCCTGTGGCATAGCCGCCGCCGATCATAACGGACTGGAGCACAATGCCGGGAAGCAGGTACTTTCCCAGATTTCCATCAAACATAGATAATACTTTCATATAAAGCCCTCCTTCACTTTGGACAGGGCACTAAAAAAGCCTCTGTCCCCATAGACAGAGGCGGATTTCCCGCGGTACCACTCTGATTTATCACTCAGACACGTATAACAAAAGATGGAATCTAAAAGCCCCTGTCCCATATGGGACAGGGGCGAAATCGCGGTACCACCCTGCATTATACTCTTATGTCATAGTCCTGTAACGGGCACCCCCGCTTTCCTTACTGTCATTTCAGGAAAGACGCTCTCCAGTGATTGTCCATAACCCGTCCGCACCGGCTTTCACCTTCCGCCGGCTCTCTGCTGCGTCTGTCTGCCATGTCCATCTGGTTCATCGCTTCACATGGGACTATTATAGCACCATTTTTTCTTCTGTCAACCGATAGAAGTTCACCGTAAAATCTGAAATACAGGGCTCTGTGAATCATGTATTTCAACATATTTTATGGTATGATAAATGAGAAAATTGTCTGTATGCAGCGTAAAGCGGCATTTCTACAGGGCTGTACGCCTTTGGAAATGCCGCCTTCCGCTGTCATTTCTCCACCGGTTCGCCGATCAAGGATGTGATGATTTGTCCATTTCAAAAGCTCAAAATCCCTGTTCCTGCTTCACTCCCGCCCATCTTGTCCTCATGATGGTCACTTTTTTCTATGTCTTTATCAACATCATGAGGCCGGAATACAAGCCTTTTTCCATTGCCTTCATTATCGCTCTTTTCATTTTCTATACCTGGAAAAGGATTCTTACCATCCTGATTACGGCAGTCATTGCCTTTGCCCTGATTACGTTTTTGCCCTTTCTGGCACCGGTGGCCTTTATTATCATGGTCATCATATTTCTGGCCCGCCTGGGATACATTATAGACAACTGGCGTCCTGTGCTGGCCGGATTTTATATGTACGGCATGGCGGCTTTCTTCGGAATGCAGTGGTATATTGACATCCCTTACCGTTATTTTCACCGGTACTTCTTTTCCATCAATCCACTCTATGCAGCAGCCATTGCCTTTATTGTCACCCTGGGTTTCCACCTGATCCTGCTTTGGCTGTACCATCACCATTACACTCTGAAACGGGCCATGCCGATTATGGGCGTAGCGCCTCTTTTAATCATTCTGCTCCTAATGCCCTTCATCAAAGCCATTGACGGCTTCGACGGCGGAGTAGACAGCACAGATACCCTGGATACTGATACTTCCGTAGATACGGTGGATACTCCTGCCGACGCCTACGATGTTACCCATCCTGATTATGTGGACACCCCCGGACATGATGCTTCCGATGCGCCAGGCGTCCATTATACACACGACTATTTCCGCACCGGTCCTGACGGAAGCCTGCAGCATGTAAACGGCTATGAAGCTACAAATCCTGACGGTATTGTGGAAAACAACTTCTCCTACCATGGCCATACCGCTGACGGAACCGCTCCCGATGCCGCCCCGGCGGAAGGCATTTCTGCGGAAACTGCAGACCATGCCATGGACTCCCTGGATGCCGCTGTTGACAAGAAACCTTCTTTTCTCCATGCCAGGGAAGACAATAAAAGAAAAAAGCCTGTCACTGTCAAGGAATTACTGGACAAATATGGTCATGTGAAATGAACCTGCCATGAAAAAGCCCCTTCGGCAAAATGCCAAAGGGGCTTTTAACTGCAGGATTGAAGGGCTTGGGGTCCGAGGCTCGATCCAGCCTGCGGGATTCAATTTTCCTGCCGCCGGTGTCTTTACTCTCCCAGTACGGCATGCACCGCTTCTGTACAGAGTTTGACTGCTTTATCCATATCCTTCCGCTCAATGGTCAAAGGCGGATTGAAATAGATAATATCTCCCATGGGGCGGAGAACCAGTCCCAGATCCATGGCTTTGCGGAAAATATGCCAGCCGATACGTCTGGATGGGTCGAAGGCTTTCTTTGTTGATCGATCTTCCACCAGTTCGATGGCATTAATCAGGCCGATATGCCGGATTTCTCCTACATTCTTATGATTTCCCAGCGCTTTCATCAGTTCTTCATGAAGATATTTTCCGTCTTCCTTCACCTTGTCCAGGATATGATCCCGTTTCATGATTTTCAGTACGGTAAGGGCAATGGCGCAGCCCATGGGATTTCCTGCGTAGGTATGGCTGTGGACAAAGGCTTTATGGGTGCCGTAGTCATCATAGAAGGCATCGTATACCTTATCCGTGGTGATGGTCATGGACATAGGCATGTAGCCTGCTGTCAGTCCCTTGGACGTGCAGAGGATATCCGGAGATACACCGGCATGTTCAATGGCAAATAAGGTGCCGGTCCTGCCAAAACCTGCGGCAATTTCATCATCAATCAGAAGAACGCCGTATTCATCACAGAGCTTTCTCAGCTTGCGGAGATATTCGGCCGGATAAATTCTCATGCCCGCAGCGCCCTGAAGAATCGGTTCCACAATGCAGGCCACCGTTTCTTTGCCGAATTTTCTGAAGGCTTCCTCAGCACTTTCAAAGCACTCCACGCTGCAGGTTTCCCTCGTTTTTCCATAGGGACAGCGGAAGCAGTCCAATCCTTTGAAATGGATATTATTCATGAGCATGGGATGGAATATTTTGGCATAAAGATCCATGGAGCCTACGGAAAGAGCACCGATAGTTTCTCCATGATAGGATTCCGGCAGGCACATGAACCGGGTCCTTTCCGGATGACCGGTCTGGTACTGGTACTGGAAGGCCATTTTCAGGGCTGCTTCCACAGAAGAGGAACCGTTGTCATGGAATGTGAACTTTGTTAATCCTTCAGGCAGAAGCGGTTCCAGCTCCCGGCACAGTTCAATGGCCGGCTTGTGGGTGAAATTGGTAAAAATCACATGCTCCAGTTCATCCACCTGTTTCTTCAGCGCTTCATTGATTTCCGGATTGCAGTGGCCCAGAAGATTGCACCACCAGGAGGAAATAATATCCAGGTATGCTTTTCCATGGGTATCATAGAGATATACCCCTTTGCCGTGATCCACGACCACCGGAGGAAATACTTCATTATCCTTCATCTGCATGGCCGGATGCCAGATGTATTTCTTATCTTCCGCTTCCCAGTTAATATCAGCCATTTTCATTCTCCTTTATTTCTATCGTCATTCCGTATTCTCTGCTCTATCTGCAGTCTGACAGAGGGTTCATCAGATGCAGAAGGCTGCTGCATTCCCTTCGGGACTGCTCTGCCTCGATTTTCCTTTTTCCTCACACCTCTTCATAGCAGGCTTCCAGCACCTTGGGATCACAGTGAAGAAGGGTATCTCCTTTTCTGACCCGGTCAATCACCTTGACTCCGGTGATTTCCTCAATCATCTTCACATTGTCTTCCTCCATGACGCCGCCCTTCCAGTTATTCAGGATGATGCCCCTGATGGGTATATGTCTGTTCCGGATATATTCGCAGGTGGTCACCACATGGTTGATGGTTCCCAGACCCGCATCTGCCACCACCAGCACAGGAAGATGGAGCCAGCCGATAATATCGGTCAGATAGTAATGCGCCTTTTCATCATGACGAATGGGGCAAACAATACCGCCGCTTCCTTCCATGGTGACATAGGGATATTTCTCCGTCACCCGTTTCCAGGCTTTGAGAATGACTTCTTTTTCCAGCGGATGTCCTTCCATCTGCGCTGCCAGGTGAGGAGATACGGCATGCTGATAAAGATAGGAAAGGATCATATCTTCCGGTTCATGAATATCAGCAAACCGGTTCACAAAGCCTGCATCGGACTCAGCCACCGTAGGCGCCCCGCTGATGGCTGCCTTGTAGTAGCCTGCGTCATATCCCGCCTGCCTCATGGTTTTCACGATAAGCGCCGTTACATAGGTTTTGCCGATATCCGTATCAGTGCCTGTAATAAATAATCCTTTACTCATTTCAAACTCCCCCTTGCAATAAAATAAGGAAGATAAGAAATTCTTCTTTCTCCCTTTTTATCCTGTTTATTCATGCAGTCCCAGTGCCTTCACCAGCCGTTTGGAAAGGAAGGCTGCCAGAACGCAGAGACAGATATCGCCCGGTACAGCCAGCAGGAAGCAGTACAGAATCACTGCCCATACACCGATGGTTTTCCCGATATAGAAATTGTTAATGAAATATACGTACACCATGCCGAAAAGGTACACCACAGCCAGGCCGCAGAGGTTGGCAAAAAGGACCCTGCCGAAAGACCAGGAGCCTGCCATTTCACGAAGTTTCCCCGTAAGCCATGCGCCTGCAATGAATCCCACCAGATATCCGAAGGTTGGCTGGAAAATATAGGAAGGACCGCCGCCTTCTGTAAAGACAGGAACACCTACCAGGCCAAGCAGTACGTAAAGGGCCACAGAAAGAGCTCCTTTCCTGCTTCCCAGAATCAGTCCTGCCAGAGTGGTGAAAAGGAGCTGCAGTGTGAACGGACACACCGGCACCGGAATGCGAATGAACGCCCCTATGGCGATAAGTGCAGTAAACAACCCGAAAAGAACAATTTCCCTGGACCTGCTCTGTCCTGCTTCCAATGCATTTTCCCGAACCATGTTCTCGCCTCATTTGTAAACTATTTGTTATTCTTTGTCCGTATACACGGTTTACATAAATATATGATATAACAACCCGCATTTTATTGCAACGTTTACAATATGTAAAGTAGGAAGTATTTTACTATAAAAGGACAAAAAAAGAGCTGTCATTTTATGACAGCTCTTGCAGGACAGGAAATCAGCGGATCACCGTACCCCTGGTATCCTTGATGAAAAGAAGCACATTCACTGCCGCTGCGACATAAACGCAGGACAAAAGGGCAAAGGCGGCGCTGAACCCGTGGGACTGCGCCAGAGCACCGATAATGGCAGGAGCAAATCCGCCAACGGCACGGCCTGTGTTAAAAATAAAATTCTGTGCAGTGGAACGGGCATCGGTAGTGTAATTTTCAGAAAGCAGGGTACCGTAGCCTGCCATCATGCCGTTGCAGAAGAAGCCGAGGAAGGCACCGCCGAAAAGAAGGGCAATGGGCGTGCCCAGATTGACATAGATGTAAACCATGGCTGCCGCACAGATATAGAAAATCAGGTAAGGCACCTTGCGTCCCAGGCGGTCGCAGAGGTAGCCGAATACATAAATGCCGGCAATCATGCCGATAACCGTGACAATCATCCAGCCGGACATGGATTTGGTGGTCAGTCCGTGTTCCTTGAGGAGAATCATGGGAAGCCATACCATAATGCCGTAGTAGCCGAAATTCTGCACACTGGTCATGACTGTGAGAGAAAGGGTGGTCACCGTCTTGGAAGGACTGGCAAAAAGATGGGCCAGCGGAAATTTCTTTGCCTCTGCCAGCTGTTCTTCTTCTTCCGCAGTCAGAGTCTCGCCTTCCGCCTTTCGTCTTGCCAGTTCCTTTTTCATTTCTTTGCGCTTCACCCACATGGGCGGTTCCTTAATGCCATGGCGGGCCCAGGCAGCCAGCAGGGCCGGAATAACGCCTACCAGGAAAAGGCCTCTCCATCCGTATTCCGGAAGGACAACGGCCGCCAGAACAGCTGCCAGCACTGCACCGGCCTGCCATCCCATGGCCACACCGGCAGTCGCTCTGGCCCGCTTGGCAGCCGGCCAGGTTTCCGATACAAGGGTCATGCCGATGCCATATTCGCCGCCCAGGCCCAGTCCGGCCAGGAAACGGAGAATATCCAGATGCACCACATTATCCGCAAAAGCGCAGGCACCGGTAAAGATGGAGAAAATAATGATTGTCAGCGAAAATGTATGCACGCGGCCGAAGTAATCGGCAAAAATACCGAAAAGATAGCCGCCCAGTACTGTACCAATCAGCGTGTAGGTTGCAATCAGCCCGCCTTCCCCTAAAGTCAGGCCGAATTCACTGACAATAGCCGCCATGGCGAAGGAAAGAATCAGCACATCCAGGCCATCCATGGCATAGCCGATAATGGATGCCCACATGATTTTCCATCGTTCTTTCCGTGTTACACCGGTTTCCTCAAATTCCAGCTCTTCCAAAGTTTTTTCCGACATAGTACCCCCTCACAGGTCTTCCAAAAGAATAAAAAACGGAACGCACCGATTTCGGCACAAATTGTCTTATTTTATAATAGGAATCTTCATTTGTAAAGAGGAAAATCTTCAAATACAGCAGGGAAATTGCATTTCGAAAACATCCATGTCATTACGATAGGAAGAGCTATGACACCATCGGGATCTGCGCCCTGAAGGACGATAGAATGACCGCTCCGGGGAGGTGAATCTCCTGCAGGCGCAGCAGTCATAGATTGCTTCAGGCAGTAAAAAACAACCGCACAAAGTGCGGTTGTACGATTTCTCTGCTGCAGGCAGCAGGCATACTTCTTTTCTGAATCAGTCATGAGCAGTCGAATCGGAAGAGCAGGAACACAGCTTCCGGCCATCATAGACTGCTCCGTCGGACTATTTCCCTTTCACCAGTCCTCCCTGCACTTCCTGCACATCAAAGACGGAGAGAAAGGCCGAAGGATCAATACCGTGGACCACCTGTTTCAGCTTGGTCACTTCCAGTCGGGTAACCACGCAGTACAGCACATCCTTATCATCCTTCAGGAAACCGCCCTGCCCGTGAAGGCGGGTCACTGCCCTGTGCATATCATGGACAATGGCATCGGATACCTTGTCGTAATCGGAAGTAACGATAAAAATGCCCTTGGAAGAATCCAGCCCTGTGGAAACGGCATCAATCATGCGGGAGCAGATGAAGTAGGCAATGAGGGAATACATGGCACTGTTCCAGCTGAAAACAAATCCTGCCGCTCCCAGTATGAAGAAGTTGAAGAACATGACGATTTCCCCTACGGAGAAGGATGTCTTATTATCCAGCCAGATCGCCACGATTTCTGTGCCATCTGTAGAGCCCCCGCTTTTGATGACAATGCCTACGCCGATGCCGATAATAATGCCGCCGAAAATGGTAGACAGGAAAGGATCCGTGGTTGCAGGCTTCAGTTCTTCGAAATAGGAAGAGCACAGCGACAGGACGACGATGGCATAGGTTGCCGACACAGCCAGCCCAGCCCCCAGCCGTTTATAGCCCAGATAAAAGAAGGGAAGGTTCAGTACCACAATCAGTATGGAAAAAGGAACACCCGTCAGTGCCTGTACCAGAAGGGATATACCGGTGACGCCGCCGTCAATGATATGATTGGGAATCAGGAAAAGGTTCAGACCTGCGGAATAAATAATGGCTCCAATGGTAAGCCCCAGTATTTTTCTTAAAATAGACAGCATGTCTATGTCTCTGCCGGCGATATGCATACAGCCTCTACAGCCTCCATCATAATATAAAAAAATCCGCGGTAAACGCCGCGGATTCGTTTTTCTGGCGGAAGGGATGGGATTCGAACCCATGAACCTCTCACGAAGTTAACGGTTTTCAAGACCGCCTCCTTCAACCGCTCGGACACCCTTCCATAACGTTATTATTATAGGGGAGAAGAGGGTGCGTTGTCAATGGCCGCCGAAGGCAGCTTCAACCCCCCCTCTGAGCCAGCCCGCTCTACAGGCGGAACCTGTGGTGTCCAGGGAGAAGAGCCCCGATGGCACCATGGACCCGGACCCTGGAGGTGCCTGAACCCGCCTGCTTCCGGAAAATACAGCTCCCTCAAAGCCCCCTTCCCTCAAGGAGTATAATAAGTAATATATTAAATTAAAAGAATTGAGGTATTTTCATGAATACAAAAGAAACAATTGACGCCATTCTTGCTGAAACGGAAAAAGCCGTACTGGGCAAGGATGAAGTGCTCCGCCGGATCCTGACAGCCATTCTGGCAGGCGGCCATATTCTGATTGATGACATTCCCGGTGTGGGGAAAACCACCATTGCCGTGGCATTCACCCATGTGCTGGGGCTGGACTACAAACGCATGCAGTTTACGCCGGATGTGCTTCCATCCGATATTACCGGCTTTTCCATGTATGATAAAAATGCCGGCACCTTCCGTTACGTCCCCGGAAGCGCCATGACCAATTTCTTCCTGGCCGATGAAATCAACCGGGCCTCCCCGAAAACCCAGTCTGCCCTGCTGGAAGTCATGCAGGAAGGACGCCTTTCCGTAGATGGAAAAACCTATGCCGTTCCCCAGCCTTTTATCGTCATGGCCACACAGAACCCCTTCGGTTCTTCCGGCACCCAGGAGCTTCCTGAATCACAGACTGATCGCTTCATGATCCGCATTACCGTAGGCTATCCGGAAAGAGAAGATGAAATCCGCATCCTCTCCGGCGAAAGAGAAAATCCTGCCGAAGGCCTGTCTGCCGTCATTACACCCCAGGACCTTCTGAACCTGAGAGCAGAGGCCTCCCGCATCCATGTAGAAAACAGTCTTTATGGATACATGGTAGATCTGTCCCGGGCCACCAGAAACCATCCCGATATCCGTCTGGGCGTATCTCCCCGCGGAACCATGGCCCTTGCCGCCATGACCCGGGCCCATGCCCTTATGGAAGGCCGCTCCTATGCAACGCCTGATGATGTAAGTGCAGTGGCTCCCTATACCCTGGGGCATCGCATTTCCCTTACAGGAGATGCCCGATATAATGGAAAAACGGCGGAGTCCGTTCTTTCCTCTATCCTCTCCTCTCTGCCCCTGCCATCATTGAAGGAGGAGTAAATGGGCCGTTTCTACTACATTTTTCTCCTTTTCATCGCTTTTTTTCTGATGGTCATTTATGATCTCTACGATGCCTTTTTCCTGGCAGTGGTACTCGTTCTTACTCCCTGCATTCTTTATTTTCTCTGCCGTCAGGCAGGGAAAAAAGCGGACTGCACTGTGGGATCTCCTTCCCATATAACGAGAGGGGAAAAGGCGGAGATTTCAGTTTTTCTGAAAGGTCCTTTCCTTCCTTTTCTTTCCTCTCTCGAAGTGCTTCTGGACGGAGCGCCTTACGAATCCTATGAAGAACGCAGGGACGGCATCGTTTTTTACTTTACCCGGGACATACTCCACTGCGGGCGGTATTCTCCCGGCAAAATCACCTTTTCCTGGAAAGACCCTTTCGGTCTTTTTCATTTTCAAAAGGAAATGCCTTCCTCCGCCTTCCTGGTGTACCCTCGCCGGATCGGCACGTATCAGGCCGCTCTGGCTTCTCTCCGCCGCATTGCAGGCAGCGAGGATGTGGAGTATTTCGGCGCCACGGAATACAAGCCCGGCGACAATCCCCATCTGATCAACTGGAAAATTACTGCCAGGAAGGACCAGGTCTATGTGCGGGATTCCTATCCTGCAGGCAGTGATAAAATCATTCTGGCTGCAGACTACGAAAGGAACGAGAATCTGCGGGACATTGTAGGAGATGCCCTTCTGTCCGCCGGACTGGCTCTTCTATCTGCCCGTGTTCCCTTCCGTTTTGTATTTACTACTGAAAAAGGGCCCGCTTTCCAAACCATCCGCACCCGGGAAGACTGGCAGGATGCCGTTTCCGGCTTCCTGCGGGCAGGAAGCGCACCGGCCCTGATGGGCGCAGCCCTTTCTCCCTATATTCCTATCTGTTATATTACCGGAAATCCGAATCCGCCCCTGCCTCCTGAACTGTCTCCGGCCATCTGGTGCGCCGCCGACGGAGCCCGGGGAGCTGCTCTTTCCGGCAGAGACGCCATTTATCAGGCACTGGGAGGAAACAGCAAATGACAAGAATGCATTTTCTTTCTGCCCTTCTGACTGCGGCCGGTGCCGCCGGAACCGTTTCCCTTCTCTTTTCCTACTGGAGCAGTGACACCTTTCTTTTCGGTGCCCTTTCCTTCCTTCTGGTTATGGCCGGAAGCCTGGTTCTCTCCGCTCTTCCTGAAAAGCGGCGTTTCCCTCTGCTGGCTCTGATCTTCTTCTGCCTTCTGGCAGGACTTCTGCTGTTTAAATCTGCCATGCAGGACAGCTTCACTGCTCTTTCCATCCCCTTTCTGACCACACTGAAAGAGCCCTACGATGTGGACCTGGTACTGCCCCGCCCCGTTCCGGGAGCCAGTCCAATGGCCGCCGAGATTTTTCTTCTCGCTCTTCTGTCCTGGTTCTTTCTGTGCGGACTTCTTTCCAAGGCCGGAGCCGTCCTCATTTCCCTTCTGTCTTTTGTCTTCCTTCTTTTAGGATTTTATTTCGGAATCAATCCTCCGCCCCTGGCCTTTGCCCTGTCCGGCGCTTATATGATTTCTCTTCCCGCCCGCCTGAAAGGCGGAGAAACGGGCCATCCCGAAATCCCCGCTTTCCTGTCCGCTCTGGTCATAGGGATTCTTCTTTCCCTTCTGGTGCCTGAAAGCCGCTATGAGCAGCCGGCTTTCTTTTCCAGAATGCAGGAAGAAATCGTATCTCTAGTCGATCCCTACGATCCTGTCTTCCATGCAGGAAATGCCTACACAGGCATGATGAAGGGCACTGCCGGAAGCCAGAAACTGGGCAATGTAAACGGCATCCGTTATTCCGGCCGGATCATTGCGGATATTGAATCCTCCCATGTTTCCCACCGTCTCTATCTCCGCAGCTGGAGCGGCGGGGACTACCGTAACAACCAGTGGAAAGATCTGCCCGACAGCAGCTATGACAGCGTTCGGGAATTATTTGAAAAGAACCAGGGCGAATGGTATGACCAGGGCGCCTGGCTCATGGAGGTCATCGCCCGAAGCCCTGCCCTGTCTCAAAGCCTCTCCAACTATATGGATGACGATAAGACCGTGGAAGGATTGAAGAAAGAATTTTCCGTGGATGCCGTGTACGAAAAGACACGCTTCTTCCTTCTGCCCTATGACACCAGCTTCGGAGCTCCGCTCTTTGCATTTGACCGCTCCCCTGTAAGCAGAGAGGGAAAGGCCTACAGCACATATCTGTGGGATCTGCCTGCCGGCAGCCTGCTTTCCATGATGGCCGGAGAAAGTATAAGCGATCCCTATTACCGTACTTACCTGGGTGCAGAAAAAGAGTACCGCCGCTTTGTATACAGCCATTATCTGGAAATCCCGGACTCCGTAAAGGAAGGGCTTGCCGCCCTTGGCCCTGTCAGCCCAGTCCGCACGCTGTCAGAAAAAAGGCAGCGGGTGGATGAAATCCGCCGCTTCCTTGCCGAGAATTACACTTATACCACAAATCCGGGAAAAACACCGGAAGGTAAGGATTTCATCACCTTTTTTCTTACGGAAAACAGAAAGGGCTACTGCACCGCCTTTGCATCTTCCGCCGTCATGCTTCTCCGGGCATCCGGCATTCCTGCCCGCTACGCAGCCGGTCTGACTGTAGGGCCTGAGGAAATCAACGGAGCCCCTGTTTCTGAAGATGGGCTTCATCAGTACAGTGTCAATGACCACCATGCCCATGCCTGGGCAGAAGTCTATGTGGACGGCCTGGGCTGGCGCCCTGTGGAAATGACGCCGGGCTATGATGGAACAGACAACCCATTCCCCGTTCCTGCTGACAAGCAGAAAAACGATACCGGCGCTCCCGATGCACCGCTGGATGAAAAAGATAAAAACCGGCAGCCCTCGGAAAAGCCGTCTTCGCCTGAAACCTCTCCGGAGCAGAATCCCGGACAGTCCTCTTCCTCTGACCGCCAGCCCGGGACAGGCAATCCGCCGAAGCTGCAGCAGCCTGATACGGTGCCTTCCAAAGGCACTTCCTTCCCCGGAGGTCTTTTGGCCATTCTTGTCTTCCTCGCCGTTCTGACCGTTACTGTCATCTTCCGTATCCGTACGGCTCCAAGGTATATTGCCAAAGGTCCGGAAAGCAAAGAAACGTTCAACCGTCTGCTGGACTATTCGGAAAAGCTGTCCCGCTATGCAGGAATTTCTCCGGCCGGCAGCTATGAGGAAAGGAAGAAAGCCTTCCTGAAGGATCCTCGCTTCCAGGGATTTGACCGGCTCATTGATATGCTGGTGAAATCTAAATTTTCCGGTGTCCCGCTGACAGTGGAGGAGCGGAAAGAAGCAGCCTCCATCATTGCAGAAGCAAGAAAGAACTGCCTTGCACAAATGAACCTGTCGGAAAAAATCCGTTTCCTGCTGGTGCATAAGCTTTGACTTCCGCCATGCCGTTGAAGACGCAGCCTGCACCCGGTTACCGGCTCTTTCCAATCAAAAACGCCTCTCCCAGCGGTGAGGCGTTTTTGATTGGAAATGCTGTTTCCTTAAATTTCTGTTTTCCTTGATTCTTTCTTGACAGTCTCATGGTATGATAAAGGTAGAAAATCCATACCGGATCAATTCCTTCAGGCAATGCTTCCCAAGGAGGTCATCATGAAGAAAACCTATGTCGTGGATACCAATGTACTGGTGCAGTCTCCCTATGGACTGTATGCATTTGAAGAGAACGAGGTCGTCATTCCTCTGGTGGTAGTGGAAGAACTGGACGGTCTGAAAAAGGCGGAAGGCGAAAAAGGGGCGAATGCCCGCACAGCCATCCGCCTTTTAGACAGCCTGCGCCAGCGGGGCAATCTCCTCACCGGCGTTCCCATACAGAACGGCGGAACCGTCCGTGTAGAGACAAACTGCGTGAACGTACCCCTGACTCCGGACCTTCCGCCAGATGAATCGGACAACCGGATTCTGATGGTATGCAGAGGGCTCCAGGATCAGGACCCCTGCCGGGAAGTGATACTGGTTACCAAGGACATTGTCCTTCGCATCAAGGCTCAGCTTCTTTCTCTGAAGGCCGAAGATTTTGAAGCGGAGCAGGTATCCAGAAAGGACGCCAACTATACCGGCCGGGGACATGCCTTCATCCCCCAGGGCGAAGTTGCTGATTTCAAAAGCGGCGGGGTTTCTCTGTCCTCCCTGTATATGACTGACGAAAACGGAAATCCTCTTCCCCTTTCCTTTACTGAAAATGAATTTTTCCTTCTGACTCCCGACGAATCATCCGGACAGACCCTCCTGGGGCGGGTGGAAAATCAGCGCATGGTGCCTCTCCGCTACCGGAAGCAGCATCCCTACGGCATTACGCCCCGAAATGCAGGGCAGTACTTTCTCCAGGAAGCGCTCATGGAAAGTGCGGAAAAAGCTCCCCTTGTCATTGTAAAAGGCATGGCCGGCACGGCAAAGACCTTTTATTCCATTGCTGTAGGCCTGGAAAAAGTATTCAATAATCCCACCGGCGAATACCGCCGCATTATCGTTTCCCGCCCCAATGCCCAGTTCGATGATGATATCGGATTCCTGCCCGGCACGGAGCAGGAGAAAATTTCGCCCCTCATGCGTCCCGTCATAGATGCCCTGGAGCAGCTGCTGGACTCTGATGAAGCAGGACGGTATGAAAATGAATCCCTTCTCCGGGACAAGGTGCAGGAAATCTTCGACCGGGACATTATAGAAACGGAAGCCCTGAATTTTATCCGGGGCCGTTCCATTGTAAAAACCTACCTTATCATTGACGAGGCCCAGAACATCACCCCCGGCCAGGCCAAGGGCATCATCACCCGGGCCGGCAGGGGCACCAAAATTATCCTGCTGGGCGATCCTCAGCAGATTGACCGGCCTTTTCTGGATGAGCGGACCAACGGACTTTCCTATGCTGCCAAATGCATGAAAGGCAGTCCTCTGTGCTGGCAGATTACCATGAGCCGTGAGGAATGCGAACGGTCAAAACTGGCTATGGATGCCGTGCAGAGATTGTAAGTTTTATAGAAACCCGGTTATACTGCCGGTACATCAATCCCTTCCTGATTGACAGTCCGTTTTACGGCACAGGAAAAAGCCCCCGCGAAAGCAGGGGCTTTTTCCTGTGAAATTGTCTATACCAGGCGCAGTACGCCATGGCTTCTTTTTATCCCAGGAAAGCCATGGATTCTTTCCAGAGGGCAGCCTTTTTCTTCATGGCTGCCACTGCTTCTTTCCCGTGGGTTTTCTGGCGTTCCACGGACATAGGTCCCGTACCGCCGTAGCTTTCACGATTTTTCACGCAGTTTTCTATTTTCAGCGCATCCATAATATCTTCTTCAAAGAGAGGGCTCATGGATTTCAGTTCTTCCATGGTCAGATCATGAAGAACTTTATGGTGTTCGATGCAGTAATGTACTGCACTGCCCACTACCGCATGGGCCTGACGGAAAGGGAGCCCCTTCTTGGCCAGATAGTCTGCCATATCGGTCGCATTGGAGAAATCATGCTCCAGTACTTCCCTGGTATGCTTTCCATTCACTGTCATGGTGGAAATCATGCCGGCATAAATATCCAGCGCAAAGTAAAGCGTATCGATGGCGTCAAAAACGCCTTCCTTATCTTCCTGCATATCCTTGTCATAAGCCAGGGGCAGGCCTTTCATCACCGTGAGAAGGCCCATGAGACTCCCATAAACTCTTCCTGTCTTGCCGCGGATGAGTTCGCACATATCCGGATTTTTCTTCTGGGGCATAATGGAGCTTCCTGTGGAGTAGCCGTCGTCCAGTTCAATGAACTGGAATTCGCTGGTGCTCCAGTAGATAAATTCCTCAGAAAGCCTGGACAGGTGCATGGCGCAGATCGAGGCAAAGGAAAGGAACTGGAGCAGGTAATCCCTGTCAGATACAGCATCCAGGCTGTTTCCGTACACTTTGGAGAAATGGAGATCCTCCGCTTCTTCCAGTGGATTGGTGGGATAGGTGGTTCCTGCCAGCGCACAGGCACCGATAGGAGACATATCCGCCATGTCATAGCATTCTTCCAGACGCTTGAAATCTCTTTCCAGCATGGCGAAGTAGCAGAGCATGTGATGGGCAAAGAGCACCGGCTGCGCACGCTGCATATGGGTGTAGCCCGGCAGAATCACATCTTTGTATTTTTCCGCCGCTCCCAGAAGGGCTTCTTCCACGCCGATCAGCTTGTCTGCTATCCTTCCCATCTGCCGCTTCATGTACATATGAAGATCCAGGGCACACTGGTCATTCCGGCTTCTGGCGGTATGGAGTCTTGCACCGGCATCGCCGATATCATCGGTGAGCCGTTTTTCCACGTTCATGTGGATATCTTCCAGTTCCACGGAGAAGGGAAACTTTCCTTCATCGATTTCCTTCTTGATTTTCGAAAGACCTTCTGTGATTTTCACCCGGTCTTCTTCTGAAATGATGCCGTGGCGGGCCAGCATTTTCGCATGAGCTTTCGAGCCTGCGATATCTTCTTTATACATCCGGCAGTCATAGGAAATGGATGCGTTGAAATCAAGGGCATTTTTTTCCTCCGCTTTCGTAAAGCGTCCGCCCCACATCATATCACTCATTTTGCATTCTTCTCCATCATGAGGGCCCGGATGGTGAGCGGCAGGCCGAAGAGGTTGATGAAGCCTTCTGCATCTGCCTGGTTGTATACATCATCTTCGCCGAAGGTGACAAATTCTTCATTGTACAGGGAATAGGGGCTTTCAGCGCCATGGGACATAATATTGCCCTTGTAGAGGCGCAGGGTAACCTTGCCGGTAACTGTTTCCGAAGTCTTGTCGGCAAAAGCCTGCAGTGCTTCACGGAGCGGTGCAAACCACATGCCGTCATATACCAGTTCGGAATACTTCACAGCAGCCACTTCCTTGAAGTGGAAAGTAGCCCGGTCAAGGCACAGTCTTTCCAGTTCTGTATGGGCATAGAAGAGAATGGAGCCGCAGGGGTTTTCATAAACGCCGCGGGACTTCATGCCTACCAGTCTGTTTTCTACCAGGTCATCAATGCCGATGCCGTTTCTTGCGCCGATGGCATTCAGTGTATTGACCAGTTCCACGCCGTCCATCTTCTTGCCGTTGACAGCGGTGGGCACGCCTTTTTCAAATTCAATGGTTACCAGTTCATCCTTGTCGGGAGCATCCTCCGGATCGCAGGTCACCAAGTACATATCCTTGTGAGGCGCATTGGCCGGATTTTCGAGGTCGTCCCCTTCATGAGACAGGTGCCACATATTCCAGTCCATGGAATAGGGATATTTCTGAGCAGCCTTTTCTTCATCGGTCTGCTTTTCATCATATTTATCAATAGGAACGCCATGGGCTTCCGCATATTTCATTTCATCTTCTCTGGACTTCATATCCCAGATTCTCCAGGGAGCAATAATCTTCATATGCGGTGCCAGTGCTTTGATGGTCAGTTCAAAACGCACCTGGTCATTTCCTTTACCTGTAGCACCGTGGCAGATAGCATCTGCGCCGTACTTTTTTGCCATATCAACCAGGCATTTGCCGATCAGCGGACGGGCAAAAGAGGTGCCCAGCAGATATTTGCCTTCATACCGGCCGTCTGCCTTCAGCACATTGTAGGCATATTCTTCAATAAATTCCTTGCGTACATCCAGTGTTTCCGCAACGGAAGCGCCGGAAGCCAGTGCTTTTTTATGGATAGCGTCAAAATCTTCCGGCTGTCCCAGGTTCACTGTGCATGCAATGACTTCACAGCCATAATTTTCTTTCAGCCAGGGAATGATGACGGAAGTATCCAGTCCGCCGGAATAAGCCAGAACTACTTTTTTTACATTTTTTACATCAGCCATAGGAATGCCGCCTTTCTTACCATAATATAGACAATTTCATCTGCCCTTCACGGGGGCTTTTTCTTACGATGTGATAATTATACAGCTCATTGCATAAATGTGCAATAGGTAAATTGAATATTTTTCACTTTTCTTTCATTTTTATTCTCTGTATATAGATTTTATCCTGTATTTACCGTATATTTCTGTATTCTGAAAAAAATAAAATTTCTTTTTACTTTATGCAGAATATACAAAAAATTGCAAAAAATGAAGAAAAAAGACGAACAGGCCCTCCCATCCAAAAGTTCCCGCACCGGGAAAAAGCGCTTCTTACGCCTGTCCCGCTCCCTCATCAGCCCTATCTCCCTGTACTGATTTCAGCTATAATAAGGAAGGAGATGAAACATATGACAAAGGAGGCTGCAAAAATGAAAGTACAAGTTAAGAATCCTTTTCCTATCCACCTCAGTCCTAAAACGGAGGGATACCTGCTCAACGCCATGAATCTGTGGAATACTCCGCTCTCCCTCTGGGGTCTGTCTCTCGTTTCCATAGCCGAGGATGCGGAAATCCTTGACATCGGCTGCGGAGGCGGCATTAACCTGGAGCGGCTGCAGAAAAAGGCGCCCAAAGGCCATGTATCAGGCATAGATTCGTCCTTCCGGGCGGTAGATTACGCCTACCGGCTGAATGAAAAGGCCATTCAGGAAGGTCGCTGTTCCGTCTGCGAAGGCTCGGCTGATGTGCTTCCTTTCCCGAATCAGCACTTCGACTTTATCCTGGCGGAAGAAACCTTTTATTTCTGGAAGGATCCCGCTGCCTGCCTGAAGGAAATCCTCCGCGTGCTGAAGCCGGGCGGCCGTTTTCTCATCCTTCATTCCAAAGGGGGCAGTCCTCTTCACCGGATTTATGAAAAACTGATTCCCGGCATGAAGGTATACAGTAAAAATGATCTGAAAGAGCTTCTGGAAGAAGCAGGCTTCCGTGACGTTACCATCCACAGCCGTCTGGGTGCCCTGGCAGTAGAGACCACAAAGCCGGTGACTCCGCTGGATGCAGCCCGAAAGAAGCTGCACCTTTCCTCCATTCCCTACGGGAAGCTTACCGCCGCAGCCATCAGCGCAGCAGCACTGGGACTGGCTGCCTATGGAGCATCCAGAAAATACCATCAGTAAATGACAGCGACAGGCTGCCTGCCGCCGATGATTGTCTGTATCTTCTTTCTGCAGAAGAATGTGCAGACGCAATCATAGAATTCGATTTCTTATGCATTTTATTCCATGCGTCCTTATAGAAACCTTAGAATGTCCTGATTTTTATAAACAGTTGATTTCCCAGCCTTGAACAAAATGCAGAAATGAGATAAACAGCCCATGGTGCCGTGTTTCCCTGCACGGCGCCATAGATCTGTCTGATGGCGGAAACTCACGGCAGAAAAGCGATAAATGATCTCTTTTTTTGGCCTGTTATACCTGCCACGCATGTTTTTGAAGCTGGGCAGAAAGATAAATACCGATTTAGCCCATGCTTTCTTCATTTTTGCATTCTGTTTCTATAAAATTCAACAAATTCTTCCTCATTTTTACAATTTCCCATTGACTTTTTTCTTGCATCAGGGGTACAATTAAATACGTTCTAAAATCTATCTTTTAGCTTTTAGGACAGGAATGTTTTTACATTCCAAAGGTATTCTCTTACGGCGGTTTCTGCCCCAAAGGAATCCGCTGCTCCTCCCGGTCTGTTTTCATCACTTCCGGAAGAAGGCCCGGTTTTCCTCCGCCGGAGAGAAGACGAAGGAGCAGGATTCCCCTAAGTCCTGCTCCTTTCCTTTTGGGAAAATGAGAACTTATCCGCCCCGCCGGAATTTCTTCTCTCAATTATGGGAAGAAAAATTTTTGTCATTATCTCTGTTTAAAAAATATTCGACTGCTTGAAAAAGCATTATTTCCTGTAAGCTTCCATTTTTTCCCATGAATCCTGCCTTTTTCTCATTGAAAAATTTATTTTCCCATTCTCCCGTCAATCGTAAAAGTATTTTGTGTTTGACAATAGGGTGGAATGTCTTTTATAATAAATTAAGTCAGGGGCATTTTAGGTATGTATTATGTATGTATATACGTATTTTTATTAGGGGAAAAGTGAGGTATATATTACTATGTCCGAAAAAAGGGCAGTCCATATGAAAGGGATCAGGAATCAGATTCTCAGAACTGCTGAAAACCTGTTCCTCACCCAGGGATACAAGACGACAACAATCCGACAGATTGTACAGGATTCCGGAATCACCTCCGGCAGTATCTATAATATTTTCGAAGACAAAGAGCACCTGTTTTCCGCTTTAGTCGATGAATTTCTTTCTGATGCCAAGGTACGCGTTGACAAAGCCCTGGCCGGCCAGCCTGCAGAAAACAAACTGGTAGGCCTGTTAGCCATGGAACTTTACTGCGTAGAAAAGAACCCCATTGCCCGGGAGCTGATGTTCGCATTTCATACATCGCCTTTCCTTATGGAAAGCGTGATCAAACGTCATTCCACGCTGGCAGAAGAAGTATGGAATGCCAGAAGACACCCGCGCAATTCCAGGCTGTCCACGGCTATCCTCATGGCAGAAGGAACCGTATCATCCTACGTCATTTCCTTCGATTTCTCCCAGAAGCTGGATTATGCGGAAATCCGCAAGAAGGTCATGTTCTGCATCCTGAAATCCATGGGGCTGGAGACCAGGGAAGCCAATCGTCTGATTCAGTATATGGAAGAAAATGAAGCACTCTGGCTGGAGCTGGCTGGCCAGGTACTGAACCATTCCAAAGATTCCATTTCTGAGTGATGAAATACAGCATAATAAAAGCACCGATAAATAGACAGCCTATTTCCCGGTGCTTTTTATATTCTTTTAAAAAGACCGCTGCAGAGAAATCAAAATTCTCCGCAGCGGTTTTTTATGCCTGTAAGACGGAACTTTATATTGAAACGGAAATCAATCAGTGCTTTCCAAGTTAAACATGATCTTTCCTAAAAGGAAAAATGCCCCTTGTAAAGCAGTTCTTTGATGAAATTGGGCAGGACAAAGCAGCTTTTCTGGATATGGCTGTTATAGTATTTCATCGGCTCCGGCGGGTCTTTCCTCGGTTCCGCCGTCAGCGGATCATATACCTTGGAAGCCAGCATGAAAGAATGCATGCAGGCCGGATAGATAGGCACATGGGAATAATACATGCGCACAATGGGGAAAACATCCCTCATGGCTTCAAATACATCATGTACGGTCTTCTCCTGCACAATGGGGGATTCCGTCTGCTGTACGATGAGCCCGTCTTTCCGGAGGGCCGCAAAGGCGCTCTGGTAGAAATCTCTTGTGAAGAGTCCTTCCCCCGGCCCGATGGGGTCAGAGCAGTCAATGATAATGACATCATAGTAATCCTTCACGTTTTTGGCAAAGGCAATGCCGTCCCCCACATGGACGTGAAGCTTTTCCGGTGGATTCCGAAGCACAGTGGAAATAGTAGGGAAATACTCCTTGGAAAGCTCGATAACCCTGCCGTCAATATCACAGAGATCCACCCGGGTGACACAGTCATGCCGGCATACTTCTCTGGCTACGCCGCCATCGCCGCCGCCGATAATGAGCACCCGTTCCGGATGGGGATGGAGCATGAGCGGTACGTGGGAAATCATTTCATGATAGGTCCATTCATCCTTGACGGATGTCTGAAACACACCGTCCAGAATCAGAAGCCTGCCGTACTCCAGGGTATCGGCAATCTGAATATGCTGGAAGGGAGTCTGCTCTTCATGGACCATCTTTGAAATCTTCAGGGTGAGCCCCAGATTTTCATTGGCCCACTCAGTGACGCAGTTTTTTTCTTCCATAGGCTTATTCCCTGTTTTCTTTCTCTTCTCCGGCATTTTCTTCTTCTGCCGGTTCTTCTCCGGCTGCTGTAGCAGCCGCTTCTTCAAAAAGATTGCCGCCTGCAGGAGCCTCTGCCTGTTCGGCTTCTGCCGGTGCCGCTTCTTTTTCTTCATCCTGCGGTGCGGGAGCAGCGGCTTCTTCCTCAGTTTCTGCAGCTTCTTCCTTTACTTCTTCCGTTTTCTTCGGCATGCCGTTTTCTACCGGCTGCGGAGCCTGTACAGCTTTAGCGGATTCAATGAGGGAAAGGGCAGACTTGAAGTTGGAAAGCAGTTTTTCGATATAAAGGTTCATATCGCCTTCCGTCTTCAGCAGATCTGCATTCATCTTGCGGCGGGCAGCCTCTGCATCAGCCACGATTTTATGAGCTTCATTCTGTGCTTCCCGGATAGACAGCTCTGCTTCCTTATGAGCGTTTTTCTTCACATTGTCTGCGGTTTCCTGTGCCATGACCAGGGTATTGGACATGGTTTCCTCCATTTTTTCATAGTTGCGGAGCTTGGTACGGATGGTATCCATTTCTTCTTCCATCTCGCGGTGTTCCCGGTAAATCCGTTCATAGTCCTTGGCCAGTTCTTCCAGGAATGTATTTACTTCATCCTGTGCATAGCCGCGGATCTGGCGGGAAAATGTTTTGTTGTGTATGTCCATTGGTGTAATCATGCTGACTGTCTCCTTTGAGATATGTATTTAAATGATGAAATACAGGGGCGTTTCCTGTTTTTCCTGTGCAGGCGTCCTTTCATACGAGAGGGCAGTGCCCCAGCATAAGCAGGAAAAAGCTCCGCTCTATTTATACCTGTATATGAGCAGGCCTGTACGCCCTTTACGGCTCATGCCTGTCTCTTCCTTGATTTCAATGCGTCCTCTTCCGCGGATGCTGATAATGTCTCCCGCTTTCACCGTCTGGGACGCGCTTTTGGCGGGCTGCCAGTTCACTTCTGTTCTTTCATCTTCCACAGCCTGTACCATTTTGGAGCGGGAAATGCCAAAGCCAGCGGCTCCTACCGCATCCAGACGGAGGGAAGCCACGGTAGCCCGCACTTCCTTGGCTGTCTGCTTGGGCGGCTCAATGTCGGAAAGGGGAATCTCTTCCACTTTCACAGGCACCATGGCTACTTTCCTGAAATTATCCATAAGCCATTCTTTCATGGCGCTGTCTACCACGACCTGGCAGCCGGCTCCCTGCATCAGGATATCTCCCAGCACGGAACGATCAATGCCCAGTCCCATGAGGGATCCAAGCACATCCCGGTGGCCTACCAGACGGTATCTCCCATCCCAGGTCACGGAAAGCAGGCTTTCTCCAAAGTCCACGGGCCCGTCATAGTCTTCCCGGGAAAAGGCTATACGCACCCTTTCCGCTTCATGATAGCCGCCAAAGGCGGAGGATTTCACGGTTTTCATATGGGCCGCAATGGTTTGTCCGATCTGCCGCGCAAATGGGGCCATAAAGGGACCCACTGCAAAGGGACGTCCCCGGTCCACGGAGTCCGCCAAATCCAGAAGCCGCATGGCCATGTCTTTGGACTCTTCTCCGGAAGCCGCAAAATAACGAAGTATCTTTTCTCTATCCTTCATTCCATCCTCTTTCCTGTCTCCGGGGAAAGGCTGATTCATCCATCATGGATTATCCTTTCCCTATGATTTATATCTGGAATACTCCCATAAAGGAATCAGTATTTCCCCGGCACTGACAGGAGCAGGAGAAACAGAATTCCATGATTCCGTTTCTCCTGCCCCTTTATTTACTCTTTTATTTTCCAGCCATGGCATCGGATTTTTCAAGGCACGCCTTGACGCCGTCCATCAGGGCCGCGCGGATGCCGTCTCTTTCCATGGCATGAATGCCGGCAATCGTGGTACCGCCGGGACTTGTTACCTGATCCCGGAGTTCTGCCGGATGTTTTCCTGTTTCCAGCACCATCTTGGCTGCCCCATACAGAGTCTGGGCTGCTGCTTCAATGGCCAGCTTTCTGGGAAGCCCGATAAGGACTCCCGCATCAGCAAGAGCATCGATAATCACGAAGGCATATCCCGGACCGGCGCCCGAAAGAGCTCCCAGTTCGTCCAGCTGTCTTTCCGTGACCACTGCTTCCCTGCCCAGGGCGGAAAAAACAGCTTCCGCTTCCTTTATAAAAGCGGGGGACGCCTTCTTCCCCGGTGCAATGGCTGCCATGCCTTCTCCTACAGAAGCAGGCGTATTGGGCATAACCCGGATAACTTCCGTACCGGCGGGCAGTGCCCCTTCCAGCGTATCCAGGGTAACCGCGGCAGCAATAGAAAGAACCCGGGATGGATGATACCGGGATATTTCTTTCAGCACTCCGGGTACCACATTCGGCTTCACCGCCAGGATAACCATATCCGCATCTTCCGCCTCCCTGCCGTCCATGGAAGCATGAACGCCGTAGAGGGAAGCCTTTTCGCGGGAGGCTTCCTCGGAATGCTCTTTCACATATATTTCATCTTTTGACCACAGCCCTTTAGCCAGGCAGCCGGAGAGGATGGCTCCTCCCATAGCCCCGCAGCCGAAAATCAGGATTTTCTTCATCTGTCCGGTCCTTTCCAGGTAGGAATGCCTGATACAAATGCCAGCCGATCCTCATGGAGATCCACCGTTGATGGAACGCAGATGAGTACGTCATCATTGAGAAGCATAACATCTCCATGGGCCATATATACGGCGCCGCTCATGAAATCCACAAAACGGCTGGCCACCTCATCATCTACATTATCATTCAAAACAACCATGACTGTCATGCCCCTTGCCAGAGCATCCACAGCATGACGGGCATCCCCGTAGGAACCGGGAACGAGGATATCCACTTCCTGAGGACGGATACTCCTTGCCGGCAGCGCGCCTGCCGCCGGAATATCTTCCCCTTCATCCCGTTCCTGCTCTTCAAAGCTGTCTTCTTCAGGAGCTTCCTCGAACTGGCTTTTCAGCCAGTTCACTCCTTGGGAAAGAAAAGACATCAGCCCTGCGGAGCCTCAGGTCCCTGAGGTGTCTGGGCGTTCCACTGGGGTGCTGCCGGTGCCTGCTGCGGATCCTGATAGGCAGCAAAATTTTCACGGGATACGCTCATATTATTTGGCGCGCAGAGATAAATGCTTTCAGAAATCTGGTCGATCCTGCCGTCCAGCGCATACATGATGCCCTGTACAAAATCGACAATACGCTGTGCTTCATCCGCATCGGTCTTTTCCATGTTCATGACCACCGGACGCATGGCTTTCAGATGATCACCGATCTTTTCCGCATCACCGTAGCTCTTCGGATTCACCACCACCATGGTGTAGGGTTTTGCAGCCTGACGGGGCTGGGCACTGCGGCCAATTCCCCGGGCCGGACTGACGGCAGACGGACGGGGCGGTACCGGAGCGGACGGATTGACCGGTGCTTCTTCCTCTCCCAGGTCTTCTTCTCTTTCATCCTCGTCCCGGTCTACAAACTGATCCTTAAATTTATCGAGCAAACTCATGCTTCTTTCTCCTCTCACTGATAGTGTCTCTCACCAAAAATGGCAGTGCCTATGCGTACCATATTGGCCCCTTCTTCAATCGCAATTTCAAAATCATGGGTCATTCCCATGGACAGAATGGAAATCTGTCCTTCGGGAAAATCTTTCTTCATCGCAGTCCACATACCGTAGGCTTTCCTGAATACAGGACGGGTTTTCTCCACATCCTCATAAGCAGGAGCCATGCACATCAGGCCTTTTACACGGATATGAGGCAGCTCCGCTGCCAGCTCTACTGCTTCTTTCATTTCTTCCGGTGCCAGACCGTGCTTGCTTTCCTCTCCGGAAATATTGAATTCCAGAAGGATGTCCTGCACTTTATCTATTTCCCCGGCCCGCCGGTCGATTTCCTTCATAATGTCCAGCGAATCCACAGACTGGATAAGATCAGCCATGGCTACCGCTTTTTTTACTTTATTCTTTTGCAGATGTCCCTGCAGGTTCCAGATAACCGGAAGTTTCAGGGCTTTGAACTTCTCTTCCATTTCCTGGACCCGGTTTTCTCCCACCTGGGTCACTCCCAGATGAATGGCCTCTTCCATGTCCTCGAGAGGATGGAACTTCGTCACCGCCACAAGCGTCACTTTCTGCCCATAGGGAGACCTTTTCTCAGCCGCCTCTATCCGGTCCATTACATGGGCTAATCTTTCTTTGATTTCTGACATAGCCCCGCCTTCTTTGCAGTAATTTCAGCATATTTCCCTAATCAATAACAAAGGGATATACCTAATGATTATTATATCACAGTTATTTAGAGGAAAAAACAGGAAAATTTGGCTTTCCGCCCCTCTGCAGTCCTGCCGGTGCAGAAAAGCTGCACTCAAAAAGCAGCAGGGAAAGCCCTGCTGCTTTTCAAATAGAACAGATCTTACTGTATGCCTTATTACACCATCTGTGCTTTCTTTGCGATTTCTTCAGGAATCTTAATTCCAAGAATTTCCGCATCCTTCTTGTTAATCACAATGGTATATTCTTTCTGATGCTGGATAGCTGCCGTTTCCGGCTTGATTTTGCCGTCCAGAATATCTGCGGCCATCTGGCCGGTCTGGACGCCCAGTTTGTAATAGTCCACCGACAAAGCGGCCAGAGCGCCGTCCTTGGCCATAATATCGGCCCCTACAATGACTGGAATCTTATTGGCATCCGTGATCTTCATCAGCGTAGGAATGGAGGAAGCCAGGGTATTATCGGTAGGAACATAGATGAAGTCCACCTTGCCTGCCAGCGATTCCGCTACCTGCTGAATATCGTTCACGCTGTTCACGGTGCGTTCCTCTACCGCCAGGTTATTCTTTTTGCAGTAGTCCTTCATCATGTTGGCCTGTACTTCACTGTTCACTTCGCTGGATGAATAAATGAGGCCTATGGTCTTGGCATTCGGTACCAGCGCACGGCCCAGATCCATCTGGGCATCAATGGAAGCCAGATCGCTGACGCCGGTCACATTGCCGCCGGGCTGTTCATCATTCTTGACCAGCTTGGCAGTGGTATAGTCCGTAATAGCGGTCCCTACAATGGGGATGTCCTTGATTTCATTGGCTACCGCCTGGGCGGCCGGTGTGGCAATGGCACAGATGAGTTTCGGTTTTTCCGATTTAAACCGGGATGCAATGGTTTTCAGGTTGGACTGATCGCCCTGGGCATTCTGCTGGTCAAAGGTAACCTTGTCCTCGCCATAGCCCCTTTCCTTCAGCCCATCCACAAAGCCTTTATTTGCCTGGTCCAGAGAGCCGTGCTGTACAATCTGCACCACGCCGATAACCGTTTTTCCGGAAGCAGAGGATGCCCCCGCCTTCGGCTGGCTCTGTCCGCATCCCCCGTATACCAGTGCTGCTGCCGCAAGAACTGCGGCCATGCTCATTTTCATCCATGTCTTCATCATTATTTCCTCCCAGATTCCTATACTGCCTTATTTTTTATTTGATATATGTATCTTCCAGCTGATCCATGGTTCCATTCGTTTCCATTTCCGCCAGGAAGAAATTGACATAATTCAGAAAATCCTGATCCCCTTTAGCCATGAGTGCGCCAAAGCGGCTTCTGGTAAACGGCTTGTCCACCAGCGGCGCTGCCAGCTTGTCATTCATGCGGACGTAGCGGCGGGCTTCCATGGTTTCCGTAATCATGACATCTGCCTTTCCTTCTGCGATCAGTTCCGGAATTTCCGCATTCTGCTCGTGAATGAGGAGTGTTGCGTGAGGCAGGCGGGCTTTGGCAAACTTTTCATTTGTTCCGCCTGGATTTACCATGACCCTGACTTCCGGACGATCCAGGTCAGCCAGGGACTGATATTTCCCTTCCTCTCCCTTCCGGCACAGAATCGTTTTCCCGAAGAGCAGGTATCCGTCAGACATGGCCAGGGTTCTTTCCCTGTCAAAGGTTCTTGTAATCCCGCAGAGGGCCAAGTCAAATTTTCCATCTGCTGTATCCCGGGAAAGGGTCTTCCAGGTAGTGGGCACATATTCTACCTTCACATGAAGGGAATCTGCCAGTTTTTCTGCCAGTTCCACATCAAAGCCTTCATACTTTCCGCTGCTGTCCTTATAGGACATGGGGCGGTAGTCCCCCGTAGTCCCTACCCGGATCGTGCCGCGGGCTGCAATATCCTCCAGATGAGCTGCCCAGGCGCTGCCTGCGCCTCCCAGAAGAAGCCCTGCTGCCAGCACGGCTGCGCCGGCCATTTTCCATGCGTTCATTCTTTCCATCCTCCCATGCTTTAGGAAAAGCGCATCCTCCGCTCTTCCTTTTCCTGAAATCAAAAGTCCCCTGCTTAGAATCGGAACTAAGCAAGGGACGACGGGACACATCGCGGTACCACCCTGTTTACCTGAATCAAAACACAAAAGGGTGGTACCCAAGGGACGGATTATCCGTGGTACCACCCAATTTATCTTCATCAGATCAACTCTAAACCCTCTAACGCAGGTCAGCCGTCACAGCCTACTTTGCTTTCAGCCGTGCAGTTCAGGAACGAACTTCCTCATTTCTCCGCCGCCGGTTTCCACCCTGTGCCGGCTCTCTGTCAGACTTGTGAAATCAGTACTTTTTTCCATCAGCACCTTTGATATGTGTCCATTGTAGTCAATGAGTCCCCGTCTTGTCAAGGGGCGTTCTATTAGAAAAATCCAAGGGCTCTGCGGAAAGACCCCCGATCCGTCAGGCAGCGCTATATGCCGTTCTTTCCGCCTTACTGTCAGTCAGTACTCTTCTCCGGCACTTTGAAGGTAAAAGGTCTTTTTATCCTCATACATTTTCCTGTCGGCCCGGCCGAATGCAGCCAGCAGGGATTTTCCGTCGGCTGCCCATTCTGCGCCGTAGGCTACGGATATATCCGCCTTCCCTTTCATCATGTCATAAAATTCCTGAAATTTTCTGTAGAAGGTGCATTCGCATATATTCGGCACAAGGGCCACGAACTCATCGCCGCCGGCGCGGTATACGCAGTCATCTCCCCAGAAATCCCGCATGGCTGCAGCCGCCCGGCGAAGAAGTCTGTCGCCTGCCACATGGCCATTTTCATCATTTTCCTTCTTCAGTCCGTTTACATCGCCAAACACAACGCCCGTAGAAAAAGGCTGCTGCTCCAGCTCTTCCAGCTTTTCCATGAGCCCGTTTCTGTTCTGGACTCCTGTAAGCATATCCCGCCGGCTCATGTAGTTCAGTTTCTGAAGGAGCCGCTGGTTCACCATGCTGGCCCCCAGGAAGTAGGATACCGCCTCCAGAATTTTCTGGGTATTGACAGCATCACTGATTTCATAGTTATCGGCGCCGATATATCCGATCAGGTTTCCTCCGTCATAAATCGGCGCTTCAATAATGGACCGGATATTCTGCCGTTTCAGGTTTTCATAGTCCACAGGGTCATCCTGTTCCAGCACCCCGATGTCTTCAAGCACCACGCTGGAGTTATGAATCAGAAACTTCTCCCATCCTCCGATATAGGCATCATAGGGAAGGTTCTGCAGGGTTTCGATTTCCGGCTCCACCCCTTCCCGGCACCATTCAAAAGTATTGCTTACCTGCCGGCCGTCCGTTTCCAGTACATAAAGGCGGTCCGGATGAATGACTTCGCCCAGTTCTTCCAGTACATGCTGCACGGATCTTTCATAGCTTTCCCCGCCGTTCAGAATCTTGGCCAGACGGATAATAACATCATCAGTGGTGCTGGAACGGCGCAGACTCATTCGCTCAGCATGATCCATGTCCACATTCATGAAGATAAAGGCTGCCAGTCCATCACCCGCCGGCTCCACTACAAATTCCAGCCAGTGGCCCACTTCCCGGCTGTACATGCGGTCCCGTATCCGTTTTCCTTCAAAAGCTGCCTCATAGCAGTAGTCAAACCATTTCGCATCTGCATTATCATAAACAGAGCGAAAGTTTCTGCCGATGAGCTCCGACTTGTCCCGTCCCACCATTTCACAGTAGGCCTTATTGGCATATACATATAAGGCGTCGTCTGCCTTTTTCTTACTGTCGTTAAGGATAATTTGAAACACCGCATAGGCTGCAGGCACATTCATATCCAAATCCGGCTTAAAAGTAAAATCTTCCATAACAAGCTTCCAATCCACAAAAAGGCAAAACAAAAGCGCAGCAGCCGCTGCGCTTAAAATCCGAAATACCTTCCGGTGCAGCTGGCTGCCATTTTACAGGCCCTTTAGTTTTGCGTCGCAGGCTTTCGCCTGGTTTGCCACATATCTAATTAACTACCGTCCTATTATAACCAACTTGGATTCTTCTTTTCAATATCAATCAAATTTTCTAATCCATATATAAGAACCATTCCTATTTTCCTCCTGGCCCAAGAAAGGCGCCCAGTTCCAAATAATAAGCAGCCCCTGCAGGAGCTGCTTTTCATTGGGAATTATTTTATCCGTCCTTCCACGGAAGGAGCGGGAGCCAGATTTTCAGAAGCTTCCGGTTCTTCTTTCAAACCGCCGGATCTGCGTTCATGTCTGCCCTTCTTCTTATCAATGAAGTAATAGCCGATCAGAAGGATAGCAAACCATACCGGCGTCACATACAGAGCCACCCGGGTATCATCCCTGAAGGCAGAAGCAACAACTACGCCTGCCAGGAAAAGCATGGTCAGGTATCCGGACCAGGGAGCAAAAGGCATTTTGTAGGTAAGAAGCTTCTTCTCTTCCTGCGAAAGGGAAGCACGGAACTTCTGCTGAGTCCGGAGAATGACGAACCAGGTAAAGAGCGCACCGAAGGAGCCTACGCTGGTCACATAGACAAATATCTGGGACGGCATAATGTAATTCATCAGGACAGAGAAGAGAAGGACGCCGGCAGAGAAGAGAATCCCCACCCAGGGAAGGCGGTGCCGGTTCAGCAGCTGGAAGCAGTGAGGTGCATTTCCCTGGAGGGAAAGGTTGTAAAGCATGCGTCCGGAACTGAAGATACCGCTGTTGCAGGAGGACAGCACAGCTGTAATCACCACGATGTTGATAATGTCAGCAGCGCCGGCAATACCCAGCTTCTGGAAGGTGATAACAAAGGGGCTTCCCATATGGCCGATTTCATTCCAGGGATAAATGGCCATGATAACTCCAAGAGAAAGAACATAGAAAATCAGGATACGCCAGAACACTTCATCAATAGCTTTTTTGATGGTGGATTTCGGATCATGGGCTTCCCCGGCAGTAACGCCGATGATTTCAATGCCCAGATAGGAATACATAACCATGACCAGTGCCATGAGGGTGCCGCCGATGCCATGGGGGAAGAACCCGCCGTTAGTCCAGAGATTGGTGATGCCTACCGGTTCGAAGCCATTGCCGATGCCGAAGAGAATCATGCCTGCACCGCCGATAATCATGAAGATGATGGTGCAGATTTTAATCAGAGCAAACCAGAATTCAAATTCCCCGTAAGCCGATACGGCAATGAAATTGACCACCGTCATCAGCAGGAGCGCACAGAGGGCCGATACCCACTGGGGCAGGTCGGGATACCAGAAATTCATATAAATCCCCACCGCCGTCAGCTCCGCCATACAGGTGACCATCCACATATACCAGTATGTCCAGCCGGTCAGATAGCCCCATTTCGGTCCCAGAAAGCGGGCCGCATGGGCACTGAATGCACCGGATACAGGGTACGCTACGGACAGCTCCCCCAGCGCCCGCATGATGAAATAAATAGCAATGCCGCCGATAATGTAGGTCAGAAGCACTGAAGGCCCGGCCAGCTCGATGGCTGTGGCGGATCCCAGAAAAAGACCGACCCCGATGGCGCCGCCCAGCCCGATCAGCTGGATGTGGCGGTTTTTCAGTCCTCTTTCAAGGTTCTCATGCATTTCCTGATTTTGTTCTGCCATATGAAACTCCCAAATCTGACAAAAACTCCGGATCAGACGCCCTTTCAGGGATCCGGTCCGGAGAAAAGAACTACTTTTTTATTTTATACGCTGCCCCCCTCAACATCAAGACAGAAATTCGCTTTTCCTATACTTTTTTATTCATATTGCATATTTTTAATTCCCTGTGGGCTATTATTTTTATTTATATATATCTTTTATAACATTTATAGCTGTTTTCATAGATTACAAAAAGCAGTCTGTCCCGCAGGCAGGGGCTTATTTTTTCCTCTTAATGCCATTCATAAGCACATCAAAGGCCTGCTCCATGTAAGAAGCCTCTGAAATTTCTTCCTTCACCGCAAACCTTTTCTTGATTTCGTTCATCAGATAGTAGTAGGCCACCATGCCTGCCCAGGAAATACAGACTTCCGTGGGCTTCAGATTCCTGCGGAACGTGCCTTCTTCCATTCCTTCCGTCAGTGCGGCCCGCAGTACTACCAGTACCATGGCAAATCTTTCCTTCCCGATGGATGCAAATACATCGGTAGGATGAATCATTTCCCAAGAAAAAATGCGGAGAATATAGGGATGTTCCTTCATCAGGCGGAAGAAAAAGCGGGAATACATTTCCATGATTTCCATGGGCGTATGTGTCCCGTCAGCTGCCATGTCCACGAAATCCACCAGAAGGGCGGATCCTTTTTCCAGAATAGCGGCATAAAGCTCTTTCTTGCCGCCAAAATAGTAGGAAATGGCCGCACTGTTCACCCCCGCTTCCTTTCCTATATCTCTGATGGAAACATCGGAATACCCCTTCAGGGCAAACAGACGGATGGCCGCATTTTCAATCTGTTCCTTTTTATCCGGCGCTTTCTCCTTTTCTTCTTCGGGGAAAAGCAGTTCATACAGTTCTTCCTTCGTACCAAAATAATAGGATATGCATGATACGCTTACTCCGGCCTGCCGGCTGATATCCCTCAGGGACGTATCATGATACCCCTTTTCCTTGAAAAGCCGGCGGGCCGCCTTTTCAATCTGTTCTTTCTTCACTGCCGCCATGTTCCTTCCCCCTGCTGATTTCTGTGCTGTTTTATGGTTCTCAGCTCTTATGGTTCTCAGCTCTATTATATATGATTTTCTTACCGATTGGAACAGCTGAATAAAATGATTGAACCGTTCAGCAGCAGGTGTTCAATAAAAAAGAGCCGCTTTGCGGCTCAAGGTCTTCCAAAAGGATTTAATGCCCTTCAAGTGCCATCCGGCTTCTATTTCCCGCACCAGGGATAGAGGGGCATATCCAAAGTCTCATCCACATCCTCTTTCGTAATGGGATTAAAATACACCCGAAGAAGGCAGAGTCCTTCTGCCGGTGCCGTCATGCCCAGCTTTCTCCTGTCTCTGGCAGTCAGGATGTCTTCGATAGTCTCCGGCGACAGGAGGCCGGTGCCTGCGTCCACCAGGGCACCTGCAATATTCCGTACCATATGATAGAGAAATCCTTCCCCCGTTACATAAATCCGATACAGGGGACCTTCCTTTTTGATGCGGATTTCATTGATTTTTCTTACCGGATCCGAGGGCACCGAATTATTGCCGCGGAAGGATGTAAAATCATGCCGCCCTTCCAGCACATGGGCCGCTTTTTCCATGAGAGCCAGATCCAGCTTTTTCCCGGTGCGCCAGATATATCTTTTGAGGAAAGGAGAGGTTTCCCTTCCTTCTGTAAGAAGATAGCCATAGGTTTTTCCGTAATTTCTTCTCCGCACGGAAAATTCCATATCCACCTCACGGCTGGCGGTAATCCGGATGTCATAGGGAAGTTTCGCGTTCATGGCGTAGATAAAACGGCTGCCGGGAATGGTTGAATCCGTATAAAACGTGCATTCCTGCCCATAGGCATGCACCCCTGCATCGGTCCTTGCCACAAAATACAGAGTGGTTTTTGTGCCGGTCAGCTGAAAAAGGCAGTCCTCCAGCATTTCCTGCACAGTCATGCGGTTTTCCTGCCGCTGGAATCCGCCGTACCTGCTTCCTTCATAGGAAACGGTAATCCATATATTTTTCATAGCTTTCAAAAAGCCGGGGTGCACGCCCCGGCTTCCTTTCCTTTTATTTGAAATAAATGTACAGTACAAGAAGAGCAGCGGTTACCAGAATGACAGAAAGGAACGCATTCCGATCTCTCCAGGTATATACCAGCTGATGCATTTTCGTTCTTCCCTCGCCGCCGCGGTAGCAGCGTGCTTCCATGGCAGTGGCCAGATCATCGGCCCGGCGGAAGGCGGAAATGAAAAGGGGCACCAGCAGGGGCACCATGTTTTTCGCCCGCTGCCAGAGATTTCCGTTGACAAAGTCTGCTCCCCTGGAGGACTGAGCCTTCATAATGCGGTCGGTTTCTTCCAGAAGGGTCGGAATGAAACGGAGAGCTATGGTCATCATCATAGCCAGTTCATGAGCCGGCACGCCGAACCGTTTGAAGGGCATGAGCAGTGCTTCAATGCCGTCGGTCAGGACAATCGGACTGGTTGTATAGGTCAGAAGCGAAGAAAAGGCAATGAGGAATACCAGGCGGAGTGTCATTACAAGGCCGTTCCGTATGCCTTCCTCGCTGATATGAATAAACTTCCAGGTAAAAAGCTCCGTTCCCGGTGTCGTAAGCACATGGATGCCCATGGTAAAAACAAGGATGATCCACAGCGGTTTGATGGCTTTCCAGATCAGAGAAGCCGGTACGCCGGACAGGGCAATAGCCAGAAATGTAAAAGCTGCCACCAGAATGTAAGACCAAAGATTGTTGGCAAGGAAAATAGCCACGATGAAAATCATGGTGCACAGGATTTTTGCTCTGGGGTCCATCCGATGAAGGAAGGAATCTCCGGGATAATACTGGCCGAGGGTGATATCTGTTAACATGATTTCCTACCTCCCAGCATAGTATACATTCTGTCTGCCGCTTCTTCCACCGTCTTGGCATCTTCCGGCACGGGAATTCCCTTTTCCTTCAAATAAAGCAGTGTCTGCGTCAAAGGCGGTGCATCCACTCCGCATTCCTGCAGTTCCTTCCGATGATGGAGGAAAATATCCATGGGCTTGCCGTCCATGACCAGATGTCCCTTATGCATCACAAGAAGGCGGGTAGCCAGACGGGCAATGTCATCCATATTATGGGACACAAGAATAACAGAAAAGACGCCTTTTTTATACCAGCTCTGGATACGGGAAAAGATTTCTCTTCTGCCGATGGGATCGAGTCCTGCAGAAGGTTCATCCAGAATCAGGAAATCCGGATGCATGGCAATCACGCCGGCAATGGCCACACGCCTCTGCTGGCCGCCGGAAAGACGGAAAGGCGAACGCCCGCCAAAGGTGTCATAGTCGAGTCCTGCAAACTTCATGGCACTCTTTACTCTTTTTTCCGTTTCCTCTTCATCACAGCCCAGATTCTTCGGGCCAAAGGCAATATCCTTGGCCACCGTTTCCTCAAAGAGCTGGTGCTCCGGATACTGGAAAACCATGCCCACGGAATGGCGCTTGGCCACCGCTTCCTTTGTCTTGGCTGCCAGATCCACGCCGTCTATGGTGACTTTCCCGGTGGTGGGATGAATCAATCCGTTTAAGTGCTGAATCAGAGTAGATTTGCCGCTGCCTGTATGTCCGATAATTCCGATAAATTCTCCCGGCTCAATCGTCAGATTGATATTTTCCAGTGCCACCTTCTGAAAGGGAGAACCTTTACTGTACACACAGCTTACATTTTCGACACATATGGACATAACGCCTCTCCCAGCTCCTCATCTGTCAAACAATCTTCGGGAACAGTCAATCCTTTTTTCCTGAGTTCATAGGCCAGATCTGCCGCCACCGGTACATCCAGCCCCAGGGCCGTCAGTTTTTCCGCCTGGGAAAAGACCTCTCTGGCCGTTCCTTCCATCTTCAGGTGCCCCTTGTCGATGACCATCACATGGTCTGCTGTAACGGCTTCTTCCATGAAATGGGTAATCAGTACAATGGTAATGCCTTCCTTTTCATTCAGCTCATGCACCGTATCCATCACTTCTTTCCGTCCGTGAGGATCCAGCATGGCTGTCGGTTCATCCAGCACAATGCAGTCAGGATGCATGGCCAGGATGCCTGCAATAGCCACCCGCTGCTTCTGCCCGCCGGAAAGCATGGCCGGTGAATGGGTACGATAGGCGGTCATTCCGACCTTTTCCAGAGCAACATCCACCCGTTTCCTGATTTCTTCCGGCGCTATACCCAGATTTTCCGGGCCAAAAGCTACATCTTCCTCTACAATGGCTGCTACCAGCTGATTATCCGGATTTTGAAATACCATGCCCACCTTCTGACGAATATCCCAGATATGGGAGAAATCAGAGGTTTTCATGCCTTCCACATAAATCTCCCCGTCCGTCGGAATCAGGAGTGCATTGAGATGGCGGGCCAATGTAGACTTTCCGCTGCCATTGGTCCCGATAATGGCAGTAAAAGAGCCCTTCCTGATCGTAGCGGTCACATCGGAAAGGGCATCAAACTTCTTTCCTTCTTCCGTTTCAAAGGTATGGGTCAGATGACGGATGTCAAAAAGAATGTCTCCACCCTTTTTTTCATCCTTCACACTTTCTTTTTCCATGTTTCCTCTTTCTTATATGATAAGAAATATAAAATACAATGATACTTTATGATAGCAGACAAATCCTTTCTCCGTCAATAAAAAGGACTTGTCTTTTATATAATAAACAGTGAAATTCTATTTGTCAATTTATATACATTGGCCTGTTTACAATTAAGGCTTATTGATACCGTCATCAAAAGAAACTGCCTCCTGTCTGCTGTTCGGCACTTTCCTCTATTCCATGCTTTTCCAGCTCCTTCGATAAAGTCAAAAAAGGAAGAAACAGATTTCCTGTATCAGCAGTGACGGTATCTGTTTCTTCCCTTTCCGGTATGAGATATCTTTTCATGGCATGCCCTGCCTTCTCAAAGCCCTGCCGCAAACCATGCTGCAGGAATCGGTGCTCAAATCCACCCGAAATGGCGGCATGCGTTGTAAATGCCATCCTCATCGGCCCGATCGGTAATGTACTTGGCCAGCGCCTTCAGCTCCGGCTTGGCATTGCCCATGGCTATGCCGAGCCATTCTTTGCGGAACATGGTACGATCATTCATGCCGTCGCCGAACACTACAATATCTTCATCAGGAATATGGAACCGCTTCTGGATTTCCATGATTCCCCTTTCCTTATGGACAGGCTCGATAAGCATGGTATCCGCGCTGAACCATACATGAGGCAGGCCATACAGCGGAATGTCTTCCTTTTCCTTTTTGCTGCAGGCTACGAAAATTTTATGGATGTCGGATACCTTATGGAAATCGAAGGACGGATTCACTTCTGTTTCGTAGTACCTGTCCTTTACCTTTTCCAGATACAGCGGTGTCCTGGTGATTCGATATTTCTTATTAAAAGGAGCAGCCGCCCAGGGATGCTTTTCCTCATCGATTTCCGACAGGGTCTTCATGCAGTCTGCAAGAGGCAGCCCCTCATCGTAAAGAATCTTCCCGTCAATGGTTACCGCATTGCCGCCGTCCGATACCAGAGCAGGAATTCCCAGCGTTTTTGCCACTTCCTGGGCATCTGCCTGCATGCGGCCGGTGGCAAGAGATACGAAATGGCCCCGGCGGATGAGTTCCCTGACCGTTTCTCTTGTGCTCTCCGGATAATCAGCGGTAAGCGGCGTGGTCAGCGTACCATCGATATCAAAAAAGAAATATTTTTTCATCCTCTGCCTCCTGTCTTTACCTCTTTTTCTATTATAGTACCATATGTCCCCGGACAGGTCACTCCATGACGGGAGTGAGGATTTTTTAATTTTTCCTTCCATCGCCATACAGCTGTTTCTCCGTAATGTCCGGCGTTTTATTCTCTCATGAAACTTATTCATATAATTATTTTTCTAATTATTTTTTAACTAATTTATGATACCATGAAATCGGACAGAGCTTTTTCTCTATAACTTCTGTCCCGCCCGAATCCATTGGCAGTCTGAGTTTCATGTAAGAGAAGAAAGAAGGCTATTGCAATGAAAGACCAGATATGTTCAGCCAGCGAAATTATGATACCGGACCCGGTGACCGTAGCGCCGGAAACCACCATTGATGAACTCATCCATATTTTTCTCCGGGAAAAGCAGTCCCTTCTGCCGGTAGTCAAAGGGAACGAGCTGATGGGTGTCGTATCGAAGGGTGATATTCTTTATAAAAAGATGTACCCCTACGGTCCCCAGTATATGGACGTACTGGGAGCCGGTGCCTATTACAACGGCTACGGACGCTATATGACTTCATTTAAAAAGCAGCTCAGTACCCGGGTGTCTGATATTATGACCCGCCATGTACGCTGTGTATCGCCCAATACACCGCTGGAAGAAATTATGATCCTTGCCGTGGACGGCCACATAGCCAATATTCCCGTGATTGAAAAGCCGAATCTGCTTGTGGGCCTGATTACCCGCTGCCGTATTCTTCAGGCTCTTGACCGTTTCTAACTCCTGTATATTTCTTCTCCTTATACCCCCTCTGCCCTTCAGGCAGAGGGCCTTTTTTGTGGATTTTCCTTTGCTGTTTCCAGTGATGTTATTCATCATTCCCTGCAGTTTGATTCATATCCCATGGAAAATGTCCCGTTTTTACGGCATATTTTACGTTTCTGTCTAGGCGCATAAAACCTATTCCTCCCAGGCAATGAAAATCATTCATTCTATATATATTAACAATTCATTAGAATATTAAAATTCTATCCATTATAGTATAGCCAGGATGAAATACAGGAAGTCCCGGAAAGAAAAGCTTGCGGATATCCCCGGCAGATCGGTTTCTCCCGCTCCCAGCCATGCCGGGGTTATGATTTCGAAAGCTTTCCTGACGCAGGTCCTGCTTCTGTCAGAATTGTTTCCATGCCTGCATCCGGAGCCATGCTTCGAATGCCGGCACCAGGGAAAGGAAGGATACCCATTGAATAACACCATGTTTCTGACTGCCGGAATCTTTCTGGCCGCCTATGTTTTAATTATTTCTGAAAAAATCCATCGAACCATTATCGCCATGCTGGGCGCCTCTCTCCTGATTTTTGCAGGCATCGAAACCCAGGCTGCCGCTGTCAGCCATATCGACTGGAACACTTTGGGCCTTTTGATGGGGATGATGATTATTGTCAATATTACCAGAGAAACCGGACTATTTAAATTTCTGGCCATATGGGCAGCCAAACAGGTGCATGCCCGGCCGGTTCCCCTGCTCTTTGCGCTGTCTGCCATTACCATGGTCTGCTCCGGTCTTCTGGATAACGTAACCACAGTTCTTCTGACCGTCCCTCTCACCTTCAGTATGGCCTCTCAGCTGAAAATTGATGTAAAGCCCTTTCTCATCAGCCAGATCCTGGCCTCCAATATCGGCGGCACAGCCACTCTGATCGGAGATCCTCCAAACATTATGATTGGAAGTGCCGCCGGCCTGTCCTTCTCCGATTTCATCTGCAATCTCACCGGCCTTTGCATTTTCCTGTTTATCATCACTGACTGTATCCTGGTATTCCTGTTCCGGAAGGGATTGAAGACATCACCGGCCCTGCAGGAACAGGTTCTTCTTATGGATGAGAAGGATGAAATTCAGAATCGCAGACTTCTCTATCAATGCCTGTTTGTGCTGGTACTTACCATATCCCTGTTTGCTCTTCACGATGTGCTCGGCATCGAGACCGCCACGGCCGCCATGGCAGGCGCCGCACTTCTGCTGCTTCTTGCATGCCATGATAACGAGCCCATGATTACCCGCATGCTGTCCAATATTGAATGGCTGGCCATCTTCTTCTTTGCAGGACTCTTCGTCCTGGTCGGCTCCCTGGTGGACACCGGCATTATTTCCATCCTTGCCGAAAAGGCAATGGAACTGACCAGCGGCAGTGAAACGGCCACTTCCCTTCTCATCCTATGGTTAAGTGCGGTCTGCTCCGCTTTCATTGATAATATTCCCTTCGTAGCTACTCTCATTCCATTAATTAAGGATATGGGAACCATGGGCATGACTAATCTGGATCCTCTCTGGTGGTCTCTGTCTCTGGGTGCCTGTCTTGGCGGCAACGGCACTCTTATCGGAGCATCAGCCAATGTAGTTGTCGCATCTATGGCTGCCAGGAAAGGAGTCTTTATTACATTTCTGGAATTCATGAAAATTGCGTTTCCCTTGATGATTCTATCCATACTTATCAGCAGTGTCTATGTGTATCTGCGCTATTTATAAAAGAAAGAAGGATTTTCCTATGTCTACGCCCAAATGGTTTGAAATTGAAGAAAAAGTGAATCGTCCCGACGGCATCAGCCTTGTAGCAAGCAAGCCTTTTATTGCCAGTCCCGAGGCAGAGCTGGAATATCTGGAAGCGAAAAAGAAACAGGATCACAGTCTGCTCCATCAATGGATATACAGAAAGGAAGAACATTCCATTGATCATATGGAAATTCCCTGTACCGGTGTCATTGATGAAATGGTCAATAAGGATGCTGCCTGCATTCCCGGATTCATTTCTCCCGTGAAAAAATAATTCCCATAAAACTTCCGGCAGCTTCTCTTTTATCCTCCGCACATACCTTCAGCTGCCGGAAGCCCTTATAGCCAAAGGGCGGAAATACCGCATCCGGTATCTCCGCCCTTTCTATATTCCATGGTGAAAAGTCTGCCTTTCCAGCTGTCATTCATGCCGAGAACATCAGACCTTATCGCTGAGTCCTGCCTCCTGATGCGGAAAGCAGGAAAGCACATACTGCCGAAAGGCATCTGCCGCAGCGGTCAGAGGTACGGATCCATTCCACGCCAGCCCGATTTCCCTGGTGAGAGGCCTGTCCGAAAAAGGGATAAAAACAATATCGCTCCGATCTGTTCCTTCTGTTTCCGGCAGAATGGAAACACCAAGCCCGGCAGAAATCAAACCTGCCAGCGTATTCACATCATCGCCTTCATACATGACCAGAGGATTGACACCGGCCCCTGCCAGAAATTCTTCCGATAAAACTCTTAAATTGTAGGATCTTTTCAGAAAGATAAAAGGTTCCTTTTCCAGATCTTTCACGGCAAGGCTTTTTCTCTGCGCCAGCCTGTGACTGCGGGGCAGTGCCGCATATAATTTTTCTGAGAAAAGGTAAACCCAGATAATGTTCTCCATGGACATCATAGGAGGACAAAGGCAGAGGTCATTCTTTCCCTCCAGCAGATTTCGGGTAAGGGATGCGGAATCGTTCTGAGAAAGCACAAAGCGGGCGCAGTGTTTTTCATAGCCTGCCAGCAGGAAAGGAATCAGTCCGGTGCCCAGAGAATGAATAAAAGAAAGACGTATCAGGCCCCTGCCTGGATTCTTCATTTCCTCCAGCTCATTTTTTCCCTTTTTCAATTCATTTAAAGACCGTTCTGCATGAGAAAGAAAGTCCTGCCCTGCTGCAGTCAGCGTGACTCCCTGTTCGGTCCGTTCAAAAAGCGCCACGCCCAGTTCCTTTTCCAGTTTTCTCATGGAATGGCTCAGAGCAGACTGGGTAATGGACATGGATCTGGCGGCCCGGGTAAAATGCCTGATCCGGGCCAGAATTACAAAATATTCCAGTTGACTGATTTCCATATTTGTTTTCTCCCCCCTGTAAAGCCACCTGACAGCCTTTGATACAGTAATAATTCGTCCCTGTTTTCCCGTCTTTCCTTTCTCCGGTACAGTAAAAGCTGTCCGATTTCAGGGAACGCAGAACCTGCTTCACCATTCCACCGAATGTGCAGCAGCAGAAACCGCTCCTGCACAGGTCATGAAATCAGATCCGCCGGGTGAATCCACGCTCTCCCCATATGAACCGGGCAGCCTCAGAATCACATCATTCAAATGTAAAAAATTCCATACATCAACGCAGGGTTTCTAACAGCCTGCAGCCACCTTTTCGATTTTTCCCCTGTAAATCACAGGAACAGAAATGATTCATGGCTGTTCCGGCCATTCCATTTTAATGGGCCAGAAGGGCCAGCATGATGCCGCCGGAAATGGCGGTGCCGAACACCCCGGCCAGATTAGGCCCCATGGCATGCATAAGAAGAAACACGCTTCGGCTCTCCTGCTGTCCCACCATATGAGAAACCCGTGCTGCAATAGGAACGGAGGCAATCCCTGCTGATCCGATGAGCGGATTGATCTTCCCGTGGGTAAGCCGGCACATGAGCCTTGCAAACACAACGCCGGATGCCGTTCCGCAGGCAAAAGCCAGAAGTCCCAGTCCGATAATCAGAAGCGTTTTTGAAGTGAGAAAAGTCTGGGCTCCCATGGTAGAACCGATTGCCGTTGTAAGCACCAGTGTCACCACATTCAGAAGCGCATTGGAAGCTGTCTCTGCCAGCTTGGTTACTGCCAGGCATTCTCTCAGCAGATTGCCCAGCATGAGCATGGTAATCAGCGGTGCCACCGGCGGAAGGAAAAGATTGACAATGACTGCCATGACAATGGGGAACGCAATCTTTTCCAGCCGGGATACATACCGCGGCTGTTTCATGATGATCCGGCGCTCTTCCCTGGTTGTCAGAAGCCGCATGATCGGCGGCTGGATCAGAGGCATCAGAGCCATGTAGGAATAAGCCGCCACAGAAATCTGGGGCAGAAGATCCGGTGCCAGTTTCATGGTGGTATAAATGGCCATGGGGCCATCCGCTCCACCGATAATTCCGATGGATGCGGCTTCCTTCAGAGAAAATCCGAGAGCCTCGGCACCGATCAGTGCTACAAAAATACCTAAATGGGCTGCCGCCCCCAGGATAACCAGACTGGGATTGGCAATCATGGGCCCGAAATCAGTCATGGCCCCTATGCCCAGAAAAATCAGAGGCGGAAGGATCAGCTTTGCCACGCCCTGATAGGCATACCAGAACAGACCGCCTTCCGAAGTCAGAGTCGAATCAGGTACATTAGCCACAATGCAGGCAAATCCTATGCCCACAAGCAGGTACGGTTCGTATTTTTTCACAATTCCCAGATACAGGAGAACCAATCCTGCTGCCACCATAATCACATTGCCCGGGGTCAGATCCGCCAATCCGGTCTGGTGAAACAAGTCGGCAAGCAGAGAAAGAAATAACGAATCCATGTTAATCCTTCCTTTCTCTTATTTTTCCAATCCTGTTCAGAAGCGGAAAAAAATGTAAAACAACCCCGATACAGGAAATAAAGACAAAACTTAGAAAAAAATCAATCAAACTCAGGGTCAGTGCCCCTGCCATACTATCCGGTAACATTTTATCTGCTCATATCCTTTATCTGTTCATTTGCCTGTTTAATCATCAGCAGTCTCGCTCTTTCCGCTGCTTTATCCAGTACTGATTTTTTCATTACGATTGCCCTTTTATGCACGCCATGGCCGATGATTCCCTGTTCATCCCAGGCCTTGATATCCAGTGTCACATCATGCTCCGTAATGGTCACAATAGAAGCATGTACCGTTACCGTCATGCCAAGACTGGTAGGTGCGGTATGGACGAAATCAACAGAAAGGCCGATGCTGGCATACTCATCCGGCAGATAGGGATCAATGGCATGGATAGACGCATCAATCATCCAGTGAAGCAGGCGGGGCGTTGCCAGAAGACTTTTAAAATCATTATCATAGTTATCCGTACAGTCTTCCTGCTGAACAACCTGACGGGTAATAGCATTCTGCCCTATGGAAAGAAATTCATTCAGATTCAACATAAAACCACCTCTACAGACAAATCAATCTGCATCCCGGGCTGTCGACGAATGTCCGGAAAAGGGCGTACCCGGCATGGATTTCCGGACATCCATGCCTGTCTTTCCCCGGACTGTCACAAATTATATAGCACGCCTGATAAAATAAATAATATCCTTTCCTTATGTGAAATAATCCATCAGCGCACAGTATGAAAAATCGGTATATAATATATAACCGATCTGCACCGGATCCGAAAAATCGATTTAAAAAACCGCAGAAACATGGCAGAAAAATACCTGTTTTTTATAAAATTCCTTTTTCACACCAAACAAAAAATCCGCTTCAGGCTTTATGCCCGAAGCGGATTTTCTCTCCCTGCTCAGCCGGGGAAGAACGGCCATACCACCGGAATCACAATAATAGAAACAATCATGCAGACTACGACCAGACCAAGGCCGCACTTGATGTAATCCATGAAGGAATAGCCGCCGGGTCCCAATACCAGTGTGTTGGGCGGAGTCCCTACAGGAGTTGCAAAAGCACAGGAAGAAGCAATCAGAATGGCCATCAGCACAGCCCGGGGCGATGCGCCTACCTGGGCAGCCAGTGCAATGCCCACCGGGCAGAGCAGCGCTTTCGATGCCGTATTACTCATAAACTGAGTGAGGAGAACAGCGATAGCAAAGAGGACAGCTGTAATCAGGTAAGGCGACGGACTTCCGCCAAGAGCTGCTACCGTATACTCGGCAATCAGTTTGCCTGCACCCGATGTATTCATGGCTGTAGCCATAGGAATCATGCCGGCAAAGAGGAAAATCGTAACCCAGTCAATGGATGCATAGGCCTGCTTTTCTGTCAGGCATCCTGTCAGTACGCAGAGAAGAGCACCCACCACAGCCGCAATTTCAAGCGGGACAATACTTGTGGCCATGGATAAAATAACGCCAAGCATAATAATTCCGCAGATGATCTTCTTTGTCTTTGTGGTTTCATTCATTTCAAATTCCTGCTCCGGCTCCTCGCCTTCAGCCATTTCATCTACCCGGTCAGGAAGAAGATGACGTCCGATCACAAGCATGTAGATAATGCCGGCTACCGTAATCGGAACACCTACCCAGGCATATTCGAAGAAGTGAAACTGCAGCTCAGGCATACCTGCCGTTTTGAGAGCCACATTGGCAATAATGTTTGGCGGTGTCCCGATTAACGTACATGTACCGCCCAGGCCGGCGGCAAAAGCCAGCGGCATCATTTCCCGGGAAGCCGGAATATGTGCCTTCTTGCAGATACCGACCACCACCGGAATCAGGCAGGCTACCGTACCGGTATTGGAGAGAAATGCCGACATGGCCGCTGCAATAATCATGATGCCCACCATCAGCTTTGTCTCACTGGTGCCGAACAATCGGACTACCGCTCCGCCTATGTCCTGTGCCAGGCCGGTGTAGAACATAGCCGCCCCAACGATGAACATACCGCCGAAAAGAACGACAGTGGAATCAGAAAGGCCTTTAAAAATTTCATCGGCTGAACAAAGACCGAGAGCCCAGCAGCCGACAGCTGCAAACATTGCTGTCACTGCCAGTGGAATTTTCTCCGTAATAAAAAGAATGGCTATGACAAGAAGAAGGAGCAGGCATTTAATTGCCGGATCCATCGTAAAAAGAAAATCCATGACTAAACTTATCCTCCTGTTACACATTTTGAGTAAAGAGAACCATGAATCCTCCCCAAGCTTCATGCGGTCATCTGAGGAAGTGCGGATCACTCCACATGGATGCGGTCAGTACTTTCCCAAAGGGGACAATCCATACTTATGGAAGCTGTTGTTCAGACCTGCAGGTATCACTCATTTTCCGGATGATGCATCCCTTTCCTGACTTTTCGGGAAAGATTCCGGACCGCCTGCTTCCCATCATCAAAATTTATATCCCTTCGGACAGGCTCAAAATTTCTTCTATCTTCTTCAATCGCTTTGTAATAATACTGTGTATCTAACCGATGAAAGAGTGCCATCAAATCAGCCTGACTGATATCTTTTCTGCTGGCCATTAAACCTCCTTTCCCTGGGTGCCGAACAACTTACAGTAAAAGAATATCATTCATTCAGTTATATTAAAAATATATGATAAGAATGTTAAGACAATGCTTCTTTTATTGTATTCCGCACCTGCGTAATTCTTATGCATTCTTTTCCTGCAATGGTAAAGCAGCATATCATATATTCCCTGCTGACATCCCGTTTTACAGTGCTTTCAGGCAGCAAAAAAGGATCCGGGCAGCACTCCGGATCCCTATAGGCAAGTTATTCATCCAAATCGGAAGGTGAGTAATGATTTGTTGAATGATGAGATAACTTATTTAACGAGGTAACTTAATTTACGCTTCTTCAAAGCTTCCATTTCATCCATGGTCAAACGGTTGCCCTGAATAGAGTTTTTAAAATCCTGCTCATACTGCAGATTGTGAACATATCTTCCGGCGGATTCCAGCCTGTGAAGACAGAGCCTGGAAAAAAGGATTTCTTTGCTTTCGGTCATACGAATCACTCCTTATCGAAAACATGGACTTATGACTGAATATCACCCCGGCAGTGAGTTATTTGATGGTTATATCTTACCCCTTTTCTTAAATTATTAAAAATATCTGATAGGAATTTAAAATATATCTGTGTTAAGTTCCTGTAAAGCCTCCCATCAGCTATATTTTTCAGAAAATTTCCCATACTTTATGGCGAATGCTTATAATTCTTATATTTTTATTTGACTTTATAATTATTTTCCAATATTATATAAAGTAAATACATAACTGTATATGTATATTTCTATCCATTTATATCATTGACCGGTTATTAATCTACCGCTGTTTCACTGCTGATTCCATAGAAAACAGGACCATGTATCAGAAATCACCCCGGCAGTATTTCTGATCATCAAGGAGTTTATTATGGAAATTGAAAATTACAGGAATTTTCTTGCTATTGTGGAAGCGGGAAGCATGACCTCTGCTTCTGAATATATCCATATTGCCCAGCCGGCTTTAAGCAAACAGGTCAAATCTCTGGAAAACTACTTCGGCGCCAAGCTGATCATTACCACCAGAGGCAGCAAGCATCTGATCCTCACCGACGCAGGACGCATCCTCTACCAGAAAGCCAAATACATCTGCTCCCTTGAGGACATGGCAAAAAATGAAATTGATGACATCAATGACGGCAGCCGAGGTATTTTACGGATCAGTGCGGCGAATTCCAGGGCCTCTACTTTCATACATACCTGTCTGGAGCCCTTCCATCTTCTCTTTCCTCATATTGTCTATGAGATTTATGAAGGCGGCATCACCGAACAGACCCAGCAGCTCCTGAGCGGTATTACGGAAATCGGTATCCTGAGCGTTCCGCTGAATCACCAGGATAATTTTGAAATCCTGTTCCGCCGGAAAGAAACGATAGTGGCTGTTTTTCACCAGCAGTCTCCCCTTTTAAAAGATCTGCCCGAATCCGTTTCCCTCCGCCAGCTGGCCGAGATGCCTCTCTGCCTTTCAGGCGGGTGTTATCTGATCCTGCAGAAGGCTTTTGCCCAGGCGTCCCTGAAGCCCCATATTCTGAGCGTATGCACTACCAGAAATACCGCCCTCCAATGGGCCTCTGACAATACAGGAGTCGCCGTGGTCCCCATAGAGCCCGGTGAAATACTGGGTCCTGCATTCCGCTGCCGGAACATCGACAACGTAAATGCGGATTTAAGCAAAACCGTGGTCAAGGTCAAGGGCCGTCCTCTGTCCGTAATCGGCAAGAAATTCCTTCAGTTTTACAGCGAAGTGCGCCATGCAAAACCGCTTGTGCCTCCCAGGACACTTCAATAGTTCTTTTCTTCGTTTCCCGCAAAAAATTCCATCATAAAAGCACCGCAAAAATGATAATTCATTTTTGCAGTGCTTTTTAAATCGCTCGTTCCCTGATTACAGGATGCCGTCATGGGTACGCATAGTCACAGATACCTGAGGACATTCATCCACAAAGCGGATGGTAAAATCCTCCCCATGATCAACAAACTGCCAGTCTCCGTCTGCTGCAGGCTGCCCGTCTGCCGAAGTCACGGTAAAGCCCGCATCCCTTCTCACACGGACCAGATAGTCCGCCTTATCATTCACTACTCTGACTTTTCCTTTTAACGGCACAGGACGGCTGGTCAGTTCCGGTGCAGCAGAGGTGGGATTCGTCACGGCGCCAAGACCAAGAAGAATGGCTCCAATGACCAAAGCAGTAACTGCGCTTTTTTTCATTTTCATTCTCCTCCTTTACCGCCTTTTTTACCGACTGACGGAATTTTTTCCGATGGCAGCCGGAAAAGGCTGACTTTTACAGGGAAAGGATACCTGTCGGCACAGGCGCCTTGCACCGGCAGAATTCTTTTCCTTTTCACCTTCCATTCTTATTATATGGAATTGATTTAAATAAAGTTATTCCAATATGGCATGTAGTGAAAAGAGGGAATATTTCTTATGTAATACCTGTCTATTTCCTGCGAATTCCGGCGAGGAATATTGTTTTATAATAATATATGGAACAGGACATTCCAAAGAAAGCAGGGGGCGCCGGATTTGCTGCCAAACCGTCAGCCCGGAATGTCCTGTCCTCTACGACAAAAATCCGCGGTTATCCGCGGATTTTTATCAATTCTGCAGTTTTTCCAGGTTTACAAAAGCCACCGGTAGAAGCCGAAATAGGCAAAAAGAGAAAGGGACAGGACCCCTGCCGCAGAAATAGCAAACATGCGTATAAAGAGCCCCTGCATTTCCTCTTCATCTGCCCCGTTTTCCGATGAATAGGCAGCCAGCGCCAGCGCGCCTCCCGTAGAAAGAGGACTGATGCCGGCTGTATTGGCAATCATGCTGATGGCGGTAACCCACTCCACCGGATTCACCGGCCCGCTCATCTGATCCATAATATGAGGAATGGCAGGAATCAGCGTAGGCATGACCACACCGGAAGTAGACGAAAACCAGGACATAACGCCTGCTGTCATCCCCAGCACCGAAGCGGCTGTTTTATCATTCATCAAATCGGCTAAAACTCCGGAAAGCAGGTCAATGCCTCCCGTTTTGATAATCACATTCATCAGGACCCCTACGCCACAGATAAGCAGCAGCGTTCCCCAGGGAATTTTTTTCAGCGCCTCCCTTTCATCGGCCGCATGGAAGAAGGACAGAACCGCTCCTGCCCCGAATCCTGCCAGTCCTACGTTTACCTTGAAAACGATGACCGCCAGAATCATGATTCCTATGGCCAGCAGAGTCATTTTCTGTCTGCGGTCAAAGGAGCCGTACTTTCTCACCGCACTGCCGGACCGGTTCCTGAGGCGGAATCCGCCAAAGGCCATATATACCAGAAATGCATATACGGAAGAAGACAGCATGCCGTTAATCAGAAGAGGCTTCTCTATATGATACAAACCAAAGTCACTGCATAAATTGACGCCGATAATCCCCGTTGCTGCCAGAGGGGACATGCCTCCTCCCGCAGCACCCAGAAAGACAATTGCCGCCAGCATGGCCGGATTGATTTTCATTTCTGCTGCCAGGGACATTCCAAGCACCATCATAATTGCAGTCGTAGGAATTGTCCCCGGTCCCAGGGCTGATATCCCTGCGGCCAGAAAATACATGACAATCGGCACAAGCCAGGTATGCCGTCCGGACAATGACACAATTTTCTCTGCCAAGAGTCTTAATGCTCCATTGCCATCAGCCAGCCCGAAAAGGTAGGTCACTCCAAGAAGCATCAGAAACAGCGGTGCATTGAATCCTTCCAGAATGTCCATATCGCTGAGTCCTGCTGCCTTCCCTACGACCAATGCCAGCGCAATGCTCAGCAGCCCCGTATTCATCTGCCTGAAAAAACCGATAAAAATAGCCGCCCCCAATGCAGATAATGATAATAAAGCCATACCATCCTCCCCGGTCTGCCTTTAAAAGCCGTGTTTCCACAGGTCAGACCGGTCCTTTGGAAACCGGCATCCTCTGATATGACACAAGTATCATAGCATACATGGGATAATGGAATAAAATAAATGTTCGGAATAATAAATATGCCGATTCTATCTATTTCTCATTCCCTCTGCATGGACAGATTCTGAGGAAAACGGGCTGAAACAGACAAAATAAAAAAGAGCCTTTCGGCTCTTTTTATCTGTTTTACAGCAGTTTTTCAATTTCCGGAGCAATTGCTTCCGGTGTCTTTGTAGGTTCGAAGCGTTCTGCCACATTTCCTTCCCTGTCCACAAGGAACTTGGTGAAATTCCATTTAATGGAGTCATCATCCAGGAAATGGGGATAATTCTTCTTAATGAAATCCAGCAGAACCTGCGCATTGGGATGATCCATATCCAGTCCTTTAAAACCCTTCTCCTTTATGAGATATTTGAAAAGAGGCTGAGCCTCTTCTCCCCGCACGTTGCCCTTGCGGAACATGGGGAAGGTCACGCCGTAGTTCAAACGGCAGAATTCCTGAATTTCTCCATCGCTTCCCGGATCCTGTTCAGCGAACTGGTTGCAGGGAAATCCCAGCACCACGAACCCTCTGTCCTTATAGGTATTGTACAGTTTTTCCAGTCCTTCAAACTGCGGTGTAAACCCGCACTTGCTGGCTGTATTCACAATCAGAAGTACCTTTCCCTTGTAGTCGGAGAGGGAAATTTCCCTGCCTTTTCCATCCACTGCTTTAAAATCATAAACGTTCATCATAAACCTCCCTGGAATGTGTGATTCCCGAAAAAGCGGTGATTCTACCGCTGCTGAAAAAATTCATGCTCTTTCACTGCCTGAGAATCTGAATTTCTGCTTTTCTTTTTGAAAGCATATCAGATAAAACGATATTTCTCTATCTATGTTTTCATTATATCGAATTTTATCGAAATTTGCAAGCAAAAAAAGAAGCGACACCAGGCCGCTTCAAAAGGGGTTGGAGCTCGCAGCTCCTATGAGAACCTGTATAATAACATCCTTGCGGAATGCTATTACCAAAAATGGAATGCGTGATGATGGTATTCCCTGCTGCCACCATCACGCAGGGAGAAAGCATGAAACTGCTTCCCAACATGCCGGCAGTCCTCAGGAATACCGGCCGTCTATGAGAAAACTTCCTGTGAAGGAAGACGTTTTAGAAAGAAGGCGATGATCATATTTCCCTTTTATGACCATCGCCAAAAGGGAGATGAACCACAGGGGAAGGGCCCCTGTTTCTGAGTGGTGCAGGAGGCACCCGATATATAGGAACTTCATATTGAAGTTATGGTAGAAGTATAGGGTGATGATCGTATTTCCCTTTTACTACCATCACCCAAAAAGGAGATGAACCATGGAGAAATCCCCACAGGTATATGTAAAGCCTTCGCAGGCGTTACACCGAATGGATGGAAGCTGATGCAGGAAGGGGCGAAGCATGTTCCCTGTCATTTCCTCCCCTATGCCCTCTCAGCCGTAGAATAAGAAAATCCACCTTTCGCAAAGGACAAGGTGGATTCCGGGTACGTCAAAAAAGAACGGCTCTATGAATACACACCTTCCTATCGCTCGTAGGTCAAACGGTGATACAAAACAGGCAGTTCTCCTGACTCTGCTTCCTCGCTCCTCCAGCCTTCCCAATATCCTCAGTGACTTTTGTTGGATTCGCTCCGCATTACAGTGGCGGGACCGTGCCGGTTTCTCACCGGTCTTCCCTATTAAGCCCTTCAGGGCACCTGTTTCACTTATGTAATTGTGCTCCTCAATAACCGAATGTTCAAACCATTAAAAAACTCTTTGCACAAGCGCAAAGAGACATCCTTGAGACATCCCCTTCCCATCGCTCGTGGGTTCAAACGGTGATACAAGAGAGGCAGTTCTCCTGACTCTGCTTCCTCGCTTATCCGGCCTTCCCGATTTCTCAGTGACTTTATTGGATTCGCTCTGCATTACAGTGGCGGGACCGTGCCGGCTTTTCACCGGTCTTCCCTATTAAGCCCTTTGGGCACCTTTCTTTTCCTATTCGGTTGTATTTATAGTAGCACTCCTGATAACAGATGTCAAATCAATTTTATGACAGGGAATGAAAAGGAAACGCCGCTGCCGGCACAGGACGGCGCATGGCAGAGCCGACGCTCCATCTCTGCTTAATATGTCTCAAACATCTTCTGTATTTCCCGGCTGTCCTTTGTCCTCGTCAAAGCCAGCTGCAGAAGGATCCTCGCCTTTTGCGGATTCAGGGATCCTCCTCGGATGAAATGTTCCTTTTCGTAGGAATTCTCCGCTGCAATCACGGAGCCGCTGCCTGCATGGGAGCTTCTAACCACCGGAATTCCCTGCAGCACCGCTTTGGCCAGTTCCTTTTCGTCTTCCCTGTGTATGCTGCCGTTGCCGCATCCTGCATATACGATTCCTTCCGCACCTGCCTGCACGGCCGCCTGTACCATGACACCGTCGGCACAGGCATTTCCATAAAGGATATACACCTTTGGAAGGCGGGAGAGGTGACTGACATCAAAAGGGGCTTTTCCGCAGGGAATGCGCACCGGAAGGGCACACCAGAAAGGCTTCCCGTCATTCATATATCCCAGCGGGCCGTCAGGAGAACGGAAAGTATCAAGGGAAAGGGTATTTCCTTTGGTTACATTTCCGGCGCCGAAAATAGTATCATTCATCATCACCAGCACGCCCTTTCCTGCAGCGGAAGGATCTGCCGCCAGGCGGACGGCATTCAGGAGATTCATGGGACCGTCCGCACTGACAGCTGTGGCAGGACGCATGGCCCCTGTCAGCACCAGAGGAACGGAAGGACTGACTGTAAGCTGGAGAAACCAGGCCGTTTCTTCCATGGTATCCGTGCCATGAATGACCACAAGCCCATCCTTTTCTCCTGCCAGTTCATTGGCCCGCCCTGCCAGGGAAAGCCAGATGTCTTCCGTCATATCCTTGCTGTCAATGGATGCAATTTCTTCCCCCGTCACCCGGGCATAATCACTCACTTCCGGCAGAGCAGAAAGAAGTTCCTGCACTCTCAGCGCACCGGCTTCATACCCGGTGGTAGCTGTTTCAGAAGAGGCCTTTCCCGCGATGGTGCCGCCGGTAGCCAGGAGGTGCACGGAAGGTTTTTCCTCCTCTGCCGAAGCAGTTGCAGCGGAAAGAAGCAGAAATACAGTCACAAGCAGAAAAGTACAAAGAATCATAATCATGCCTCCCGGTAATATTCTCTGCTCATTATATCATTTCCGTCCAGCCGAAAGGATTGCCGTCAATCTATTCAGTGCTTCTCCATGGAAATACCTTCTGCATCTTCCATGTCCTTATCTGTAAGACAGAGAAGAATACCGACAAACGTGGTGGCAGCCATCATGAAGCCCAGATTCATCACATATCCTGCAAAGGGAAGGACTACCAGTGCCATGCCCACACTGCCTGCCAGACCGGGCATGAAATTAATCATGGCAGCAGCAGAACCCACATCCTTTTCTACCCGGGAAAGAAGCATCTCCATGGCATAAGGACGCATGGAGGCTTCCATCACCGTAAAGGGCAGGAAGGAAAGGAAGAAGGAAAGAGGCTCGTGAGAAAAGAAAAGAAGGCCTGTCATGCTGATGACACAGAGAGCAAACATATAAAAAATATATTTCCTTTCAGACTATATCTGCCGAAGCACCAGAAAAATAAAAGGACCTGCTGCGGCAGCCGGAGAATCTGCTCCGTAAGCCAGTGCATATTCCCGGGGCGTAAGGTGGAAGCCATCCTCATAAATGAAGGAGGATACGGCCAGATATCCCATGCAAGGCGCTGCCAGCAGGGAAAACATAAAAAGCGGCTGCATGAAAGAACGGACCCGAAGGACTTTCACAATATGAAAAAAGGAACGGAAGAAGCCATCCTGTATCCTTTGTTCCCGGGGAAGGGTTTCCTTGAGAAAGAGCCTGAAAACGGCTACCGCTACTATACCTTCACCCAGCTCCACATTGTGGAAGCCATCGTCCTCTGCCGTAATTTGAACATCCCCCTGGCCTGCTTCCGGGATTTCATCGACCGGCCCAAAGGAACACTTCGCTATGACAAGCTCGTACAGGAAGGCATTGAAAAAGCAGAAAAGCAGATCAAAATGCTGCAGAAAAAAATTCAATTTCTTCGTCTCGTAGAAAATGACTACCATCGGTCGGAATACACGCTGCACAGGAATCATCCTGTTTCCTGCCTTTCCTTCCCTCACACTCTGGCTCATCCCCTATGAAGGCAATGAATCAGGTCCTGCCTTCAGCCATATCCTGAAACAGAGCATGCGGGAAATCGAAAAGGCCGGATGAAAGGCAGGGCTGGTATACGGCATGAGCTATTTTTCGAAAACAAAACAAACCTTTTTCAGCATGGAACCGGCAGGCTCCCCTGAAAGCGGTAGATATCCGGACAGGGTATACTCCCTGCCTTCCTCCTGGTTTCGATCCATCGTTCGCAGGGATTCCGATATCCGGCAGGCACCGGCGCTCTTTCCTGATTTATTTGCCATGAATTATGATAAAATCATCTTAGAAAGTACTCTCTTTACCGGCGAATACCGATACCATGAACCATTTTACGAAGTAGACTGCCTGCTCCCTTCTTCTTATTCGCCTTATCCGGAGGATAATGTATTTCCCACCCTTTTCCCATTCAAATAAAAATAAGAAGCTTTCCTTCTCCACGCAAAAAGGCTCTGCGTCAAAAACGCAGAGCCTTTTTCCTGTTTTTCTTAAACAGCCTGACCATCACCGTCGGAAGGCAGATTTATAAGCTTTAAACCGGCTTCGCTGATAATATCCCTTTCGCTGTCCGGCGCCGCCAGGAAGAGAAAACGGTATGTACCGTCCACCTGGCTGGCAAAGCCGCGGATAAAGAGAGGAACCATCCACCCATCGGCAGAGAATACAGGACGAATGGAAAAGCTGTATGTTTTCGGATGAGTTTTTACGGTATGAAGCTGCTCCACATGAACCATATCTACCGTAAGGAAATCATAGGGCAGGGAACTTCCTGTATCTCTCCGCACCTCATCGACGGCCTGGAGAAATACTTCATTCATTACGCTTTCCAGCTTCAGAAGTCCCATGTTGAAGGCAAGCATCCGGCCTCCTGCTTTCCGGGTATGCCCCTGGGGGAGAAACATGCCTCCAAAGAAATCATCGGACTCCTTTCCGCGAAACGTGGCGCCGCCTACCAGAGCACCGGCAGTATGGCCCTTTCCCTTTACCGTCATGGTCCCCATGTGGCGGGCAAAGACGGAATTTCCCTCTGCCAGAGGTGCATAATGCATGTTCTTCGGCATGGTCACATGATTCAGAAACAGGTCATTCATTTCCGAAGAGGGAACGATTCCCGACTTCTTCACCGAATCTTCCAGAGATGCAGGCGCACTGCCGCCGTTCATCACCGGCCCCACGCCCGGAAATACAGGAGCCAGCGCACTCATCGGCTGCCAGGGTTCCGCAGTGGATGAAGCTGACGGACTCTCTGCTCCTGCCATGCTTCCTGCCATCAAAAGAGGCAGGGCCAGCAGGGCTGCTGTTTTCTTGATGTTCATTTCTTTGCTTCCTTCAATGCTTTGTCCAGAAAGGGACGGAAATAATTTCCCGACGCCTGGTCAGCAGCAAATACGGTATACACTGTCTTTCCTTCTTCTCTTGTAATAATTCCCTTCACATACAGAGGAATCATGAATCCGTTTTTCGTCAGAGACAATTTAGCATCAGCTGTGCGGTATGCCAGTCCCTGATCCGACTTTCTGTCTTCCCAGTGGGAATGTTCATCCACGGCCACAGCTCCATGAAGAAGATCCAGCGCCTTATCCAGAGATTCTTTCTTCTCCGTGCCCGCACTGCTTTCAGCCGCATCCTTATCAGCAAGCGCCGTCTTTCCGTACAGGGCCAGCTTCAGCATATCACTGTCAGATACGGAAAGAGACACCATCATCCCCTGATAAAAGGTATCATTGGCTGATGCCCTCACCTGGTACACCTTGCCTGTGCGCAGGATAGAAACGGCCATTTCAGAAAGTTCCTTTGAGTAATCCTTGTCCTTTGGGAAAACAGATGCACCCTCCAGTGCTTTTTCCACGGTTACTGCCGCATCAGGTTCCATCAGCCAGTCATGAAGCTGGCTCCCGAAGAAAGACCGCTCCCCGGGGTACACGGAAACAGAAGAACCCATATCCAGTACTTCCCCGCCGGACAGAGTCAGGGAATCAGCCTGTACTGCCATACCTCCTGCAGTCACTGCCAGGGCAGTCAAAGAAACTGCCAGCCATTTTTTCATTTTCATATATCTTCACCTTTCTTTAATCAATGCATGGTTATTAGAAATATTATAGCATTTTACAGGTATATGTGACTATGGGAATTAGCAGGCCCGCAGGCCGGCATGCCGACAGGATAACAGTGAATCGGAAAAACGTTCCGCTTTTTACGGCCCCCAAAAATAATACAGAAAACGGGAAACATTTCTTCTTATCTATTATCTATTCCATATGAGGGATACCGGGTAGATGATCGATCTGCCTATGGCACCTGCAGAACAGCTCCAAAATGGAAAATGTCTGGTTTCCTTTACCCATCCGTTTCCCGTCCGGTGCTTATAAAGTAAAACGAGCAGTCCCAACGGACAGATCATGAAAGATTTTCTTTTCGATTTCTCCAGTCCGCTGCTCTCTGCCGCATGAAACAGGAAGAGTCCCTGCACCGGATGCTGCACCTGCATTCAGACACAAGTCCGGAATTACTGAAAGAACCGGTCTTTACGGATGGCAAGGCCCATGATGCAGAATAACGATTTCCATAATGAAAGAGGTGCCCCGCTTCGGAGCACCTCTTTCATTATGAAGTTACAGAGTCATCTGATTTCACAGGCCTGCACCAGGAAATCATCAGGCACCTTTTGTCTGTTCTTCTTTATGGACATCCGGTCCGACAGGAACCACTTTGTTGTTTCTGATGGACATCCAGAGCTTCTCTGCCATAGGTGCCCACTGTTTGGCATAGGGCATGGTTTTCCTGCAGAGATCTTCGGCGCTTTCCGGTGCCAGCAGATCAGTGGATACGGCACCGCTTCGTTTAACCATTTCTGCCAGGGCCGGCGGATTTTCAAGCATGGGACACGGACGAAGATGATTCTTGTTGAAAGGCTGCCCTTTGGCATATTCCTTGAAGAGCGGCTGGGAGAGACATGTCAGAAGATCGTCTTTCTTGATATTGGCGCTGGAATAATGAATGAACACACAGGGTTCCACATCGCCATTTGGATTGATATGGCAGTAGTTCCTGCCTCCGGCTATGCAGCCGCCGATGTACTGGCCATCGTTCTGGAAATCAATAGCCATAAAGGGCTTACCTGTTTCCAGCTCACGGATTTCGCGGACTCTGTGCACCATATAGGCTCTCTGTTCCCTGGTGGGAAGGAGTGACAGATCGGCACCCTTGCCCACGGGCATGTAATGGAAGTACCAGGTATACCATGCGCCTTTACCGATAAGCATATCAATGAAGTCATCAGAAGTTACGGTTTCTATATTTCTTCTGGTGTAGCAGATGGATGTGCCGTAGACAATGCCGTATTTATGGAGCAGGTCCATGGCATGCATGACTTTGTCAAAATGGCCCTTGCCGCGGCGGCTGTCGTTTACTTCCCTCCACCCTTCGATGGAAATGGAGAAGGACAGGTTTCCTGCCTCACATACCTTTTTGCAGAAATCATCGTCTATCAGTGTGCCGTTTGTAAAGGCATGGAATTCACAGTCCGGATGCTCGCGGCACAGGCGGAGAATATCGTCCTTTCTTACCAGCGGTTCCCCGCCGGTCATCATATAGAAATGAATGCCCAGCTTTTTCCCCTGGGTGACAATCTTGTTCATAATATCGTAGGACAGGTTGAGCGTGTGCCCATATTCGGCAGCCCAGCAGCCTATACAGTGGCAGTTGCAGGCACTGGTGGGATCAAAAAGGATAATCCAGGGAATGTTGATACCGTATTTCTTTCTGCATTCCCATCTTTTTTTATTTCCATAAAAGGCAGCTTCAAATCCCAGATCCATGACGGCGGTCTTAATGATGTGGGGATTCAGCGTATCAAGAGCACGATTCAGGTATTTCCACCATTTATGGTTATATTGCAGAAGCAGGCGGACTTTATCAAAGGTCTCTTTTTCAAACATATCCCCATAGCCTTTTTGAATCATATAGGACAGCTTGATGAGGGATTTTCTCCGCTCTTCCGGATCCTTGATGGCAATGATATGATCGACGATAGCGCTGACAGCTTTTTTCTGAACCGCATGTGTAAGTTTCATAACAATTACCTTCCTTTCCACGATTTTGAAACATGAGGAAGTGCTGCGTAATATACTTTCTCAGGTCTCCTCTGCTGTACTACGATCATTTATCCCGGGTCTTTCTAGTTGATGAAAGTGATTTCCGAGGTGGATGGAATGAAAATCCACAGGTTTCATGATTCCCATGAATTCATTGCTCATTCAGCTCTCTACTGTTATTATAATTCTTCTCATTCAGCAATGTAACCGTAATACATTTTTAATCTTTTGTGCAATTATTTGGGCTTTCTCTCCGAAATTCGGGCTGTATCTATCCTCTTTTTCTCAATTAATCTGAAAAAAGTCGGTCTCTATTCTCAAAATCAAAATTTTCTGCTCTTTTGCTATGCATAAATCGCCGTTCAATAATGCATTTAAGTTATATAACGCCTGCAGTTTTATTAATAGAACTTTATAATACCCCATAATAAAAAATAGCACTCGCTGGAAAAGAGTGCTGATAAATATTATTTTCACCGTAAAAAAAGAACCCCCATGACGGGAGTTCTTTTTGAATTGGCGAAAGATTATTTTGTAATCTTAGCTACAACGCCTGCGCCAACGGTACGGCCGCCTTCGC
>NZ_JBJEXP010000010.1:14676-17526 GCF_051885895.1 Dialister sp. | reverse complement strand
AATTTTTAAATGTTTCACGATAGAAACCTCCTGTATTGAACATTCTGTTATGAATTCGAGACGGGCGGTGTGTGCACAGCACCGGATCCGCATCTCCAGAGCAGGGACTCATGTCCTTTACGGTTCCTATTGTATAGAAAAAGGATGAAATACTCCAATACCGTTTCCATGCCAAAAAAGAAAATCGAGGAAATGATTACAATTTGCATAGATAAAAGAATGCCGGACGTATTAATAACAAAACTGTTATTAATACGTCCGGCATTTGATAAAAGGGCGGATGAAATGAGGGCAGGCAATTGTAAAAAACGGGTAAAGCAAAAAATAGAGGAGGAATGAAATGAGAAAACGGAAAAAATAATGGAAAAATCAGGAGTGGGAAAAAATCAAAGCCAGAAAAGAAAAATATTACGGCAAGTGATAACAAAATAGTTATTACTTGTCTGGTAGAATAGGGGACTATTTTCCGTGAACCCATTTCCAATAGGACAAAAGGCACAGAGCATAGCCGGCAGCCATCAGAAGTCCCAGAGGAAGGGCCGTATCTTCTCCGGCAATGCCGGTCAAAGGCATGGTAAGACTTCCGGGAGCCACGCTAAAGAAGCCCAGCAGGGCGGAAGCAGCACCTGCATTTTTTCCCTGTCTGGAAAGGGCCATGGACATACTCACCGTTTCTGTTATGGATAAAGGGATGATAGTGATGATGAGGATAGGAATGAGCACAGGAAGAGGCCAGAGAAAGTATAAACCGGCCAGAAGGAAAAGACTTCCTATAAAGGAAAGAATAATAGAATGGCGCAGCATGGCATCATCCAGCACCTTTTTTGCCAGAGCTGCCGGAAGAAGGCCGGTCAGAAGAAGTCCTACGCCTACCATACCCAGGATAAGGCTGTAAATCTGGGCACTTAAGCCGTAAATATGCTGGAAAAGGAAGGAAGAACCGGCCAGGTATCCGAAGAAAGAAATAAAAAGGAAACCTTCCAGAAGACAATGGCCCATGAAATAGGAATCATGAAAAAGGTGGGGATAGGAACAAAAAGCGTCGGAAAGATGGGGCAGACGGTGCTCTTTTGCCAGTGTTTCTTTATAAGGAATACAGTTCAGAGCCAGTATCAATCCAATGGCAGTAAGCACATAGAAAACACCCCGCCAGTCCGTCCAGCGGAGAATCTGCCCGCCTGCCACCGGGGCCAGCACCGGCGCCAGACCATTAATCATTATAAGGGCGGAATAAAGGGTAAGAAGTTCCGCTCCCGTCTTCAGATCCCTGGCAATGGCCCTGGCGATGACCAGACCGAAGGAGCCGAAAAAGCCCTGCATAAATCGGTAAAGAAGAAGCACTGATGGCGTTTCCGCAGTGCTTGCGCCATAGGAGGATAGAGTAAAAAACGTCATGCCCACAAGGACTGGAACCTTTCTGCCGAAGCGGTCTGAAAGTGGACCGCCAATGAGCTGACCCAGCGCCATGCCAGCCATGGTCATGGTAAGAGTCAGCTGGGCCAGGGAAGGTGAAATGCCAAAAACCTCTGCCAGCTTGGGGAGAGCAGGAAGATACATATCCGTAGACAGCGGTGCAATGGCTGTCATAAGACCCAGAAAAATGAAAAGACTGATTTCTGATAACTTCATAAAAACCTCCGGAAATAGAAATTGAGCCTGATTTTCCTGCCTGATTTTCCTGCAAAAAAAGCCGTCCAACGCTAAACAGCGCTGAACGGCTTATGTTGCGGATGCTCAGATTACGCAGCTCTACTGTAATAAAAGAAGCTTGTGCTTCCTTATCTATATTGCCAATGGTATCAGCAGAAAAGAAACTTGTCAAGGATGGAAAAAAGGCATATCAGCGAAATTTTTATCCCTTGAGGGACGATGGGCTGTACAAAGAGGGCTAATGTCGTTTGACCGGGTAATCCTATGCAGAAGTAACGCCTGCAGGAAGAAGCCGGGAAAAGTACTGAGAAACAGGGAAAATAAGAAAAGTACTGACGCCGCTGTCATTCATCGCCTGACGGCGCCACCACAGCCTCTTTAACCCTTTGAACCTGAACCTTTCGCACCCCAAAGGGCGCTGAACCCGGGCCGCTCCGCGGCCCATTCACATCGGAAATTCGCTGTTTGCCTTTTCTCTCACGTATTCCCAGAAGTGGTCGATGATATATTCTCGGAGGAGTACGGCAGAGAGGGAGAGTTTTCCGTCCGTTTTCCATGAGAGGTTGAGATACCTGTGGCAGTCCATGTCTCCTATGGGGAGGGAGGCCAGGCCGCTGAAGGCGTTGTACCAGGTCATCTGTGGCACCAGGGCGATGCCCAGACCTGCGTTCACGAATTCATGGATGGTGCCGGGATTGTCGCTTTCCATAACCACTTTTGGCGTAAAGCCGGCCTTTTGACAAAATTCTTCCAGTATGTCTCGAAGGACAAAGCCCTTGGGCGGGGCAATGTAATTTTTGTCGGCGAAGTCGGACAGGTTGATATAGGGGAGGATGGCGTGACGGTCGGAGAGAGGAAGTACCATCACCAGACTTTCCCGGAAAAGGGTGACCGTGTGGTCATTATCGATATGATGGATGCTGGAATAAAGGGTGAGGTCCGTATGTTTCGTGGACGCCTGCATCTTGGGATTGATGATTTCTATCATGGCTTCCGGATGGGCCTTGCGGAATTCTAAAAGGAAAGCAGGAATGAGCTTGGTGGCGGAAAGGATGGCCAGATTCACCGTCAATTGCTGGAGATTTTTGGAATCTGCCAATTCCTGCTGCATTTCTTCGTATTCCCTGAGAAAATTTTCCGAATGTTTGAGCAGGATGTGTCCGTCTCTGGTGAGATGAATATTCCGGCCCTGACGTTCAA
>NZ_JBJEXP010000010.1:1238-14576 GCF_051885895.1 Dialister sp. | reverse complement strand
TTGAGCAGGATGTGTCCGTCTCTGGTGAGATGAATATTCCGGCCCTGACGTTCAAAAAGAGTGACATTCAATTCCTCTTCCAGTCCACGAATGGTACGGGACAGGGCAGGCTGGGCAATGTGAAGGGCCTCCGCAGCTTTGGTTAAATGCTCCATTTCTGCGGCTTTCCGGAAATATTCCAGAGAAGTGAAGTTTAATTTCATATTGTCACCTGATTTCGAAAATGGGTGGATATCGAAATATTTGCCTTTTTCTTGGTATAGTAGTATACTATAAGTGGGTATTAAAAATACCAATAAAACATTTCAAAAATTTCACGCTTGAAAGCTGCAGGAAATTGGAAGCACTTACATTTGATATATGCATTCATTATATCATAGGCTTTTTCATTTCAAGCAGAGAGCGTAAAAATTATCTGTAATCAGTAAGAAAGGAGGACAAAATGGAAATCAGCGAACTGATGGATCTGGAAATGTACGGAAGCATGTATCTGCTTTTTGCGATGGCTTTCTTCTATGTAGAAGGAGCCAATCTTCTGGTACCATCCCGGGTAAACTTCAATTTCAAGCGCATTCTTTCTCCTTTTGCCTCCTTCTTCAAAGGTTTCATCGGGGCAGGAGGATGGGATCTTTACGCCCATAAGCCTTTCGGGCGCAAGGATTCCTTTGTACAACTGAATGACGGGGCATCTGTCACGGGATGCCCGGTTTTCTCCGCCAGCTGAAACGCGCGGGGGAAACCCTGCGCGGCAAAGCAGCCATGAAACTTTCAATCTGAAGGCTTTTTTCAGTGTTCCCTGAAAAAGGCATACTCTTACAGAATTTTCATTGGAAGACGCCACGCGGCGTCTTTTTTGATGAAATTTTTGGAGAGTGCATTTAAATGTTTTTCGTGAAAAAGGATATACAGAAGCTTTTGTCTGTGATGATACCTATTCTGGTAGCGCAGGTATCCACAGCAGGAGTGACGTTTATTAATACAACCATGGCGGGACATGCCGGTGCAGACGATCTGGCCGGCGTATCAGTGGGAGCAGGGCTGTTTTATCCCCTCCTGGCTTCCTTTATCGGCCTCCTGATGGCCGGTACCCCGCTGATGGCGCAGATGATAGGAAAGAAAGAAAAAGATTCCCTGCCCTTTATCGTGAGAAGCGGCATGGTGATCGGACTTACGGTGTGGACCCTCTTTACTCTGGGCTATGTCTTCTTTATCGATGACCTCATGGCATCCCTTTCTCTCGAACCGGCAGTGGAACACATTGCCCGCTGGTATCTTTTAACCATGGTAGGCGTGGTATTTTTTATCGCTTTCATTATTCCCCTCCGCTGCCTGACGGATACGGCAGGATCCACTTCTATTTCCATGAAGCTTTTCCTCATGGCACCGCCGGTGAATGGAGTATTGAATTATCTTTTCATTTATGGACATGGTGGTATGCCGGCTTTAGGCGGTATCGGAGCCGGTCTTTCCACCATGCTGACCTACGGCGTGCTCCTGTGCCTGTTCCTTCTCACCGTGCTGAAGTCTCCGGAACTGAAAGGAAAACGGATCTTTTCGAGCATGAGCCTCCGCCGGGCAGATATGAAGGAATATCTGGTGGTAGGCGTACCCAGCGGCCTTTCCATTTTTATGGAAATGAGCCTGTTCAGTCTGATTATTGTATTCCTGTCCCGGTATGGTACAGATGCGCTGGCAGCTTATCAGATTGCTGATAACTTTGCCAGTCTGGTATATATGCTTCCCGTGTCCTGTTCCATGGCTCTTACCATTCTCATTGCCACGGCTGTGGGAGCGGGGGATATGGATAAAGCACGCCGGTATAAGAAAGCCGGATTCATCGTGGCTATGACCGGCGCCCTGCTTACTTCATCCTTCACGGTACTGTTCCGCAGTTCCATCGGATCAGTCTATACGGATGATGCAGCAGTTGCTCTTATTGCAGGACAGTTCCTTATTTACAGTGCCGGATGGCAGATATTCGATGCTGTTTCCACGCCTATCCAGGGAATTCTCCGGGGACTTAAGGATACGAGGATTTCCTTTATCCTTATGGTGTTGGCCTACTGGGGCGGCTGCTTCCCCATGAGCCTTTTCCTGGATGCCCATACGAATCTGGGAGCTGATTCCTTCTGGCTTGGTCTCGATTTCGGCGTAGGCTGCTCGGCACTTCTCATGGTGCTCCGCCTTCTTTACGTGGAAAGAGAGCTGGCGGGAAAACCGGTCTTTTCCTTTGCCAAAGCGGCAGCATTCATCCTTGGAAGAAAAGCCGTTCCGGTTTCCGCTTCTGTCTATCATGCTTCTCTCCAGAGAAACATGAAGAAGGCAGAAGAGCTGCTGGAACTTCTTACGGAAATGGAAGAGAAGTTTTCTCTCCTTATGCAGAAAATCAAAGAGTCGGAAGTGGATATTTACGAAGAAACAAGAAGTGTTCTTCCTATCCGCATGGCTCTTCTTACCGATATTCATCTATCCGTGGTAGGCCATGCCACCAGGGCATATATCCCATAGGGACCCATGCATCATATAAAAAAGCCTCACTGCTTCTGCAGGAGGCTTTTTTTGTGTCTTAAAAAGCGGATTGGCAGCGGGCCTGATGACAGGAATTTCCGGATGAGAAGAGGATAGTGAAAATAAATATCATACAAAGAATATCACATCTGACAAATATTATTTTAGCGAACAACTTGTATTATAACTTTTTGAGGGGTATAATAGATATGAAAATTTGAATGGTCATTCCATAGATTTATAAAGAAGGGAAAGAATCAGTACTATGAAACGATGGATAGCAGCGGGGGCAGCTTTATTGGCAGCAGGGTGTCTGCTTTTAACGGGCTGCGGAAAGGAAGAACCGAAGGCAGCGTCTTTGGCCGATGGACATATTCATGTCGTCACCCATGCCAACTGGAATCCTTTTGAATATCTGAAAGACGGACAGATTACGGGATTTGATATTGATCTCATACAGGAAGCATCCAAAAGGGCCGGACTGACACCGGATATTTCCGATGCAGGCTGGGAAGCGATTTTTGAACAGATCCGCACAGGCCAGGCAGATGCCGCTATTTCCGGCGTCACCATTACTGACGACCGGAAGGCAACTTATCTTTTCTCCAAACCGTACTTCGTTTCCAGGCAGGCTATCCTTATCCGGGAAGATGAAACCATTTCCAGCGCCCGGGACCTGATGGATGGAAAGACCATAGCAGTACAGAATGGCTCCACCGGCCAGGAAGCACTGGAAAAGCTGATGGGTAAAAACAATCCGGCCATCCGGAAAACGCCCATGTCTGTCCAGATGCTGATCGGCGGACAGGTGGATGCGCTGGTGGGAGATGAAACTTCGGTCAAGGCCATCCAGGCCCAGTATCCGGACCAGCATTTGAAAATCGTGTATGATGACACAGCCTTTACGCCGGAATATTTCGGCATTCTCTATCCGAAGGACCGGGGAGAGGAACTGCAGAAAAAACTGGACAAGGCGCTTTCGTCCATGATCAGTGACGGCACCTATGCCAAACTGTATCAAAAATGGTTCCATACGGAAGTGGATAAAACCATGCTTGAGTCTTTAGGGAAATAGGAGGGATGAAGATGTTTGACTTACATATATCCATCTTGGAAGAGTATGCACCTTTCTTCGTATCCGGTGCATTCCTGACAGTCAAGCTTTCTCTGATTGCCATTGCGGCGGGCTTTTTCATCGGACTTTTTCTGGCACTGGCCCGTATTTCCTCCAGAAAGTTCCTGTCCATCCCGGCAGCCTGCTTTATTGAAAGTATACGAGGGACGCCTCTTCTGCTCCAGATCCTGATTACGTACTTCGGCGTGATTCCGCTGATTATGAGGAAGCCGGACGGCGTGCTGGCAGCGGTGATTGCCCTTTCCATTAATGCCGGAGCTTATATTGCAGAAACAATCCGCGGCGGCATCATGGCAACGGATCCCGGACAGATGGAAGCAGCCAGTGCCCTTGGACTTTCCCATTTCCAGAGCATGCGCTACGTCATCCTTCCCCAGGCTATCCGTTCCGTGATTCCTGCCCTTGGCAATTCCTTTGTCAGCCTGATCAAAGATTCCTCCCTGGCTTCTGTCATCGCCACACCGGAGCTTATGTATTGGGCCAATGCAGCCAATGCCCAGTATTACCGGGTATGGGAAACCTTTATTACCACGGCGGTGATTTACCTGTTTCTGACCCTGGTAACAGGAAGGATTCTTGGCATTCTGGAAAAACGCTGAGGCAGTTGGAGCTGTTCAAAAAGCAGTGAAATCAGAATTGATTTCACTGCTTTTTGATTGGGAAAAATTATTTTGATGGCAGCATAGAGTAGAAAATATATTTATCCCGTGATCCGGGCAATCCATTTCCCAAACAGCCGGAAAGAAATCAATGGGTTTTCCACAGACGGCGGAGGATTCGAGGAGCCAGAAAGGCAGACAGGGCGCCGGCCGCAGCACCGACCAGGATATCCATGGGGTAATGAACACCCAGGTAAAGGCGGGAAAAGGCAATGAGAAAGGCGGCAGTAAGGGAAAGGATACTCCAGGGGCGGGGAAAGTGTTTGTAAAACAGGAGAGCCGCCGCAAAAGCATCAGAGGTATGGCCAGAGGGGAAGGCGAAGGATGTGGAGGAAACATGGGAGTCAAGAGGAATGATTTTAGGATAGGACACAAAAGGGCGAGCCTCCTGGAAGATATTTTTCAGGATGAGACTGGTGAAAAGAAAGGAAAGGAGAATAGATACCAGAGCGCAGATTCCGATGGATCTTGTCTTTTTTTTGAAAAGCAGGAAGAAGGATGTAAAAATCCAGATAAATCCTGTATTGCCTAAACTTGTCATGAATTTAAAAATCATGGTAAGAAGTGGTGTACGAAGGTTTTCCTGCAGGTAAAGCAAAAATGCAGCTTGTAGATTCATTAGGGTATCCATTATGCCATGCCTTTCTTGTGTAATTTAAGGTCTTATGAGAACTTCACGGGGAAAATAATTCATAGCTATATAGAGCAGGAGGAATAGTTTTATCTCGTGATCCAGTCAATCCATTTTACAAAATAGCCGGAAAGAAATCAATGGGTTTTCCACAGACGGCGGAGGATTCGAGGAGCCAGAAAGGCAGACAGGGCGCCGGCCGCAGCACCGACCAGGATATCCATGGGGTAATGAACACCCAGATAAAGACGGGAAAAGGCAATGAGAAAGGCGGCAGCAAGGGAAAGGATACCCCAGGGACGGGGAAGGAATCGGTAAAACAGCAGGGCAGCGGCAAAGGATGCAGAGGCATGGCCGGAAGGAAAGGCGAAGGATGCAGAAGATACATGGGTGACCAGGGGAAGGATTTCCGGATATGTCACAAAGGGCCGCGGTTCCTGAAACAGATTTTTAAGGAGTATATTGGTGAATCCAAGGGAGAGAAGAAGGGAAATCAGGGCGCAGATACCCAGTTTTCTTGTCTTTGGAGACAGGAGCAGAAGAAGGGAGGAAAGGATCCAGATAAATCCGCCATTGCCCAGGTCTGTCATGAATTCCAGGAACACCGTGAGAAAAGGAGTTCGCACCTCATCCTGCAGGAAAAGGAGGAATGCGGCCTGCAGATTCATAAAAGTATTCATAAAGGATCTCCTTTCCGGGAAAATCAAAGAGAAAAGGCGGGTGCCGGCTGCCGTTTTCGGACTGTCGTTTCAGGAATTCCGTTCTTCTCTCTCTTCGTGGGTATTCCCTTTTCTTTCACCATTCCAGGCTTTTTTCTCTTTATGGTCCTTCTGTTTCCATTCCTGATGGTCCTTTTTATACCGGTGATTTTCGTTTTCCTCTTTAAAGCTGTGGAAAGGCAGGCTGGATTTGAAGGATTTCATTTCTTCATGAATGGCAGGGGCTGATTCTCTGGCCCAGTCCATATATCCGGCAGCATCGGACGTGAGGAAGGAAGCGGTAAAGAGAAGGGCGCTGGCAGTGCCCAGAAGAAAAGTGGTTATCATTTTATTCATGATTCAGTCCTCCTTTTCGGTCAAAACAGGAAAATGGACGGAAGTCCGGGTTAAACGGCTGAGATGCTGTCCGGCATAAAGAAAGAACAGAGAAAAACATATGCCGGAAATGGAAAAGGTCAGAAGGCTTAACGGGCTCATGACGGGAATGGGTGAAATGGATGGAAGAAGCTGGAATCCGCTGGCGGTAAAATACAGGACAGCGGCAGCTGCTGTCAATACAAGGAGAGCGGCCAGAACGCCGGACCAGCGGAACAGAAGAGAAGCGGCACCTCTTATGAATGAAAAAACAGAGGGCATCAGAGAAATCATTTTTTCTCCGGTTCTGCGTACCCATGGCATCAGGGAAGATGTAACGGTTCGGATGGAAATTCCGGAAGCAGGGCGATGAATTTCTTTTCCGTAGATAAGCGAAGCAATGTGGGAAGGCGTATCCAGACTTCTGACTACGTCCTCTTCCCTGACTCCCGCTGCGGCAGCCATGGCAAAATAGGTTTCATAATCAGAGAGAATTTCATTTCGCAGGGAAGCCTGCTCATAAATCAGATAGGTACGAAGTTCTTTCATAAATTCATTTTTTGTCATAGAAATCACTCCTTTAATTTGAAAAATATATATAAGTAAGGCACAGATGTCATCAGGAAATGTGCTTTGGAGAATGAAGGGGGCTCTTGTTACGGAATGACCAAGCTGTTGGACAGCAGGTCAGTCGAGCCGGTTCTTCTTTTTCCCTCTGCATGTAATATATCACACGGTACTATGCAGTACAAGGTACTATGTAGTAAATTATACATAAACAGTTTTTTAACGGAAGTTAAACGGGGAAAGATGAGGCCTCATGCAGGAGGGCATCCGGAAAACAGAAATCTGGAACTGATTTCATGGGTCTGCGGAAAACCTGCGGATTCCCGCAGTGCAGCTCTCTTCCATTCGTGGTATACTTAAAAAGCGAAAAAGTCAGTTTCTATCATGGAAAAGCCCTTCATGAACCCTTTGATTTCATGAAGGGGCAGTGTGTTCCGATTCTTTCATTTCTTTGACAAGGGGCTTTGGCAATGCATAATGAACAACAGATAACAGACCATATCTATTGGATTGGCGGCAATGATTTCGTTTCTTCCCGGTTTGAAAATCTGATTCCTATTTCCCGGGGCGTTTCTTATAACAGCTACTTTATAGATGATGAGAAAACAGCGGTGATTGATACTGTGGACTCGGTGATCCGCGATGTATTTATGGATAATGTGGCCCATCTTCTTCATGGAAGAAAGCTGGACTATATTATTATCAATCATATGGAGCCTGATCACAGCGGTTCCCTGCTGGCGTTGGCGGAAGCCTGCAAAGAGGCTAAAATCATTGCTTCTCCCCAGGCTCAGAAAATGATCGGCCAGTACTTCCATATTTCTCTGGCGGATCGTTTTGTCACATCCGACGAGAAACTGGAAATTTCCCTGGGACATCATCAGCTTCGTTTCATCAAGGCGCCCATGGTCCACTGGCCGGAGGTGACCTTTACCTATGAAGAAAAGGAGAAGGTGCTCTTTTCCGCAGATGCTTTCGGTACATTCGGTGTACTGAACGGTTCCGTCTTTGCAGATGATGTGAACTATGAGGAAGAATACCTCAGGGATGCCCGCAAATATTATGCCAATATCGTAGCCCGCTACGGCATGCAGGTGCTGATGGCTCTGAAGAAAGTAGAAAAACTGGACGTACAGTATCTCTGCTCCCTTCACGGTCCTGTTTTCCGCAGGAAGGAAGACATGGAACGGCTGACAGCGCTTTATAAAAAATGGGCATCCTGGGAACCGGAGGAAGAATCTGTTTCCATTTTCTTCGCTTCCCCCTACGGAAATACAGCCATGGCAGCCCAGATTCTGGCCGGCAGGCTGGCGGCGAAGGGCATTAAACACCTGAAAATTGTGGATCTCTGCAATGAATCCATTACGGAAGCCTTTCCGGAAGTGCTCTGCCGGAGCCATATGGTGCTGGCAGCCGTGACGATGAACATGGGGCTGAACCCGGTGATGAATTCATTCATGGATCTCTGCCATGAAATGGATGTGCAGAACAGAACGGTGGCCATTATAGGAAACAGCAGCTGGGCACCTAATGTAAGTGGAAAGCTGATGAAAGAAAAGGCAGCCGCCTGGAAGAAGTGCCGTATCCTGGGCGAACCGGTACACATTTCTTCTGCGCCTGCCGATGACGGCCTGTTGGATGAACTGGCTGAAAGAATAGCTGATGATATCAGAATGACAGAAAAGAAGGCATGTATATGAATAAATGGATGGCCTGTGCAGCGGCCCTGTGCCTGTCGGCAGCCATGCTTCTCTCCGGCTGCGGCAGCCGCCCCACGGTACACGTAATGAAAGCAGAACCCAGCAGGGAACCTTTTACCCTGGAGACAAAGTCGGTGCCGGAGGCTCTGCATACAGCACCGGTAATTCCCCAGGTATCGGGAAATCTGATTTCCAATCCACCGGATGTGGGCACTGTGGTACAGGCAGGAGATGAATTGTTCAAAATCGATTCTTCCCAGTATGAATCGCAGGCGGCTTCCCTCAGAAGCCAGATTGCCGCTGCTTCCCAGGCACAGACGCCTTCCTATACCTATACGGCTCCAGCCGTAGATGACAGTCTGGAGGCATCACTCCTGAAACAGGGCATTATTACCAGGGCAGAATATGACAGGATCAAAGGGAGAAAAGGAGGAGGAACCGTGCAGGCTGCACCTGCCGCAGAGCCTGCCCAGGCACCGGCCCAGCTGGTAGCTTCTCTCCAGACATTGGAAAAGACCATTGCAAACTGTACAGTGCGCGCTCCTATCAGTGGGGTGGTTTCCCAGGTTTATATCGGTGACACCCATCTGGCCATGGCTGGAAAGCCGGCACTGGTTATCAGGCAGGACTCTCCGGTTACCGCTTCCGTGCAGATACCGTCCAAGCTGGATAATGTGATGGAAAAGGCTAAGGATGATAAAACCCTTACAGTGACTATGAGCGACGGTTCAGAAGTCTGGTACGGCGAACTGAAGCAGCAGCCCAACGAAAACGGCGATAAATTCACCACCTATAAAGTACAGGTGGATAATCCTGATGATGAAATTACCATAGGAAACGAGTACAGCATACGGATTGAAAGCGGGCAGAACGTATCCTGCTATATGATTCCTAAATCTGCAGTCATTGGCGATGATACGGTGGCTGTAGTCAATGATGATAATCTGGTGGATATCAAATCCGTATCTATTGCCAGTGATACCGGCGGTTATGTGCTCATTATGGACGGACTGGCTGACGGAGACCGGGTTGTTACCGATCCGCCCAAAGGGCTGGATATGGGCATGCAGGTCGATGTGAAATGAAGTGGAAAAGAGAAGATTTTCGGAATGATGCTGTCACTACTGCCAGAAAACTGATCGGTGCTGTGCTTGTGCACCATTCGCCGGAAGGCGTGACGGCAGGCCGTATCGTGGAATGCGAAGCCTATGGGGAGACCTGGCATGGTCATCCTGATGACGGTGCCCATGTATTTAAGGGACTGACGCCCAGAACCCGCATTATTTTTGGAGACGGCGGCTTTCTCTATGTATATCTTATCTATGGGATGTATACCTGTATGAATATTGTCTGCGGACATGAGGGGGAATCCGGATCCGTTCTGATCCGGGCCCTGGAACCGCTGGAAGGGCTGGAGCTGATGAAAGCAAGACGGCACCAGCAGAAGGAAAAACTTCTTACCTCCGGCCCCGGGCGGCTGACACAGGCCATGGGGATAGATATGTCCTTTTATGGCATGGATCTGACCGGAAGCACCCTGTATCTGGAAAACAGGGAAGAAGGTCCTTTTCCCATAGAAACCACCAGAAGAAAAAATATTGACTATGCTTTCTACGGCAAAGACTTTCCCTGGCGCTTCCTGCTGAAGGGAAATCCCTACATTTCAAAATAAAAAGACTGTAACAGGACAAGTCATCCTGTTACAGTCTTTTATCATTCCTGAGACAGAAAGCCGGATTTCCTCTGCAGGATGCTTTTACCAGGTCCCTGTTCTCCGGAAAAGAGAGAAAACTTTCTGTTAAAATCGGTACTCAATGCCCTCTTTTTAGTGTACAATAATAAAGGTATTTCATCACAGCTTCCCTAAGTAATCAGACAGGAGATGATACAGTTGAAGAGCTTTCAAAAATGGGCATTGGTTTTGGGAGTCTCTCTGGCTTTTTCCTGGGGAGGAATGGCTGAGGCTTATGAGCCTTACTATCTGAACGGGGATAAAATGTTCCCCATGATTCAGAATACCGGCGGTATATATAATGACGGGGCATCAGGGCTGTTTCTGGACCTGGCTTCCCTGGAAATTGAAGACGTATTTGAGGATGGCTTGCAGGCGAAGGTAAAGACGATGGATGTCAAATCATCCAAAGCTTTTACGGAGGATCTGATTCATGTGAGATACAGCGTGGACGGAAAGGCCTGGGCCCTGGGAAAGGATGGCAGGTGGAGGGAAATTCCTTCCGATACAGACGATCCTGCTTCCCTGGTGGTATACTACATCCGGCAGGCCATGGGAGACGACACTATGCGGGACAGACTGTCCGATGAAATCGGACGGCTGCTGGCAGCAAAGAAAGATCAGCTGGGAAAGACAGCTCCGGCCGATGCGATTCCGCTCATGGCCGTACAGGCACCGGCGGAGCAGCCATCGGTGAAGAAAAAGGGAAATGTACAGGCAGGGAAGCCGGATTCCGGCAGCGTGATGGTCACGATTACGGAAGCACCGAAGGTGGAAATCACATCCACGCCTCCGGCTCAGGTAGATATTACATAATCCATGGATGCATAGAGGACCAGACTTTATTTCTATTTTTATTGCAGAGGTGTATGATGGCAAAAAGACATTACGAACTTCATGTGGCAGGATGTACAAGACAGCTTCCGATTCTGAATATTTCCGATAAAATGGCAATTGCAGGATTTGTCATTCTGGGGGATACGGAAATCGTTGAAAACTGCTCCCGAGAACTGGCGGCCCGGGTGCCGAAGGATACGGATATCCTCATGACGGCTGAAACCAAGGGAATCCCCCTGGCTCATGAACTGGCAAGTGTTCTGGGAATGAAACGCTACATTGTGGCCAGAAAATCGGTGAAGGCTTACATGGAAAATCCTATCTGGGTGGAAGATGAATCGATTACCACTGCAGGGAAACAGCGCCTTTACCTTATGGATACAGATGTGGATCTGCTGAAGGGAAGGAATGTGCTCCTGGTTGATGATGTCATCAGTACCGGCGGCTCCATGAAAGCAATGAAACAGCTGGCGGAAAAGGCAGGCGCCCACGTCATCGGAGAAGCGGCTATCCTGGCAGAAGGGGATGCAGCCAAGCGGAAGGATATTATCTATCTGGCACCGCTGCCTCTGTTTGAAGCTGAATAATCTCAGATATGATATAATAAGGAATACATTGTTTACGTTACTGATATTGTCTCCACAGGAGGAAACAGATGAAACATCAGGAAATTGTTATGATTGTTGACTTTGGCGGACAGTATGCCCAGCTGATTGCACGGCGTGTCCGTGAATGCGGCGTATACTGCGAAATTCTGCCATACAACAAGAGCGCTCGGGAAATCCTTGCCCAGAACCCGAAGGGCATTATTTTCTCCGGCGGTCCGTCCAGCGTGAATGCAGAAAATGCACCCCAGGTGGATCCGGACGTGTTCAAGGCAGGCATTCCTATTCTGGGAATCTGCTATGGCATGCAGCTGATGGCCAAGGAGCTGGGCGGCGAAGTGTCAAAGCCGGCTAAACATGAATACGGTCATACGGAATTCTACAGGAACGGCAGCTCTGCTCTCTTTGAAGGCGTTTCCGAAAAGACCGCTGTATGGATGAGCCACGGTGATGCAGTAACTGATATGCCTGCCGGATTTGGCCTGACAGGACATACAGATCTGACGCCGACGGCAGCCATGGCCGATGAAGCACGCCGTTTCTTCGGAGTCCAGTTCCATCCGGAAGTGGTTCATACTCCGGAAGGCACCACCATGCTGAAGAATTTCCTCTTCAAAATCTGTGAATGCGAAGGCGGCTGGTCCATGGGCAACTACATTGATATTGCCGTTGAAAACATTCGTGAAAAGGTGGGCAGGCACAATGTTATCTGTGCACTGTCCGGCGGCGTGGATTCTTCCGTAGCAGCAGTGCTGGTACATAAAGCCATCGGCGACCAGCTTACCTGTGTTTTCGTAGACCATGGATTCCTTCGTCTCGGCGAAGCAGAACAGGTAGTGGATACATTTAAAAATAAATTCAATATGAAGCTTGTTCATATTGATGCATCCAAGCACTTCATGTCTCTCCTGAAGGGTGTGACAGAACCGGAAAAGAAGCGCAAAACCATTGGCGCTGAGTTTATTCATACCTTCCAGGAAGAAGCGAATAAGCTGGAAGATGTGAAATTCTTGGTGCAGGGCACTCTGTATCCGGACGTTGTAGAATCCGGTACCGCTACTGCATCGACCATCAAATCCCATCATAACGTAGGCGGACTGCCGAAGGATATGAAGTTCCAGCTTATCGAACCGCTGCGTGAACTTTTCAAGGATGAAGTCCGCGAACTGGGCCGTCAGCTGGGCCTTCCGGAAGAAGTGGTCAACCGTCAGCCGTTCCCCGGTCCCGGTCTTGCTATCCGCATTATCGGTGAAATTACACCGGAAAGATTGGATATTCTCCGCCGGGCTGATTTCATTGTAAGAGATGTGATTAAACAGCACGGTCTCTACAATGATATCTGGCAGTCCTTTGCCATCCTGCCGGCAGCCATTCGCTCTGTAGGCGTACAGGGTGATGAAAGAACCTATGATTATACCGTAGGCATCCGCGCCGTTACCTCTTCTGACGGCATGACCGCCGATTATTTCCGCTTCCCCTGGGAAGTGCTGGACGAAATGAGCCGCCGCATCTGCAACGAAGTGGCAGGGGTCAACAGAGTTGTGTACGATATCACCTCCAAGCCGCCGAGCACCATTGAATGGGAATAATAGAATTAAGAAAAGCCTCCGGTTTCCGGAGGCTTTTTTCGTGGGAATTTTGAAGAAACCGGTTCCATGACCGGAGGGCGGAATGCCTGTGGATTTCAGCATCATCGGTGCTTCTTCAGCCTGCTCCTGATGATTTCCTGCCTTATCCGCAGCCCTGTCCTTTCCTGCTCCAATTTTTTCATCATAAGGGTATCCCTTTTATACCGGGTACAGGTGTATAATGAGAATGAAAAGCATGAGGCGGGGAAGGAGTGAGGATTATGGAGTGGCTTTTTCACATAAAGTATGATATCGACTTTTTT
>NZ_JBJEXP010000010.1:0-1138 GCF_051885895.1 Dialister sp. | reverse complement strand
AGGAGTGAGGATTATGGAGTGGCTTTTTCACATAAAGTATGATATCGACTTTTTTCTTGCTGCAATTCCTTTGCAGCTGATTATGATCATTTACTACATAAGCCGCCGGCACCTTCCTCTTCGGGAGTCCCGTTCCTTCTTCTATCTCATGGTGCTGAATCTTTTGAACCTGATGACTGATATTATTGCTTATGCAGTGCTGGCAGTCAGTCCGCCTCATACCGGGGCTATTTATTTCTGGTTTCTACTATATCTGCTTCATACTATATCTGCTTCATACTATATCTGCTTCATACTGTCAGCCTCTTTTCTGCTTCTCTATACATCAGATGCCCTTCATATTCCGGACTTTGCCGGACGATGGACAAAGGTAGTCCTGTTTTTACCGGCCTGGGTACTGCTGGCTCTGCTTTTTACGACTCCCTGGACAGGATATTTCTTTCAGTCCACACCTCTCTATCCCTACAAGAACGGTCCCGTGTATATGAGCATCTATAGCTGCTATATCTTTTATCTGGTTTTTTCTACGTTTCTGGTTCTGTTCAAATGGAATGAAAATTCATTAAAGAGAAATCTGGCCTTTATAGCCTGCGGCTTTCTGCTGCTTATCGGCATCTACCTGAGAAACGAATTCAGGCAGACCCTCATTCTGGGCTACTTCTTTACACTGGCTATCCTGGTAGGATATCTTACCGTCAGGAATCCTGATTTCTATATGGATGAGGAAACAAATCTTTTGAATGCTCAGGCTATGAAGCTGGTATATCAGGACCGGATGAGAGAGGGAAATGCGTCCTGGCTTGGTTTTGTCATCCGGGGATTTGAACAGAGCCGCATTCTTTACGGCCCTGTATTTGTGGACAGCTTTTTAAAGGATATCGGTGATTTCATACGCAGGGAGCTTGGCAGCTGCCATGGATTCTATCTGAGGGGCGGCCGTTTTGTCATTTTGACACCTTCCGCCAAGCTGACAGCGGAAGCAGAGCAGCATATCAAAGAGCGTTTCCAAAAGCCCTGGGTTAATGGAGAGAGAACGGCATTCTTTGATATTTCCTGCGTAACTTCCGGAGGGGATATCCGTCTGCCTTCCCTGGAAGAATTCCTGCTGGTGCTGGAAGATTCCCTGCAGGCTGCAAAG
>NZ_JBJEXP010000009.1:0-3523 GCF_051885895.1 Dialister sp. | reverse complement strand
TGTCACGCGTCAAAGTATAGTTCCTGCCTACTGCAACTTTGCCGCAGATTAAATTCTCCTTCCCCTTCATATCGTCTATCTTAACGTGCTGTTTTTTACGGCACGTTTTTATCTGCCTTCTTGACCATTCCTTTTCTTTCCCCTATAGTCTTTTCGTAACAATGAAAAAGAGAAAGAACAGCCCCTCCCACAGTTCGTTCTTTCTCTCACTCAACCCAGGTGCTGCACTTCAGGTCCGATGCAGGGGCTTGCCCTGATCAATGGTTGCCTGTGTCATGTGCAGTTTCCTGGTGTACCGGATTCAGTACACTGTTATGATAAGAAAAAATTTACTGTTATGCAAGCTAATTCGTATAAAAACTTCATCAAAATTTCTTTTTGATTCCTACATGGAGCATTTTCAGCCTGAACTGGAGACCTGTCCCATCTGCGGGAGCACCGGAAACTGCCATATCCACGACTACTACGGCAGATCCATTATTGACTTCAAAGCAGGCACACAGGTAAAATCAGAGCTTTGCATTCTCCGGGTATTCTGTGAAAGCTGCCGGCATGCACATGCCATCCTCCCCGACATCATCATTCCTTACTCCAGCTACAGCCTGTTCTTCATCCTGCGTGTCCTTGGTGAATACTTTGCCAGGCTTTACACCATCGAACAGCTCTGTGAAAGATTTGACATCTCACGGAATCAGTTCTTCAAATGGCTTGCTCTTTGGAAATCCCATAAGCGGGAATGGCTTGGTCTGTTATCAGATGCAGAAATTTCTGATTTCTCTTTTCTGAAGAACCTTACCGCTTCGGAAAGCTACTCATCCTTCTCCATGGGGTTTATCCGGCTGATGTCCCATTCCTTTCTTCAGTCACACAAAAATCCCATACTGGCAACTCCGAAAAACGCACGGTATCATCAGACCATCTTTACTCCGGATATTTCCATCTTCTGACCACACGACCGTGGGATGGCGGCCGGCTTTTTCTTCGTTTATGATGAAGAAAAACAAAAAGGAGGACTTTTCCATGAGTAAAGATACCGAAAAAACGAAACACGATGCGCAAGTGGCACAGTTCCGCTTCGCACTCATCGCTCCTGTCATCCAGGGGCTTTATCCTGATGCCTCGGCAACCGCCTACTATAAACGGGTCACCGCATCTCCACTGACTCTTCCGGATGGTTCCACCGTCACTTACAGCTACAAAACACTGGAAAAATGGAAGTCTCAGTACACCATCGGCGGTCTGGATGCCCTGATGCCGAATACCAGGTCTGACAAAGGCATTTCCCGTGCATTAAACGAAGATGCCATTGCCGAGATCTACCGCATCAAGGAAGAACACCCCCGCATGAATGCCACCCAGATCTATGAGCATCTGGTACGGGAAGCTTTCATCCCGTCCACTGTCAGTGTTGATTCTGTTCAACGCTTTATCAGGCACAATGACCTCAAATCAGCCAGAGACCCGAACTTACGTGACCGCAGGGCCTATGAGGAAGATAAATTCGGAAAGATCTGGCAGGCTGACACCTGTTACCTTCCCTACATTACCGAAGACGGCAGATCCCGCCGGGTTTACTGCATCATGATCATTGACGACCATTCCAGACTTCTGGTCGGCGGCGAACTGTTCTACAGCGACAATGCCTGCAACTTCCAGAAGGTATTAAAGGATGCTGTTGCCACCTATGGGATTCCGGATAAGCTGTATGTAGACAATGGCTGCAGTTACTCGAATGAACAGCTTTCCATGATCTGCGTAGCCCTTGGTATCCTTCTCCTGCACACAAAAATCCGTGACGGGGCCAGCAAAGGCAAGGTAGAGCGGCATTTCAGAACCCTTAAGGAACGCTGGCTTTACACTCTGGACATTGCATCCATTACATCCCTGTCACAGTTCAACGGAATGCTCAAAGATTACATGCGTGATTACAATACCACCTTCCACCGGGGCATTGGCTCCACCCCACTGGAGCGCTATCAGGCTTCCAAAGACCATCCCCGCACGCCGCAGTCAAGGCAGTGGCTGGACGACTGCTTTTACAACCGGATCACCCGTAAGGTGCGTAAGGATTCCACCATCACCATCGACAATGTCTGCTATGATGTTCCCATGCAGTTTATCTCCGCAAAAGTGGATGTCCGCTTTCTCCCGGATGACATGACTTCCGCCTATATCCTGTTTGATGATAAGAAGTTTCCCATCCGTCAGACCAACCGCAACGAAAACTGCCACACGAAACGGAACAATCTTCCGGCAATTGATTATTCCAGGGCCGGAGGTGAATCCTGATGTATAACTCCTATTACGGTCTTACCTTCAATCCTTTCGATAAACAGCAGCTAAAGGAGAAGGACCACTTTATTTCCAGAGACTTTACCGAGATGACCAACCGCCTGAATTATCTCAAGGATATCCGGGGCATCGGCGTATTTACCGCCAGGCCGGGTATGGGGAAATCCTATGCCCTGCGCTGTTTTGCTGCCAGCCTGAATCCCAGCCTGTACCACATGGAATATCTGTGTCTTTCCACGATCAGCGTTGCTGATTTTTACAAGCAGCTCTGCGCCATTCTTGGTGTCTCTGACAAAGGCGGCAAAACACGTATGTTTAAAGCGATCCAGGAACAGATCACATACCTTTATAAGGAAAAGCGTCAGCCACTCCTGCTCGCCATCGATGAAGCGCAGTATTTAAACACCGGTATACTGAATGATATCAAAATGCTCATGAACTACGGTTATGATTCGGTGAACTACTTTACCCTGATCCTTTGCGGAGAATCCCATCTCAATGACACACTCCGCAAACCAGTACATGAAGCGCTGCGTCAGCGGATCACCGTCCACTATAATTACACGGGGCTTTCTGATGACGAAGTATCAAAGTACATCCTGCACAAGATCCAGCTGGCAGGTGCATCCTGCACCATCATAGATCCGGCGGCTCTTGCAGCTGCCCACAGCTTTACACAGGGGAATCCACGGCTCATTGACAACCTGATGACGGATGCCCTGACGATTGGTTCCCAGCAGAACAAGAAAGTCATCGATGCTGAGATCATCCGTGCTGCTGTTGATAATCAAGGACTCTACTGATGAAGTTTTCAAAGTACATTTTTAAGGCCATGACCCCCTGTCATGGCCTTGTTTCAAAAGCAGCATCCTCTGCCTTTCAAACAAAGCTACGACAACCTGCGGTCATACCGCTGAGAGTCTGCGGCAAGTACCGGTACGGCACAATCGGAGAGGCGATTTCACCGAAATCAAAGTGCAGTTTTCGCCTCCCGCAATGTGCCGTCTGACAGTATGTGGGTATCTTGAAATGTATGAGGGAGCTAAGGACTGTGAGAAGGTAACGCTTCCTGTCAATCTAAACTCGAAATTTATTATTGGCCCAGAAGGTGCCCACCTGAATATTTCTGGTATCTCTGGTCTTGCTTCTAAAACTTCTTATGCTATGTTTTTGCTTAAAGCAATCCAGGATAGCTATATGAAGAAAGATCCGGAGAATGAAGAAGAAGACA
>NZ_JBJEXP010000008.1:0-3530 GCF_051885895.1 Dialister sp. | reverse complement strand
CGGCGGAGCCGCCTGTTCAAAATTGCGGCGCAGCCGCCACCATCACCCTCGGGGCGAAGCCCCGTCAAACCTAAGAACCCTCCGGCCACAGGCCGGTTAAACTTCAGACCCCTCACGCCGACGGCGTGTCAAATGGCGTCACCACATCCTCTGAACCCGCCCGCAGAAAGCGGGCAGAGCCCTTTGAACCTTCTGAACCCGGGGCGGCGGAGGCGCCCCTCCATGGTATAATAAAGAAAAGAACAGCGAGGAATGTTTATGACCACATATAAGATACAATTACTGGCGGCGGCCATGCTTTTTCTTTTCCCTCTTTCCGGGAAAGGGGAGGACATATCCACCGTTTCCATAGAGAAAAACGGAGAAGTCATTGAGGAAACGGCGCTGCCGGCACCGGTGTCTCCGGAAACCCTGATACCGAAGAAGGTACAGAAGGAATCCTCCCTGCAGGAAGAGAATGAAGGAATCCGTCAGGCCCTGTTGGATTATTTCGGCGACACCTCCTATGATAAGAGTCTCATGTCCTATGCCGCTGTGATGGAAGATCTGAACGGCGACGGAAAGGACGAAGCCCTGGTGCTGCTGGAGAGTCCTTATACAGACAGGGAAGGAAAGCCGGCACTTCTGATTTTCACCCCGTCCGACAATGGCTGGCAGATGACGCAGGAGCTCACCGGCGTATCCACGCCTCTGATGGTTTTCAAAAGAGATAAAAATGACAAAGACACCGGTTTTCGGCCCCTGTACATGTTTTCGACCGATGAGACAGGAGCGGTGAGCCTGCTCCGGCTGACACCCCGGGAGGATCTCTATCCCCTGGCAGTAAACGGGGAACCGGTGGAACTCAAGGATAAAACTCTCAAAAAGAAAAAAGGAAAAGCCTTTTTCTGCTCCGAAGACAGGAAGAAAGAGCCTGTCCGCTGGTTTACTCTGGGAAATCAGGAAAAGACGGATTGATTTTCAGCATTTGATTTCCTGTACGTTTATGCAATGCTTCAGCATAGGTCCTTGCACCGCCCGGCAGGGGCGGAAAGACATGGGAATGGGGGAACAGGTATGGAATCCAAACTGGTACTTTATGACAACTACAAAAAGAGCAACGGCAGCTTCACTTACTACCTGGAAGAAAGGGAGGTATTCAACCGCTTCGCCTTCGGAAATCTGTGCGAAAGCATCCGTCATCTGGCGGAAACCTCTCCGGGAAACAGAGAAGTGCTTCTTCAGGTCCATGCTGTTTATGCCGGCATTTTAAAGTGCTTCATCCACCATGGGACCAATGGAGGCGGATCCCTCATTACGGGACTGCCTTCCGGAAATATCGACTTCATGGATGACCTGGACAGGGCGGTTATGGAGTATATGAAAACCTGCGGTACGGAAGAAACGCGGTAAGGGAGGATTCTATGGCAGTCTTTGAAGATTTCATGAAACTGGACATTCGCGCAGGCACGATCATAGATGTGAAGGAATTTAAAAAGGCAAGAAAACCGGCGTACCAGCTCCTCATCGACTTCGGGCCGGACATAGGGGAAAAGAAATCCTCCGCCCAGATTACGGCTCTCTATAAAAAAGAGGATCTCCTGGGCCGCCAGGTACTGGCAGTAGTCAACTTCCCGCCCCGCCAGATTGCAGACTTCATGTCCGAAGTGCTGGTATTGGGAACCTACAGCAGAGACGGCGTCGTGCTGGCGGTGCCGGAAAGGCCTGTAGACAATGGGGACAAGCTGGGATAAGGAGGCACTATGACCGGAGCAATAGGGTACCTCCTCTGCATCAGCCTTCTTTCCTTTGCCCTCTTCGGCCTGGATAAATGGAAAGCCGTTCATGGGTACTGGCGCATATCCGAAAAGACACTCCTCCTTACCGCTTTGGCAGGAGGCTTTTTCGGTGCCCTGGCGGGCATGTACTTCTTCCATCATAAGACAAGGCATAAGAAATTTGTGTACGGCGTGCCTCTCATAGGCCTTGTGGAAATCGCTGCTGCTCTGTGGTTCACCAGATAGCGGGAGCTTCGGCAGCTTCCCGACGGCTCATGATTCATACACGGGCCTGCGATAGAAATGCATTTTCCCTGCCGGTGCAGGAATTTCGTTTCCAAAGGGGACGCCGCAGGCGGCTTTTGGTCTCCTGAAGCAGGGCGGACATATGCCCGGAGGAAGCCATACATTCCTGTTTTCTCCACAAAAGTGCGGGAAAAGGTACCATTTATGGCAAATTGTTCGTACTTTCTCTATATTCCGGACGTAAAATTATGCTATAATAATACCAAAGGATAAAAATTAGGAGTAGGCCGTTCTGCTCATACGTTGACAAAAGTTTCTGTGAAGTAGTTAGATTTCCAGAAACTTTTATTTTCCCGACGGAGAGAAAACACAAGGGATCCTCTTTTCCTGCTGACCGGAAAGCAGGATGGCACGAAACTGAAGAAAAGGAGGAAAACATGGCGGACATAGAGAAGTTTCGCGGGGCACTGTATGGAAGTGCCTGCGGGGATGCACTGGGGTATCCCCTGCAGAATTTCTCCGTCGGTCGTATACAGCACCGATTTGGCCCTTTTGGCCTCCGCACCCTGGTGAGGGATGCAAAAAACGGCAGAAAGGCACCGATTTCTGACAACACGCAGATGATACTGGCTACGATAGACGGGATTCTATGGGCAGATGCTAAGAAATTGGAACTGGTAGACGGGATTTACCGGGGGTACATGCGCTGGTACTACAGCCAGACCGGCGAAGAACCCCGCCGCGGGCAGCGGACCTGGATGAGAAGGCAGCCCCATGAAAGAGAATTCTGTCTGGTGAGAGAAAAATTCATGCATGCCCGCAGAAATCCGGAAGAAGGGCTTTTGGGAGCCTTTTCCAAAGATGTGAAGGGCTCTACCAAAGTGAAGGTAAATGACTGCAAAGGGAGCGCTTCCCTGGCAAGGGCCGTCCCCATCGGACTTATTTTTGCAGGAGACAGCAAAGCCGCTTTTGATGAAGCTGTCAAGGCAGCCGCCCTTTCCCACTCCAATCCGGTAGCCTATTATGCTGCCGGCGGTCTGGCAGCCATGATTTCCTGCCTGGCCTACGGACTGACACTTCCCAAATCTCTGGAACGGGCGGAAGCCCTTCTGGGCAAAGCCCACAAGACAGATCCCATCCTTTCCCTTCTCAGCGCCGCAGAAGAACAGGCCAATAACCATCCCGCCGGCAAGACAGGCACCTGGGACCACATCGACAGTCTCACATCCCTGGGAAGCGGTGAAAGTGCAGACGAAGCACTGGCCATTGCCGTATACTGCGCCCTGGCCATCGATGAGCCGCTGGATGCTCTGATTATTTCTGCCAACCATTCCGGCAAAAGCAATACCACCGCCGCCATTACCGGTGCCCTGGAAGGCATCCGCTTCGGCAGCGGATTCATTCCCTCCTACTGGTCAGATATCCTGGAAGGCTCTGAAGCCATCAACTTCATGGCGGATAAACTGTACTATGTATATGAGAAGTACCATCCGAAGAAAATGACGAAATAAGAAATCAAAAGCCCTG
>NZ_JBJEXP010000007.1:0-3534 GCF_051885895.1 Dialister sp. | reverse complement strand
AATGTTAATACCATAATACACACAGGTTGACGAATGGTTTACAACTGGATATAATGAGTAAAGAACAAACTGACGAAGGGAGAGAGTCCTTTCGGGCAGGATATAAATTGGCACATATTCTTATCATGGGAGGCGTTTTATGCGAAATGAAATCCTGGACTACTTCAGGAAGGCCAACGGGGAATTCGTTTCAGGACAGCAGATTTCCAAGGATCTGCATGTTTCCCGCACAGCCATCTGGAAGCATATTAATGTACTGAAAGAAAGAGGATATATTTTTGAATCGAGCACCAGGAAGGGCTACCGCTTGATTTATGCTCCCAATCTTTTAACTCCTCTGGAAATTGACAGCGCCCTCCACACGGAGACGTTCGGACGGCATGTGGTGTATATGGAATCCACCCAGTCCACCAATGAAGAAGCGAAGAAGATTGCCCGGGAAGGGGCAGAAGAGGGCACCATTGTGGTGGCGGAGGAACAGACCAGCGGCCATGGCCGGCTGACGAGAGGCTTCTACAGTCCTTTCGCCAAGGGCGTGTGGTTCTCCCTGATCCTTCGTCCAACCTTCTTCCCGCTGGAAGCGGCCAAATGCACCCTTCTGGCAGCCGTAGGCGTATGCCGGGGCATCCGCCGTCTCGGCCTTCGGGATGCAGGCATCAAGTGGCCCAATGATATCCTTTACCACGGAAAGAAAATGGTGGGCATTCTTACCGAAATGTCCGCATCCATGGAAAAAATTGACTACATCATCATGGGGATCGGCATCAATACGGGCATGAAGAAAAATGAATTCCCCGAAGCCTTCCGGGATGGAGCCACTTCCTTCCTGAACGAGGGCATTGATGTATCCCGCAAGGACCTTCTGGCCGCTGTGCTGGCGGAACTGGAAAAGGAATACCATCTGGCCCAGACCAAGGGATTTGACAAGGTGCTGGAAGACTGGAAATCCCTGTCCGTCACCATCGGCGAAGAGGTGCGGGTCATTTTCGGAGACAACAGCTATACAGGAAAAGCCATCGGCATCGACAAGGACGGCTGTCTCCTGGTAGATACAGGCAAGACCGTGAACCGCGTCATTGCCGGCGATGTGTCCATTCGTCCCGTGGCAGCTCCGCTGCCGAAAAGATAAGGCGGAATCCGCCGGGAAGCACTTCAGGCAGTGCTTTATCAATGTTTCAGCCGTTCCGGGCATTTCACTCTTCATGTCTGATACACGGACGGTCATAGGAAAAGGAGAAGAGTATCATGGATAAAGGAAAAATGCACAATATCATCAGCGCAGCTATATTTGCGGCCATCATGGCCGTGCTGTCCCAGTTTACGTTCCCCATAGGCCCGGTGCCCATTACCCTGCAGAGCTTCGTATGCGCCCTGGCAGGCGGCGTGCTGGGAAGGAAATGGGGAGCCATATCCATTGGCGTATGGCTGCTTCTTGGTATTCTTGGCATTCCGATCCTCACCATGGGCAAGGCAGGAGCAGGCATTTTCCTCTCGCCCGTAGGCGGCTACTATCTGGGCTTTGTGGTGATGGCCTGGGTATCGGGATTCCGTCTGGCAGAAAAGGGCCACTTCCTCCGTCAGGTTTCCTCCGCTGCAGCAGGGCTCGTCTGCTGCTATGCCCTGGGCACCATCTGGTTCATGGGCTATTTCCACTTCGGCCTGGGCAAAGATATGCCTCTCTGGACCGCACTGACACTGACCGTATTCCCCTTTGTGGCCTTTGATCTGATTAAGGTCATTCTGGGCGTTGTCTGCGGCACGAGAATCCGTCAGTCCCTGAACCAGGCAGGCTACTATCCCACCATGGAACATTGAAAGCAGGGGAGAAGCACCGCAGAAAAGCGGTGCTTTTTTTATAATATGGAATTTATGAATCACCCTACTGATATATTTTTCTATAAAAATATCTATCATTTGTTATGATTTCCCTTGACAGAATGGAAAGTTTGTTGCATTATACACTTGATGTAAATTTAATGGCGCCTCAGAGGGCCTGTTTCGGAGGAGATTCAGATGCTTCTTGCTTTTGATGTGGGAAATACGAATATTGTTTGTGGTGTCTACAAGGAAAGGAAACTGATCCGCCACTGGCGCGTGGCTACGGATACCCTGCAGACTGCCGATGGATACGCAGCTCTGCTGGGCACTCTTTTCCATTTGAACGGACTGGACTTCAAGGACGTGGAAGATATCATTATCTCCACCGTTGTGCCGCCGATTATTCCGATCCTGGAAACCATGAGCCAGCGCTATTTCCATACAAAGCCCATCATGGTGGGCCCCGGCATCAAGACAGGCCTCAACATTCTCTACGATAACCCCAAGGAACTGGGTGCCGACCGTATCGTCAACGCTGTGGCCGCCATTGCGGAATACGACTGCCCTCTCATCATTATCGACATGGGCACCGCCACCACCTTCTGCGTGGTGGACACCAAGGGCAACTACCTGGGTGGCGCTGTGGCACCGGGCATCGGGATTTCCATGGAAGCCCTCTTCCAGCGTGCATCCAAGCTGCCTCGTATCGAACTGGTGAAAACACCGAAAATCATCTGCCGCAACACGGTCTCCGCCATGCAGGCAGGCATTTACTACGGCTTCGTGGGCCAGATCGATGAAATCGTCAACCGGATCAAGGAAGAACTGAACGAACCCAATGTCAAAGTTATCGCCACCGGCGGCCTGGCTACCCTCATTGCCAAATCGTCCAAGACCATTGACGTGGTGGATCCCATGCTGACACTGAAAGGACTGCTGGTTCTTTACGAAAAGAACAGAAACGATAGAAGATAATAGAGAAAGCAAAAGCGAATCGGGAAACCGGTTCGCTTTTTTGATATGGGATTGGGGGAGCGAGGGAGTGAGTCAAAGGAGTTTGAGTACCGGAAGAGTCATGGGAGGATGGGATCGGGATCGAGATCGGGACCGAGGGAGTGAGTCAATGGAGGTTGGGTACCGGAAGAGTCATTAGAAGATGGGATCGGGGCCGGGATCGGGATCGGGGCTGCGTGTGACGGTATTCCCGAAAGCAGGAAGGGTTCAGAGGGTGCAGGGTAGCCGCCGGGCTTTCGCCCTGGGCTGCCGGTTCGGCCCGGGACCGGCTGCGCCTTCCGGGCTGGTTCAGAGGGGAGGGAGTGAGTCATTGGAGTTTGAGTGCCGAAAGAGTCATGGGAGGATGGGATCGAGATCGGGATCGGGATTGAGGTCGGGATGGTGCTAGACGGTATTCCCGAAAGCAAGGGGGTTCAGAGGGTGCAGGCAGCCGCCGGGCTTTCGCCCTGGGCTGCCGTTTCGGCCCGGGACCGGCTTCGCCTTCCGGGCTGGTTCAGAGGATAGTGATAAAGTCCACTCCTTGGAGGCAAGGTGGGCGCCTGGCGGCGCAGATCTAGTAGCTAGTAGCTTGTATCTGGAAACTAGAAACAAGAAACTAGCGACCAGCTCACTAGACTGGATCGGGGTCGAGATCGTGATCGTGCCATCCACCTCGTCATTTCGGAGCCGGTCAGACGCCAATAGGAAGGCCTCTTATTGGGC
>NZ_JBJEXP010000006.1:10897-17950 GCF_051885895.1 Dialister sp. | reverse complement strand
GAAAGCAAACAGCGAATTAATCAGCGCTTCCTTAAACTTCTATCCTGCACCATGGAAAAAGAGAGAAATCTGCAGGATATGTAAGCCCTTGAAAAAGCAAATTTTCCAAAAGCATTGGGCTGTCCGATTCCTTCTCCTGTTCTGGAAAAGCAGAGACAAAAAATGCCTGTCAAAAAGAGCCTGTATCTTAGTGATACAGACTCCCATTTGACAGGCATTTAATTTTTATGGCCGCAGTTTCCTTTTCCTTCTCCATGAAGGACCCGGTTGAAAATATCATGCACCTCTTCCGAAGATTTCCCTTCTTCTGCCGCCTTGCGGGCATGAATCAGCGCACTCCTGTATTTCTGGTGAGCCGGATCCTTCGGTATAGCATCCAGATCAGAAGAGTCAAAATTCATGACATCATGAAAAATCCGATGCACCTCTTCTGATGATTTACCTGCCGCTTCTGCGGCTCTGGCATGTTTTAACGCACTTTCATACCTTGCCTTTTTGTGAGGGTCTTTCGGTATTTCGAAATGTGGATGGTTTTCAGACATACTCATTCCTCCTTTGCTTCCTTAACCATAAACTATATACCTGTTTGACTGTCAAGGGGAAAATGTTAATCTTCATTACCTGCTTCTTCCAATTCCCCCTCCACTTCCAGACACAGTTCTTCCAGCTGCCGGAGCCTTTCAGGAGTTGTATGCCACATGTTTCTCTTGTGGGCTTCCAGCAGCGTTTCCACAATGCGTTCCAATGCCCAGGGATTCACGCTCTTCATCCATTCCTGCATTTCCTGATTCAGGGCATAGCTGTCAGCATAGGTATCATACATCCAGTCCTCCATGACTTCACTGGTCGCATCCCACTGGAAACTGACCGCTACATACTCGGCTAAATCACCGGCCCCTTTATAGCCATGCTTTTTCATGCCTTTGATATACTTCGGATTGGCCGCCTCACCACGGAACCATCTTTTCAGTTCTTCATCCAATGTACGTATCACCACCCTGCTGGTGTCAGAACTGTCATTCACGTAATTTTTAGGCATGGCCCCTTTATAGCTCCTCACTGCCGCTACCATACCACCGCGATAAGAGTTGTAGTCATCACTGGAAAGCATGGATGATTCTCTCTGATCCACATTCTGGATTGTTATATCAATACCGGCCATCCTCTTTTTAAATAAATCCGGCATATAGACTCCCTGTGATCCTTTCCCGTAGGCATGACCGCCCCAGCGGGTATATACAAAGGCGATATCATCCACATTTTCCCAGTTTTTGGCATCCAGCAATGCATTCACTCCGGCGCCATGGCAGCCGGGCGGGTCTCCGAAAATACGGTAGCTGGCCTGCCGCCAGGCTTCTTTTTCCCCGATGCCTTTTCCCTTTAAATCCTCTACATCCTCAAGTACATGCTTCCGTACAAAATTCATATCTTCCGGCTCATCCAGTCTGGAAACCATGGAGGCCGCCTCATCGAGCCAGGATACGCTGGCAGGAAGGCTGTCACGAAATAAGCCGCTGATACGGCCGGTGACATCAATGCGGGGCCTTTTCAATTCGGAAAGAGGTATCACTTTCACTCCTGTCACCCGATGACTTCCAGGCTGCCAGACCGGTTTAAGTCCCATGAGTGCCAGGAATTCAGCTATACAGGTTCCATGATTTCTAAGGTTGCTTGTAGCCCAGAGGATAATGCCGCAGCTTTCCGGATATGTCCCTTCCTCCAGAATATATTTCTGTATCACATTCTCTGCCATTTGACAGCCAATATGCCAGGCCGCTTCCGTCGGCAGGGCCCGCGGATCAATGCTGTAAAAGTTTCTTCCCGTCGGAAGCAGGTCAGCCCCTCCGCTGGTCGGCGCTCCGGAAGGGGAAGGATCAACATACTTCCCGTCCAATGCTCTTAAGGTATTTTCCATTTCCAGAGTCGTCTGCGACAGATGGGGCGCAATATCTGTGCATATATACCGGGAAACGGAAAGAAGACTGTCTCTCTTGTCCCTGTTCGTAATTTCATCTGTCCAGGGAAGCAAAAAAATAGACTCCGCCTTTTTCTCATCAAATCCTAAATCATATAATTTTTGCAGAATGTCCCGGGCTTTTTGAGAAAGCCTGTCCAGCAGCATTCCATAGGTCATTGTCCCGTCTTCTGTCATTTGAGCGCTGTGCTGCAGAAGCTCATAATAATCATGACCATAAGCGGATGCCAGTGTTTTGAGAAGAGACGGAATTTTTCCGTTATCCAGTTTCGTCAGCGCAAAAAGATACTCGATCAGTTCCTCTCCTGCCGGCGCTTCCCCCATAACATGGAGGCCTACGGAAATCTGCATATTTTTCAAATCTGTGATGAAGTTGTGAAGCCTGCCCACATAATCGTCAAAAGATTCGCATTCCGCTTCCCTGATATCATCCACATGACATTTCACTGCGCTTTTCCGAATCAGATCCTTGACTTCCTCCAGACTGGCCTTTTCTTCCTCATCATTTTTAAAGTGACAGTATTCTTCCAGATTTTTTTCCAGATCATCATACTCATCATAAGTGCCGGCCAAACTCATAGGCGCTGTCAAGTAACTGATAAGGCAGGAGGCACTCCGTCTTTTAGCCTGTATCCCTTCTCCTACGCAGGTAATCCAATAAGGATAAATATCCGGCACATCGCCGGTATTGATATCCGGATAGCAGGAATTGGACATAGCCACGCCTTTTCCGGGAAGCCATTCCAGATTTCCATGAGTTCCCACATGAATCATGGCATCCGCTTTCCATACATTCCGGATCCACTCATAAAATCCCTGATACTGGTGAGTCGGTGCCAGATCGGGGGAATGATAAATTTTCCCCGGATCCTCGCCAAAACCCCTGGGAGGCTGTACAGTAAGAAATATATTTCCATCAAGCATTCCCGGCACAATCAAGCTGTCCTCATAGCGGAAAATCTCTCCGGGCGGGTCTCCCCAGTCCCGAAGCAGGTGTTCCTGTGTTTTCTTCGGAAGCTGCTCATAGAAATTGCGATAATCGTCCGCCGTTATTTTGCCATCTGCTTTTTTCAGCAGTGTTTCTGAAATAAAGCGACGGTCATTGGTCGCATGTTTCGTCATCGTATCAATGAGTTCCTGTGCTGTCTCCGGTACATGGTCCACCGTATACCCTTTATCCTTAAGCAGTGCAAGCAGTCTGCGGATACTTTCAATGGAATCCAGATTACTTGCACTGCCGATATGGGAATTATCAGCAGGAAAATTATGAAATATAATGGCTATCTTCTTATCCTTTGCCGATTTGTGGGAAAGAGCGGCCCACTTTTTCGCTCTTCTGGCCACCATAGCAATTCTTTCCGGTATAGGCTTATGATAGTGCGTGCCATCCTCCCTTTCTTCCAAAGTGGAAACAGGCACAGTATGTATTACGCCGTCAAATTCAGGAAGGGCCACTGCATAGGAAAGTTCATTAGGCGTAAGACCGGCCAGACTTTGGCTCCACCATTGGTAATCCCTATATGTATTGTACAGCTGGAGCAGAGGAACCCCCAGACGCCTGAGATCCTCAAGCTGAAGAAAACCGGCTGCAGTTAATGAAAAAAGGAAAGGATTCAGCAGTACATCAATGCAGACTTTGCCGTCCAGATAAAAGCATTCCTTCATATTATCTGAGAGTCCCGGTACTCCGGAGGCCGGGTCTGCTGTAGAAGTAGTAAATACAGGAACAATACTGCACCCTTCCTTTTTGACAGCTTTGATCATTTCCTCCTGCCATTCCAGATGATTCCAAAGCCAATCCTCTCTCGAAAAAATCAATCCCACCACCGGCTTTGATGAATCGCAGAAATGATTCATATAAAACCGGATATCTATTATAGGCTCCCTGGAGCCGGGAACATAAATCCCCCAGTAGGGAAGACTGTGCGGTTCCTCAAAGGCTGTTTTCTGCCCCTGGAAAGTATTAGAGATATAAAGGAGAAGATTCTCCCAGTTCCGTATCCCGCCGCAGGCAATATATTTCTTGATCAGGGATTTCTGCGCCTCAGTCAGACCGCCGCTTTCCTTTTCCGGTTCCAGGTCCGTGACCCGTATCAGGAAAGGAACCTGTCCCGTTTTCATGACCTCATATATTTTCTTCAGGAAATCACAGGACAATCCTGTTCCCATCCATAAAATCAATATAAAAGGCGCCTTTCTGACCCGCCTGTTCCACACCTCCGACCAGGGTTCATCATCCCCGATCTGAAAAACAGCCGGTGCCAAAGTTCTGTTTTCCATTTCTTCCACTGCCTGCTTTATCCCACTATATACAGACTCCATATTCGTAATATACAGCACCTGATTCATCTTTTTCCCCCATTATCCGTACACCCTGTCAATCACCTGCAGAATGGCCTTTGTCACATAATGACTGGCACAATACATATACTTATCTTCCACTTGTACAAGATGTCCATTCCGCACCGCCTCCACCGTCCCATAGGCCGGTTCCCAAATCAACAGGACAGTCAGTCAAGAAATTCCACTGCCTGAAATGCAGAAGATGCCGGTTCCCCTTTTACTTCATCCCAGTCCAAAAGAAGAATCGCCGGCTTCCCCTTGTAGGAAAATACCATATGCCCTTTATATACCAGTCCACTTTTGGCCTGCTCCATATCCATCTCATGTTGACCTGCCATAAATTTTCCTGTCTGATTGCATACCACCACCGGGGCATCCGTCCATGCAGAACATCTCTCCCATACTGCCGGCGGGTCCGGGCAGCACTCTCCCGGCGGCCAGGCTGCCGGGACAATGACCAGCGGTGCTCCTTTTTCCCTGACCTTCCTGCAGGATTCCTCATAATAGCTGTCCGCACATACCAAAACAGACGCCGGCACCGGGCGCAGAGGAAAGAGTTCCACCTCATGGCCCAAATCCAGCCATCCTTCCGCCCCGCTCTGATGAGAAAACATCTTCCTGTGCCATCCCACACACTGTCCATAACTGTTCAGCACAAAACAGGTATTGTAATCCTTCCCATCCCGTTCATCATGCTCTGCTGAAGAAAGAAAAAGAGTCACTCCATAGTTTTTCGCCAAAGGAAGAAAATCAAAATAAATATCCTTTCTTTCCGGAATTGGGGCAGATGGATTTTGGTCATAAAAAAGATATCCCTGCAGTGCTGTTTCCGGTGTCACAATCCAGTTTGCCCCCAGAGATGCGGCCATTCTGATCCCTTTTTTCAATGTAGCCCGATTTTCAGACTCCGGTCCTCCGGCCAGGTCAAAGTGGAGAAGTGCAATGCGCATAAAGTCCCCCCCTGTAATCTCGTATATAAACAAATTCGGATTATATTCATTTCATCTTATAATCCATACATGATTCTAATGTATATATCTGTTATACTGTCAATCGCTGTTTATACAACAAAACAGGCTATACCGATGATTTTCACCTGTACAGCCTGTTCTGCCAAATATCAGAATTTTAGAACTTAAATTCAACGCCTACCTGATAATTTCTGCCCGGAGCTGTCCACCATTCATCCGGTTCGCCCCACCAGGTACTTCTTGCATTGGAAGCTTCTGCATAGAACACATCAAACAGATTATTGATGCGCCCAAATATAGTGATATTTTTCGTCGGACGGTAATTTGCACTGATATCGGTAATCCAATAGGTGTTTTTCGGGAAGAATCGTCCTTCTACATCTGAAGTCTGTGGACCGGGACGATCAATATTTCCCCTTACATCCAGGTGCGCATCCCATTTAGGAGCATCGTAGTCAATACCTGCTGTTACCGCATGCTTAGGAACATATCCATCCACATTTGCCGCTCTTTGAGGTGTGGAATCTACATGGGTATAGGTATAACCCACACGGGCAGAAAGCCTGCTGGAAAAATATTTCTTCAAATCTGCACTGAACCCATGCGCTTTTTCCGTATCAAAATTAGCATATTTATATGTGGCATAACTATAGCCGATTTTGTCAGTGGACTTACGTGTAAAGAAGTGAATGCTTCCCACCATGGTATCGCTAAACTGATGACTCATTCCAATTTCCCATGCATGCCCGGTTTCTGGCTTCAGACCTGGATCACCATAGGAGCTGTACAACTGACTAGGCGTAGGCGCAATAAAATACTGATTATAGGAAACATATACATTGGTATTCTTATCAACATCATATCCTAAAGAAGCATGAGCTGAAGTATGACTGCCAAAAGCAGAGTGGTGATCAATACGAACTCCAGGTGTCAAAGTCCATCCCGGTGCAAATTTCCATTCATCCTGCAGGTAGTAAGACATGTTGGTCAGTTTCACATTATTCTGAGAAAGCACCTTGTCCTGTCTCCAGTCAAAGCCGCCAGTAAGCGTATTTTTATCCGTTGTCCAGGTTACCTGGTCTGCAAAATCCTTTGTCCATACGTTTGTCCGATATGCATTATAGTTCGTATCATAATGACTTCTCATGAAAGTGAAACGATTGGTCACGCGATCTCCTATTTTAGAAGTATATACACCACGCCAGTTGTCCCATCTGATTTTTCCTTTTCTCCTGACATCCAATGATTTATTGGTGTTGGAATACATGACATCTGAATCATATCTGTCATAATAGAAATTCAGACTGTTATTCTCATCAAAGTCCTCTCCCAGCATGACAGAAGTTGTTTCTCCATTTAAATGCTGCGGAATTTTAGTACCATGAGCGTCTTTATAATCGCCCATCAGATCTTTCTGGTAAGTAGCCCGCCAGGAAAAGCCATTTTCTTTTCCTTCATTCGAAACCATATACTGTTCCTGATCGTAACTGCCACCCATGGCACGAAGTGTCGTTGTTGTTCCTTCCTCCGGTTTTTTCGTAATAATATTAATGACCCCGCCTACGGCAGATGAGCCATATAAAGCCGAAGCAGCTCCTTTCAGAACTTCGATTCGATCTATGTTATTCATATTTCTTAAAGAAACCATGGGTGGATTGACACCGGCCGTATTCATAATGACGCCATCGACCATATAAACCACGCTGTTGGAGCCATTAATATACATGCTGTTAGAATTTTCATAACCAATCCCTGTACCATAAT
>NZ_JBJEXP010000006.1:0-10797 GCF_051885895.1 Dialister sp. | reverse complement strand
ATACATTGGAAACATCTCTAAGTACCTGTGACATATCAGTATAATGCTTCTCAGCAATTTCTTTCCCTGTTACTACACTGATATTCGCCGGAGCTTTATTCAGTTTTACCGGAGTTCTGGTAGCAGTAACAACCACCGGATTTAATGTGTATACCTGATCATCCGATGTATCTGCAGCTTCTACTCCCCCTGAAAAATTCAGCGAAGCCACAACCAGAGCCGTTAAGGATGCCCCCAGCCATTTCTTTTTCATTCCGTTCATACACAATTCCTCCCAATCCGCTTTACATTTTCTACACATTAAACTATTATATAAATAATTTAACGTTTGGTTAAGTAAAGTTTAAAGTATATACCTGTTGTATAGTCAATAGGTAATTTTAGTAAGGAGTAGATGTATGGTACATTCTGTACGCGGACGAATTCTATTCATCGCAGGTATGGGCATCCTGCTGCTTGTAATTTCTTTGTTTTCCCTTCATGCCGGCCAGATCCCGGTCCCGGTTTCTTCGGTCATTCATGATGCAGCCGGAGTTCTTGGTATTTCTACTGCCGGCAGTCCCCTGACGCCCGAGCAGGCTGCTGTTTTCTGGTACATTCGCATGCCCAGGATTCTGGTAGCCCTGCTTTCCGGAGCAGCACTGGCTGCCGCCGGTGCCGTCATGCAGGGCGTCTTTTCTAATCCACTGGCTGATCCCGGCATTATCGGTGTATCATCCGGTTCTTCTTTCGGTGCCGTAATCTGTATTTTTTTCGGTTTTACATCTTTATCTATGTATTACATGCCTGCCTTTGCTCTGTTAGGTGCTGCTGCCGCTGTTCTCTGCGCTGTAGGTCTTACACTGCATGATGGAAAGATTCCACCCATGAGCCTCCTTTTGGCCGGTGTAGCCATCAGCATTCTGCTGGGTGCCCTGACAAACGGTCTTCTGACTTTTATGAATGAATACCGCCTGCGTGAATTTCTCTTCTGGATGGTGGGTGGACTGGATTACCGGCGCTGGGAGCACGTGGCTCTGGCCGCCGGCCCTGTCCTTGCCGGTATCACTGTGCTCTCTCTTTTGGGACGGCATTTGAATGTTCTTTCCCTGGGTGAGGATGAGGCTCGTTCCATGGGAATGAATATCATGCTGTACCGGCTGATTTTTCTATTTGGTGCTTCCCTGATTACGGCATCTGCTGTCTGTGTCAGCGGCATGATTGGATTTGTCGGTCTCATCGTCCCCCATATAACCCGCCTCACCATAGGACCGGATCACCGTCTTCTTATCCCCTGTTCGGCTCTTACAGGGGCGGTTTTCCTGCTCCTCTGCGATACCCTGGGCCGTATCATCGCTCCTCCCATTGAAATCAGAGTGGGTATCATGACTGCTCTCCTGGGAGCTCCATATTTCCTGATCCTTATCCGCCGTATGCGTAAACAGGGAGGTCTTGCCTGATGGAACCCTATATTTTTGAAGCAGAAGATATTTCTGTCAAAATCGGACAGCATGAGATTATCAGTCAGTGTTCCCTTTCTGCCAGGGCCGGAGAATTTATTGGAATCATCGGACCTAATGGTTCTGGAAAGAGTACATTTTTAAAAGCAGTGAGAAATCTGATCAAAAGAGAAACAGGAGCTGTCCGCTTTTTTTCCAGAGAAGAGTCATCTATGGGTGAGAAGGAAATTGCCCGGATCTGTGCGTTCATGCCCCAGGAATTCCATGTTCCCTTCGGCTATACCTGTCGGGAAATCGTGATGGCTGCCCGTTATCCTTATCTCAAATGGTGGCAGAAGGAAAATCGTCGGGATAAAGAGAAAGTAGAAAGAGCTATGCAGTTTACCGGTGTACTCCACCTGGCAGACAAACCTATCCAGGTGGTATCAGGAGGAGAAAAGCAGCGGGTCCTTCTGGCTAAGATTCTCGCCCAGGAAACGCCTGTAATCTTTCTGGATGAACCCACGGCTGCACTTGACCTTCTCTACCAGGAAGAAATTTTCAGGCTCTGCCGTCACCTGGCCTCTCAGGGCAGGACCGTGGTCATGATCTGCCACGACCTCACCATGGCGGCCAAATGGTGCAGCCGTCTGGTGCTGCTGTCGCGGGGACGAATTCGGTGTGAAGGATCCCCTCAATCCGTTCTTACTGAAAAAAATCTGAAAGATTTCTTTGGTCTCGACTCTATTGTCTACACTGACCGAGTATCAGGAGATTTATCTATCTACACTTATCTTCCCAAAGAAAAACCGGAAAGTGCTGATTCAATTCTTGTATTGGGCTATGGACTGGAGACCTGCACCCTCATTCGTCTTCTTTATACATCAGGTTTTCGCTTCTCCTGCGGCTATCTGCCTCCCTTTTCGCTGGCCCGGGAAGCTGCTTCCGACTTTCATATTCCATTTCTGCAGTCCCCGGCAGAAACAGCCTCTGTCCTGGATAGTCATTCTCTCATACTGGCCTATGGCCTGTCCTCAGAAGAAGAAAATTTTCTAAAAGGGAAAAAGATCACAGCTAAAATATATTCTGACCTGATTCTGGTAAACAGCCTTCCTACCTCTTTTTCATCCGTAGCAAAAGCCATAGAAGAAGGAACTTTATGATAAAAACGTGATGACCTGCAGCAGGTTATCACGTTTTTATCATAAAGTATTTCTGAAAAGCAGTAGAAAATCACGAATTCACTGATTGAACCCGGCCAGTATTTCCAAAACAAAGGAACCGAAACAATCACTCACTGATTTTATTATTAAATTTTTGCAAGCCGGCAATGGGATAATGAGCTATTTAATGCATTTTATGGATAACATTAAAGGCAGACTCTATGAATGAATCGGTATCTCCTTAGTATCCCCGAATCAGATGTTCATCACTCAAGTCAAATACAGGCCCGTAGCCGGCATTTGCTACCGCTTTTATCGCATAGGGCATATTCTGGGATGCACAGTATAAATACCGGTTAGGCAGAGGCACGATACGATGGATTCCCTTCATATGCTGCAGAGCCGGGTCGTGAAACCACTCTTTCTGAAAGGAAGACATATTTCCATTCGGATAGGCAGAAACGAGAAAGAAATCAGGATCCGCCTTGAGAACAGACTCTTTCGTCAATTCCTGTCCGTTTATCAGACCTGCTTCTGCAATCCCGTTCTTCACTCTGGCTTTTGTAGTGAGCTCGTCAAAAATAGACCCCGGACCACCCCAGGAAGTCATTTGTGATACCAGAAGTCCCACCGGCCAGTCTTCCTTTCTCTCGTTCATGACAGCATCGATTTCCTCCATTTGTCTGTCCATTTCTGCAATGACTTTTCTGCTTCTTTCTTCTTCTCCAAGTACTTTTCCCATAAGAAGAATGTCCTGCCGTACATCCTCCATGGAATTAGGCCCTTTCCCCACAACCACCGGATATCCCAGACTTCTGAACATATCTATATCATTCCGGCTTGTCCAATCCGGCACAATGATGACATCGGGCCGGGACTTCATCACCGTTTCCAGCGGCAGGCCGGTCAGGCTCCTTACTGTCATTTTCACGCTCTTTGCATCTTCTGCAATAAAGGAAGACATGGGATCCCTGTCCAATTGATTCACCGCTGCCAGATGATCTGCCGTAGTCAGTCCCAGAAGCATGGTATCATAGGACAAATTCCCAGCCAGTATACGCTTCGGTTTGTGAGGAATGTATATCTCCGTCCCCTGGGCATCAACCACGGTATAGCCTGTTCCTGTATCCGGCCGGTCTCTCTGAAAGGCCGGCAATCCACATCCTGCCGGCAGCAGACAGAGCATGAAAAGACAAAGGATTCCCAGACAGAATCTTCTCACCGAAAACCATTTCCTGCAAACTTTCATAAGATACCTCTTTTCCTGCCATGCTTTTCCTTTTAGATGTCCTGTGATATATTATAAATTAACAATAATTTATTTGTAAATAATTTGAATTTAATTTGCATTTAGCAAAACTTTTTAATGGAGGTATGCATGCTTACGGCAGAAAGGAGAATCCATGCTGCGGCAATCTGAAAGGAAAAAAGAAGTCTTCTGCAATCTGGGCAGTGTTTACTATGCCGTTTCCTGCAATCCTGATGCAGCCGTGGTCTTTCATACACCCCGGGCCTGTTCTCATCTTGCCTTAAGCGGCTACTGGAGCATCCGACGCCGTTCCTTTATCCGTGCGCCGGAAATTCCCATGCCTGAAAGAAATAATCTGTTTGTCACCTCCATTACTGACAGGGAAGCCATATTCGGCGGAGAAGCCCTGCTGCGGCACTGTTTGGAAGACGTTACCTCCCTTTCCTGGGTCAGGTACGTTCTTCTTACCAGCGGCTGTACGGCGGGAGTCATCGGGGATGATGTCCAGGCTGTAGCCGCCGAAGTGGAAAGGAGCAGCGGCAAACCGATTATTGTCATTCCCGGTGCCGGATTTATGAGCGGCCATTATCTCCAAACTCATATTGCCGTATTAAAAAGTCTTCTTACCCGCTTTGCCCCACCCAGGCCCAAAAGAGCCGGCCACCCCCGTACAGCTGTTATTCTCGGTGAAAATCCGGGACTGGGCGGAAGAGAAAATGTAAAGGAGATCAGGCGTCTCCTCTCCGCTTTTGGCTTTGAACGGATTCTTTTTCCGCCGAATGTCATGACTATGAACGATTTTTCGCAAATAGCCGATGCTGATCTCATCATGCCCACAGGCATCAGCCTTGACCATTTTGACCTGCTTCTGGACGTGGGGAAGGAAATGGCGCAAGCCTATAAGGCTCGTTTTTATGGTGGGAATTATCCTATCGGCCTGGATGGCACTTTTTATTTCATAAAAGAACTGGGCCATTTGATGGGTGAAGAGGCAAAAGCCGAGCAGCTGGTAAAAGAAGAAAAAGAAAGCCTCACTGTCTGGATGCAGAAAAATGTATCCTGCCTTAAAGGTAAGCACTACGTCTTTGTCATCGGCTTCCCCAGCCGTTTCTACAATCCTCTTCCCCACATTCATGCCCTGGCCGCAGCAGGCATGATTCCTGATGCCATCATATGGCACAACGACATGACTGCGCAGGAAAAGGAAAAGCAGGCGCAGGCGCTTTCCTTTTTAAAGGATATTCCTTTCTATGATGGAGAGGCCTGGGCATACAGGCTGGCACCTCAATGCAGTTTCATTCTGACTACCACTCTTCTGCCCGGAATAGGAAAACAGCTTAACCTATCCATTCAGTCTGTCGGAACGGCAGGCGTTAAGCGTTTCCTTCTTAAGGCCAGAGAAGCCGTTGTCGAGAAAGGGAGAAAAATCATTTATGAATACTGATCTTACCCCATGGCTCCCCTGTCAGGCCGCTTGTGAACTGATGGGAAGCACCTGTTTTTTCCTTTCCATAAAAGACAGTGCCGTCCTGATCAATGGTCCCAGATGGTGTGCTTCCATTGCCGCTTCTGAAATGGCGAGCATTGATAAAAAGTATGAAAAGCGGATATTCTGTTCTGAACTTCAGGAAAAGGATCTTCTCTATGGCACCGGTGAAAATCTACTGGCCGCCCTGGAGGAACTGAAAGGAGAAATGACACCTTCCTTTCTGGGCATCCTGACCAGCTGCTCAGCCAGTTTAATCGGTGATGACCTGAACGGCATCTGCCTTTCCGCAGGAATGAAATGTCCTTTGGCCGTTTTAGACAGCGGCGGCCTGCGAGGTGAATTTTATACCGGCTATCGGAGAGCTCTTGAAAAATTCATTGATACGCTGTCCTTTCCCAGAATGACCAGAAATCCAAGGACGGTAAACATCATCGGCTGGTGCAGTGCGTATCCGAATCACAGGGGAGATCTTACAGAGATCAAACGGATTCTCTCCCTGGCAGGCATACGGATCGGAATCTGCCTTGGTGCTGAAGACACACGTCTGGATGATCTGGCTCATTTCCGAAAGGCCTCTTTAAATATTGTCCTCTGCCCTGAGCTGGGTGAAGCTGCTGCCCGCCAGTTAAAGGAAAAATATGGCATGAATTTTCTTCTTTCCCATATGCCCTGCGGGCTGGATGGTACGCTTGCCTGGGTCAGATCTGTAGCTCGGGCTCTCCAAATAGAGCCAGACATGGCAGCTCTTGAAAAAGAAGCAGCCGAAGAGAAAGAGCAGGTCGATGCAGCTTTATCCCGTCTTAAAATCAACAACCGGGACCTGTCTTCTGTCATAATTTTTGCCAATCTTACGGAAGGTACCGCCAGAGGACTTCTCCCTGCCCTTATGGACGAATATCCGGATACAGGCTGCCTGTATCTGCGTATGGAAGGAACACCTCGAAAGGAAAAAGCAGAAAAAGAAAAAAGTCTTATTCAATCTCGCCCTGATAGAGACAATGTTTTTCTCTGGAAAGAAGGCATGCCCCTTTCCCTGCCGGAGGAAGGCCCCATTCTGGTATTGGGCAATACCTTTACCCGTGGAGAAATCGGCCATTATCAAAGGGCTGTTTACGTCAATCTTCTTTCTCCCGCCATCAACCTCTCCGTTCCCTCGAAATGCTATGCCGGCCTCAGGGGATGGCTTTTCTTCCTCTCAGATATCTTCAGAGAAATATATACCCTGGCTTATATGAACCGAACCAAACCGGAGTCACAGTAAAAGCAAAGTTTTCCAGTGCCGCAGTTATAAAAATCATTTGCATTTTATCAAATTAAAAAAGCTGTGAAGAAAGGATTTCCCTTATCTTCACAGCTTTCTCACATTCAGTACAATATATGGGCAATCACAAAGCCTGCCATGCAGGCACAGATAACGCCGGTCAGTCCCGGAAGCATGAAGCTGTGATTCAAAATAAATTTTCCGATATGTGTAGTGCCGCTTCTGTCAAATCCGATACAAGCCAGATCGGAAGGATAGGTCGGAAGGAAAAAGTAACCATAGCAGGCAGGAATAAAAGCAAGAACCATAACTGGATCCATACCTACGGAAAGAGCCATAGGCATAATAATCGCAACAGCAGCTCCCTGGGAATTCACCAGCTTGGAAGTAAAGAAAAGAATAAGCGCATAGGCCCATGGATACATCTGGACTGCAGAGCCAAGGAACGTCTTCAGCTCGGCTATATGCGCACCAAAATAGGTATCTGCCATCCATGCCACACCGTAGACGGAAACCAGGGCCACAATCCCTGCACGGAATACCTGGCTGTTTCCTACTTCCTTCGCCTTGACCCTGCAAAGAAAAAGAATCACTGCCGAAACAGTGAGCATAATGATCTGAATCACCGTGGTCATGGAAAGAGCCTTAACCTTTCCTTTGGCATCGGCAAAATGGGGCATAAGATCAGGAAAATTTCCAAGAACCGCGATGATAACAATCCCCAAAAGGAAAATAGCAGCAGCCCGATAATAAGCAGAAGGCAGCTTTTTCCCCTGAAGGGATTCATTCTCGCCAAAAATATACTCCTTCTGTTCCGGGTCCTTAAGCATAGCCTGAAACTGGGGATCCTCCGATAAATCCTTTCCGCGCCTGTAGCTGATCAGGGCTGCACATACCACACCGATAAAGGTGGCAGGAATAGAAACCGCCAGAATCTGTAGAAGGCTGTAGTGATATCCCGCTGCCGCCATAAATCCGACAATAGAAACGACCGCCACAGAAACCGGAGAAGCAGAAACTCCCATCTGGGAAGCAACAGAGGAAACAGCCATCGGCCGTTCCGGGCGTATGTTCTGTTTAATGGAAATATCATAAATAATAGGGAACATGGTATATACTACATGGCCAGTACCGCAGAGAACCGTCAGAAGCCATGTGGTTATCGGCGCCCACAGAGTAATGTGCTTTGGATTATTTCTCAAAAATTTTTCCGCATACTTCAGCATGACCGTAAGGCCGCCGGAAGTCTGAAGAAATCCCGCACAGGTGACAACTGCCAGAATGGTGAGCATAACACTGATAGGCGGTTGTCCGGGATTATAGTGAAATAGAAAGGTATAAATCAAAAGGCCTATGCCGCTGATTGCTGCAAGGCCAATACCTCCATGCCTGATTCCCAGGAAGAGACAGGCCAGAAGGACAAAAAAGCCAAGTAAAATTTCCATAAAACAGCCTCCTGAATAAATAAGAAAATAATTATTTAAAAATTAGCATAAAATAAATATAACTTATAATTATTTAAATATCAAATATCAATTATATATAGATTCTAAGTTATTTTATGAGTAAATATCATGTAATATAGCTTTTTATAAAACAAAAAGCTCAGTCCTTCTTTTTGAGAAGAACTGAGAAATCAGAAGTCAATATAAATATACAATATACCAAAACAGGAAGTACACTCTTCTCTCCCTGCGGAATGTTACAGCACAGGAACTGCCCGCTATTTCAATAGTGAATCTGCAGGAAAACACTCCCTGCTTTTCAGTATGATGAAGCCTCCTGCGGAACCTTATAACCGTATGCATCTTTCGCCATTGTTTCCATAGCGCTTACCATGAATTCCGAATAGCTCATGATCCACTTGGCATCTACTATATAAATGGCCTGATTCCTGACTGCCTTAATTCCCTGATAGGAAGGGTCCTCCAATATTTCTTTTCTTTTTTCATCCGCATTTCCCTTTTGGTCCTGTGTATAGTCATCGCTGGGAAGAAAAATAATATCAGGATTAATATTCACCATAGCTTCCCTGTTTCCTCCTGCTGCCGCTGCTATTCCCCAGGAAGCAGCACCATCTTCCAGCCCTGCTCTCCTGCAGAGAGATTCAAAACTGCTTCCTTGTCCGCCGGAAAGTCCATTGACCGTATACAGTACTGCCGTCTTTCTCTGATGCTCCGGTATTGCAGAAACAAAATCATCCAGTTTTTTCAGACGATCAGAAGTTCTGTCCGCCAAAGCCTTCGCTTTTTGCTTCTCGTTCACCACATCACCCAACAGATCAATCAGCCGGATCATCCCTTCCGCATCAGAAGGTGTATGATATTCAAAAACAGGAATGCCTACAGCCCGTATTTCATCAGTGTAGTCAGCGGACTTCCAGTCCGGAACAATAACAAGATCCGGCGAGCAGGCAATCACCGATTCCGGAGAGTCCGTCACACGGCCTTTAATTTTTTTACTTTCCTTCGGAAGATTGGGAGGAAGGCCTGAAATAGCTGCTATGCGTTCCGTTCCTACAACCGGTATCAGAATATCATCCGTGCTGACTCCGATAGAAACGATCCTCTCGGGATGAACCGGAACCGGTACCGTTCTTCCCCTGGAATCAGACACCTGCTTTTCCGGTCCCTGATATAAAGATGCCGCTGTATATCGACATCCTGCCAGAGTGCCTGATAGTAAAAGACAGGCTATCCCTATCTCCAACATAAGTTTGACTTTCATCTTTCTCTCCCATCACCTGTTTTACAAAAACTAACACCCAAACACCATGAATAAAGAAATCCACATTTTCTAAGGAAGCGATGACTCACTCAGTGTTTTTCTAGGGAAGCGCTGATGAAATCGTTATCGGATTTCATTCTTGCATTTTTATTCAATGCAAGGAATCAGTCGACGCGAATAGCAAGCTATTTAAGGAGACTTATGACGTAGCATTGGATAAAAATGCACATGAAATTCGATTCTACGAATTAATCAGTGCTTCCCTAATCCTGAAGACGAAAGCGATTCGATGCTGTGATTGTCATCCGGCTGTAACGATTCGTCATCGGCCGACTTGTTTTCTATAATAAAAAGAAACATATGCTTCCAGGCCTCAATCAGATCTTCGGGAGTTTTTTTCGCCAGCGGTAAGGAAAAAGCTGCAGTGCCCCGGTAATGATGTACGATTCTGTTCATGATATCTTCTGCCGCCTCTCCCGTTTCTTCCTTCGACAAAAGCCCCCATAGGCATTCATCTATGCCATGAATCAGAAGAACCGTCCAGGTAACCATAAAATTATCTCTGCCAAGAATTTCCATCTGGTTGAGGAATTCCGGCTTAATCATGAACTCTGTCTCCTTTCCCTTTCGGTACAGAGTCCATAAACTTTCCGGTGTAACGCCAAAGCGTTTGAGCCGGCGAAATACATCATGCTGGCGTACCGGCGTAAGGCCGCTCTGTTTCCCCAGTGCACGCTTGACCGCATTCTTCACTACCCGCCCGATTAATTCGCCCATTTTACTATGCTTTCCTGCACCTTCCAGATACAGAGAACTCTCCGCATTGGCTACAATAATCGTCTGATCCGTACCCGAACCGGTAGCCAGTCCATTGGAATAATGACTTCCTTCCATTAATTCCTGAATTGCTGCCGTTTTAGCTTCCGTGCAGGTAACAAGGGCCCTGGCCAGAGTCCCTGCAGGCATATCAGAATCCAGAAACAGCATGATATTAATTGTTCCCGGCCTGTCCGGTTTTTCCAGAGGTGCATAGTAGTCTGCCGGATCTCCAGCTCTTCCTCCATTGGTTTCAATACCGCCTGTGACCACCGCCGTAACGGTGAGCTCCTTATAGGACAGGGATTCCACCACTGCATTTTCCATATCTGCTGCCGTCCCCATACCCGTAGTTTCGTCCGGATTCAGTCCCAGCCTTTCCGCAACAATACGCATATGTTCCGTATATGTAGGTGCCAGCTTTTCACAAGGCATTCCTGCTCCTGTCTTGGCATCATGATTAAAAACAGCCCGGTAATTTTCATGATAGCCGCCATTATATACAGAGGTGCTCAACACTTTCCTTTTTCCTGCAAAAAAAGCCACAATACTCTTTTCATAACGGTACACCCTGTCACCGGTAGATATGGTACATAATCTCATGCTTTCCCTCCTATAATATTTTAATAATTTTATATTAATATTAACCATATTATTTTATTGCTGTCAAGGAA
>NZ_JBJEXP010000005.1:0-3729 GCF_051885895.1 Dialister sp. | reverse complement strand
AAAACGAGATATGAAGATGAAAGGGGAAGGCTATGGATCAATCAAAACTGCTGGATATCTGCAGGGCGCTGTCCAATGAGAAACGTCTCCAGATTCTGGAATGGCTGAAGGCGCCGGAGAAGTATTTCCCGCCCCAGGGGCTGCATATTCCGGAGAACGACCATTTTGACAAGTCCGTGTGCGTCGGAAGCATTCAGGAGAAGGCGGGGATGTCGCAGTCCACGGTGTCTCATTACCTGGATATGATGCAGCGGGCGGGGCTTCTGGAGTCGGCCCGGTATGGGAAGTGGACGTACTACCGGAGGAATGAGGAAAATATCCGCCAGCTGGCGGATTTCATACGGAAGGATCTGTAATTTCCTGCTTGACGCTGTCCCTTGACCGGGACAGCAAAAATTTCACCTAACATATCGACAATAAGCGAAATGAAGATTTATTGTAAAGGAGAGTTCGTCATGCATTTTCATGGACCAATCATTCGGCCGCAGACCGATATGGATTCTGTATTTATTGAAGTCACCAGCGGCTGTTCCCATAACGCCTGCACATTCTGCAATTTTTACAAGGATACGCCCTTTAGGACGGCGCCTTTGTCCCAGATCGAGGAGGACCTGAAGGAAGCCCGGCGGAAATGGCCGAATGCCCGGAAAATCTGGGCCTCCGGAGGCAATCCCTTTGTCCTGGGCACGGGCAGGCAGATGCAGGTGTGGAAGCTCATGAAGTCCTATTTCCCCGAGGCCCGGATTTCCACCTATGCCATCGTGTCGGATTTCAAGCATAAAAGCGTGGAAGATATCCGGAAAATCCGTGAGAGCGGCCTGGATGAAATCATGCTGGGCATCGAGTCCGGCGATGATGCGGTGCTGCAGCAGGTGAACAAGGGGTATACCGCCGCCGATATTCTGGAGGCGGGGCGGAAGATGGATGAAGCGGGTATGACCTACCGCATGATTTACCTGGGCGGCCTGGCAGGAAAGGGAAAGCTGGCGGAGAGCGCCAAAAAGTCGGCGGCCGTTTTCAATCAGATCCATCCCTACTACATGATGCTCACCAATGTGGCCGTTCTTCCCGGCACGAAGCTCTTTGACCAGATGCAGAGAGGGGAGTGGGTGGAAAGCACGGAAAAGGAACGGATTGAGGAAATCCGCGAGCTTATCACAGATCTCAAAATCCCCATCACCATCAATTCCATGACCTCCACCAGCGCTGTGAATTTCATCGTTTCCCTTCCCGAAGGAAAGAAGGAAATCCTCTCCCGGCTGGATGAAATCATCGAAGGCTTTGATGAGGAAACGGAAATGGCCCTGCGCCGGTGGAGACACGGGATGCGGGCAGTCTAAGCGGCAGGCCCCTCGATGGACGCTCTGTTTATACCAATGAGAATGATTTAAAAATGAAAGGAAGCTTTATATATGCATTTTGCCAGTTCAATCGTTCGTCCTCCCTATGAAGGCGGATCCGCCTATCTGCAGATTACCTCAGGCTGCTCCCACAACGCCTGCAAATTCTGCACCTATTACAAGGATGCTCCTTTTTCCGTTTCCCCGGAGTCGGAGATCATTGAAGATTTGAAGGAAATGAGAAGCTATGGCATTCCCTTTCCCCGGATCTGGCTGCAGGGAGCGGACCCCTTTATCCTGTCCTTCCAGAAGCTGTACCGGGTGGCGGAGCTGATCCATACCTACCTTCCCTTTGTGAAAACCATCGGAGGCTACGGCAGGGTGGACAGCCTGCGGAACAAGACGGCGGACCAGCTGAAAATCCTGAAGGACATGGGCTACTCCGGCATTGTATTCGGCGTAGAATCAGGGGATGACAGGATCCTCAGCTATCAGCACAAAGGGTACAGCGCCGATGAAATCGTGCCCCAGCTGTCCAAGATGGATGAAGCGGGCATGAGGTATGAGGTCATTTTCCTGAGCGGTCTGGGCGGCAAAGGATACGGCCCCGATCATGCCAGGAAGACGGCGGAAATTTTCAATCAGCTGCATCCGGACCGGGTCATGATTTCCGGCCTCACCATTTTCCCCGACACCCCGCTCATGCAGGATGTAAAAAGAGGGAAATTCCAGGAAGCCACGGAAGGAGAGCGGATTCTGGAGCTTAAGGAATTTCTGCAGGACCTGAAAATCGACACCCTCATCGATGCCACCAATGCTTCCATCATCACCTCCATTTATGGACGGATTCCGGAAAGGAAGCAGGACATGATTGACCGGCTGCAGCGCATTTATGACGTTTACGGAGAAAAAGGACTGCGGCGCATGAGGGAATCCCTGCAGGCTATCTGATCGGAAGGAAATAGAAAGATTCAGAAAATCAAACGTACAGGAAAAAGGCGCTCCGTGGCACCTTTTTTCCTTTCATCATCCGGAGAAGCACTTGATTCATTCATAGAGTCTGCTTTGATAAGAGTTTTTATGCATGGTCTCGTTACGGGCATCCTTAAACAGTCTGCGCCGGCCCGTTCCCTGCATGGCATAAAAATGCAGGAATAAAAGCAGAGAGCGGTTGAACCAGCGCTTCCCCGAGAACAGGAGGGAACAGTCATGAAAATCAAAGAACCCCTGGACAGGGGACGCATTCATTTGAAAAGCAGAATCGTATTTCCGCCCATGGCCACCCAGACGGCAGAAGAAGGCATGCCTACGGCAGGGACAGCGGCTCATTACGAAGCCATCGCCAGAAATCCGCTGCCCGGGCTGATGATTACGGAATATGCCAGTATCAGCCGGCAGGGAATGGCTGCCGATGCCCATCAGCTCTCCTTCGCCTCGGACCGGGTGCTGGAGGCGCAGAAACGGTTTACGGACCATATCCACCGGGTGAACGGATCCATACAGCTCTTTGCCCAGATCAACCACGCCGGCGCCAATACCTCGGAAAGAGCCACCGGCGAAGAGCTGGTATCCGCCAGTCCCATTCAGATGGGAGGCGGCCAGGCCAGAGCTCTGACCATCCCGGAAATCCGGACCATCGAAAACCTGTTTGCCCGGGCGGCCCTCCGTGTCAAAGAGGCAGGCTATGACGGCGTAGAAATCCATGCCGCCCATGGATACCTCCTCAACCAGTTCTATTCGCCCCTCACCAATTTCAGAAAGGATATCTACGGTCCCCAGTCCATAGAAAACAGAACAAGAATGCTGAAGGAAACCCTGGAGGCTGTGAGACAGGCAGTGGGGGATGATTTCCCCATTGCCCTCCGCCTGGGCGGCTCCGACTACCGGGAGGGCGGCAGCACCATCGAAGACGCGGTGGAAGCATCGGTCATTCTGGAAAAGGCAGGCCTGGATCTCATCGACCTTTCCGGCGGCATGAACATCTACATGCGTAGAGACAACCGGAACCCCGGCTGGTTCTCCGACATGAGCGAAGCCGTCAAGAGAGAGGTCTCCATACCGGTCCTGGTGACCGGAGGCATCCGCACTCCGGACCAGGCAGAAACCCTCCTGCAGCAGGGAAAAGCGGACCTCATAGGCGTGGGCCGGGCTATGTTTATCCATCCCATGTGGGGAACGGAATAACAGGCCCGGCTGAAAGCTGGTGCAGTATCTTCCTCGTTTCCTGACACAGAACAGAGCGTTCGCCCTTTTCTCTTCACACTTCACACTCCCCCGAGAGAAAAAGGGAAAGGCCGGCGCTTCGTCCGAGAGCAGGGACGCAGAATGAGATTACCTGGAAAATCGCCTGTCATAAGCCTGGACATGATTCTGCAATCCTGATCATTCA
>NZ_JBJEXP010000004.1:0-3742 GCF_051885895.1 Dialister sp. | reverse complement strand
TGCCGTCTTTCCCATTTTTACAGTTCTATTTTCCCCTTATGTTCTTTTGCCCGTCCTGAAGCCCTGCATTCCTTGCAGTAACCATAGATTTCCACCTTCGGGCCTGCCACTTCAAAGCCATACTCTCGGTCCATGTGTTCCCGGTATCCCTTTTCCAGTTCCACATCCACCGGGAATATGCGATGGCAGGAAAGGCAGATGGCATAATGCACCGGCGTATCGTGAGCATATTCATAGCGTGTCAGTCCATCGGCCATGGTGGTGGAACGGAAAAGGAGTCCCTTCTCCGCTAGCGCCTCGCAGTTTCTGTAGACCGTGGACAGGCTGAGGCGGGTATCCTTTCCCCGCACCGATTCGTAGACTTCTCCTGCCGTAAGAGGCAGACTTTTTTCGAGGACCTTCAAAATCATAATCCTCGCTTTCGTCCTCTTCATATGCTTTTTTACCAGAATGTCTTCGAAACTTGCCATAACCTGCTCCTTATATTTCCCAATTTTACAATCGCTTTTCTAATTGCATAGTATACTATATATTTGATTATAGGAGATTCTGTCAAATCGGTCAAGAGTCATTTATGTTGACAATAAGAAAGGAGAGCCCGATATGGTCTGAGATCAGAGATTTTAAAATGCGGTACCCTGCCCTGCGCCTTTCAATCCCGTTCACCAAGACCGGCAGGCATGTCCGTCCTTTTACTCTGAGTCCTATTTTTTCCAACAAAAAACTCCCTCCCGATGGGAAAGGAGTTTTTTACAGGGCATGTTATTTAATATCATACATACCGCTGACGCCTTCTTTGAGGTTGATGTAAATGTTCTTCAGCTGGCTGTAGTGTTCCAGAATCACTTTATGGGTTTCTCTGCCAATACCGGACTGTTTGTATCCTCCGAAGGGTGCACCTGCGGGGAGATCATTGTAGGTATTGACCCACATGCGGCCGGTGCGGACGCCGCGGGCTACTTTGAGGGCCGTATTGATGTTTCTGGTAAATACAGCGCCGCCAAGGCCATAGACGCTGTCGTTGGCCAGAGCAATGACTTCATCGGCAGTCTTGAATTTCTGGATGACCACCACCGGTCCGAAGATTTCTTCCTGGCACACACGGTCGCTGTTCTTATCGGTGACAAGAATGGTAGGTTTCATGAAATAGCCTTTGTCACAGCCGTTTTCGGTATATCTTTCACCACCGGTGATAAGCTGGCAGCCTTCATCAATGCCGATCTGTACATATTTCAGCACCTTGTCCTGCTGTGACTTGTAAATCTGTGCCCCCAGCTGGGTATTCGGATCTGTGGGATCGCCGATTTTGACACTTTCAAAGGTTGCCTTCAGATGTTTTACAAATTCATCGAAAATGCCTTCCTGCACAAAGAGACGGGAGCCTGCGCAGCATACCTGACCCTGGTTGAAGAGGATGCCCTTGCATGCGCCGTCTACAGCCTGAGCAAGGTCCGCATCATCAAATACGATATTGGCCGATTTGCCGCCCAGTTCCAGAGTAACAGGAATCAGTTTATCGCAGGCAGCCTGGTATACACCGTGGCCTACTTCAGTGGAGCCGGTGAAAGCCAGTTTATCCAGGTCCGGATGGTCCAGAAGCCACTGGCCGGATTTGGAGCCTTTGCCTGTAATTACGTTCAGTACGCCCTTTGGAAGAACATCCTGAATCAGACGGGTGAGTTCCATCAGTGACAGGGATGTATGGGAAGACGGTTTAATCACAACGGTGTTGCCTGCTGCCAGAGCCGGAGCCAGTTTCCAGCATGCCATGGTGAAGGGGAAGTTCCAGGGAATGACCTGGCCTACTACGCCTACCGGTTCATGGAGGATAAGGGACAGGGTATTGTCATCCAGCATGGTGGCAGAGCCTTCCCAGGCACGGAGGCAGCCTGCAAAATAACGGAAATGGTCGCTGCCCAAAGGAATGTCGGCAGCCTTTGTTTCACGAATCGGCTTGCCGTTGTCCAGTGTTTCCACCAGAGCCAGATGATCTGCATTGGCATCAATAATGTCTGCAATTTTCAGCAGGATATTCTGCCTTTCAATGGGAGATGTCTTGGACCAGGCGGGAAGAGCTGCCCTTGCTGCCTTTACAGCGCTGTCCACATCTTCTTTTGTTGCTTCTGCAAAATAAGCCAAGTGCTCGCCGTTTGCCGGATTGTGGGCGTCAAAGGTAGCGCCGTCAGAAGCGGGAACGAATTCGCCATTGATAAAAAGCCCGTACTGTTCCTGAATGTCTGCTTTTGCCATAATAATACCTTCCTTTCAATCACTTGCGGGAATAATTCCCCTGTATAAGATGCTCCGCTGAAGTTTTTACGATATCCGGTTGGTTCAGCGGGATGTTTCCTGCCAGCTGCCAGGGAAGCACTGATTCATTGCTGCATCAAATTTTCCAGGTATTCTGATCCCATGCTCTGTCATAAGCCTTCTTTAAATAACCGGCGGTGCGCCTCAACTGCTTTCCTGCATTGAATCAAAATCCAAAACAAAATTCACTGCGAATGGAGTCAGCCCTTTCCCAAAGAAATACAACCTTTCATACTGTTCGATGGTCACTTTCTTCTGCATGAGTGCTGTAGCCATAGTATAACATGGGTTGTTACAATATTCAATAGTCTCGATAAACATGGTAGACTGTTTTTTATGCAGAAAATGAGATTCAGAGGACTGAAAAAAGCGCAAAAAAAGAAGCCCCTGAGGGGCTTCTTTTTTCATCTCATAAGAGATTAGAAAATGTAGTTCAGGGATACGGTCCAGAGATCATCGTAGTCTGTGCTGGTATCAGTCTTTACATCGAATGCATATTCAGCATGAAGTTTGACATTCTTCTGGAGAATCACATCGCCGTTGATGAGCCAGTATTTAGCGGTGTTGACACCTGTAGTATCATAGGTGTCTACCAGATCTGCCGGAGATACATTATAAGTGGTATCGCCAAGGAAGGAGCCTTTTTCAGCATGGATGTACTGAGCGCTCAGATCCCAGGTGCCCGGTTTCTTCCAGTTGGTGGCGCCGTATCCAAGGCCTGCGGTCCAGGTGTAGGGGTCTCCTTTGTATTCGGTGTTCTTGTAGTAGTCGCCGAATACTTTGAAGTCTCCGCCAAGGCCGGCAGTGAGGCCTGCGCCGATGAGACGAGCATCAAGGGAATCCTTGCCGTCCAGATATTCTACGTCGTAGGAAATGCGGCCTGCATCACCATAGATACGGCCCAAGAACATTTCATTATCATCCTTTGGGTTAGATGCACTTAACTTGCCATCTTTATCTGCTACAAGTACCGTCTTGCCCAATCTGCCACCATAGATACTGCCATAGCCCAGATCTACGTTAACACTGCCCAGTTTAGCAGTAGCAATAGCACCATCGAATTCATCATCAAATTCCAGACCGGTCTGGCCCAGGAAGAGATCCTGACGGCCAAGAGTTACACTGAAATTGTCACCGAACTGATGGTTTACCTTCAATTCTTCCATCCATACACCGCTATCCTTGGTGCTGTCCTTAAAGTTCATGTCGTAGCGGAGACGTCCGGTAGCAGTGGTGCTGTCGTTTACCTGTGCCTTGGCAATAATCTTCATACGGCCATCCCATTTATCCTTGGATTTGCCGTTATCGCCATAACTCTGTACATAACGCATACGGGCATTGCCGGACCAGGCGATATTGCCCACTTTCTTTTCCAGATTGGAAACGCGAACGCCCAGGTTAGCCAGTTCGTCAGCGTATTCGCCAGCCAGTT
>NZ_JBJEXP010000003.1:0-18998 GCF_051885895.1 Dialister sp. | reverse complement strand
CTCCCATTCCCTGGGCATCCATTGTCTATGCTCTTGACGGCGGCAGTTCAGAAAGGATAGCTGCCGTGCATCCTTCTGCTATGAGTGCGTATAAAGGACATCTGTTTGAAAGACTGGACAGTCATTTCGGCACGGCAGATACAAAAATGATAGGCTCCGATTTTTCGGTGAATGCTGAAAGTATGGTCAATGCAGGAATTGATACCTGTATTCTCTGGCAGTATCAGGAAAAGGATGCAGAAAGATTAAAGCAGCTGGGGATAGCACCGGTTATGATTTACAACGATAATATGGAAAACCTCAAGAAAAGCTTCTTGATTGTGGGGGAAGTTCTTGGAAAGCAGGATAAGGCGCAGAAGCTGAATGCCTTCTATGATAATGCCTATAATTCTATTACTGCCCATAAAGCAGAGGTAGATGCTTCGCAGAAGCCAACAGTACTGTTCCTTAGAAATGCAAAGCTGCGGCTGCAGGGAAATGATAATTTCATGCATCAGGCTTTGGAAATCGGCGGTGCTTACAATCCGATTGAACAGTCAGCGCTTGACTCTAATAATAAGGAAATTCCCATGGAGGAAGTATACCGCATGGATCCGGATATTATTTTCCTGTCCAATTTTGATAAATTTGTACCGGATGACCTTTATGAAAACCGGATCCCCGGACAGGACTGGTCCAGCGTGAAAGCAGTGAAAAATCACAAAGTTTACAAAGTGCCCATGGGTCTTTACCGCTGGGATGCGCCGGGGGTAGAAACGCCGCTGATGATGAAATGGATTGCCCATACTCTCCATCCGGAGATTTTTACGGATATTCACATGCGGGAAGAAACAAAGGCCTTTTATAAAGACTTCCTGAATCTTCAGGTTTCCGATGATGATTTGGCGGTGATTTTTGCAGATGAAGCCAATAAAAACAGCCAGCCCATTGACTGAGGAGGCACTGATGAAACAAGATCATCATTTGACCGGCGGAGGATATGCAGCCATCCTTCTTCTGCTGCTGGTTCTGCTTGTATTGATGGCGGTGATCAGTATCAGCTGCGGACGGTATTATATAGAACCGCAGCAGGTAGTCCGCATTCTCATCAACGGCATTCATCCGCTGGATCAGACCTGGCCGGCCCAGGCAGCCAGTGTTATTTATACGCTTCGGCTTCCCAGGGTCATAGCGGCTGTGATGATTGGCGCCGCCCTTGCCCTGTCCGGGGCATCCTACCAGAGTGTTTTTAAAAATCCTCTGGTAGCACCGGACATGCTGGGCGTTTCTTCCGGCGCCTGCGTAGGGGCATCCCTGGCTATTCTTCTGGGGATTTCGCAGGCAGGCATCCAGATTGGCGCCTTTGTGGGAGGAATCATTGCGGTAGCCTGTGCTGTGTCGATTCCTAGGATAATCGGTAAGAATTCTATTGTTATGCTTGTCCTTGCCGGTATTATTGTTGGCGGTCTGATGAATTCATTTATCGGCATTATCAAGTATATAGCAGATACAGATACACAGCTGCCTGCCATTACCTATTGGCAGCTGGGATCGCTGACGAATGTTGTTTGGAATAATATTTTATACAGTGGGATTCCGATTGCCATTTGCCTTATCTTTATGATGCTGATCCGCTGGAGAATGAATATCCTTACCTTGTCTGAAGAAGAAGCCCATATGCTTTCCGCCCATTCCGAATGGCTCCGTTATGCTGTGATTTTCTGTGCTACCATTCTGACGGCCTGCTCGGTCTGCGTATCCGGAACCATTGGCTGGGTAGGCCTTGTGATTCCCCATTTCTCCCGCCTGCTTGTAGGTCCGAATAACCAGAGAATGCTTCCTGTATCTGTAGTTCTGGGAGCTTTATTTCTCCTTGTTATTGATACCCTGTCCAGAGCAACAATGACTTCGGAAATTCCACTCAGTATCTTGACGGGACTGATTGGTGCTCCTTTCTATTTCTTCCTGCTTTTGAAACAGAGGTTATCCTTATCATGAAATTGACTGTGGAAAACGTATCCTATACCTATGATGGGAGCTATTACCTTTGGGAACATGTTTCCTTTGCCGTTAATCCGGGAGAAATATTTTCACTTCTCGGATCGAATGGCTGCGGGAAATCGACTCTTCTGCGATGCCTGATCGGAGTCCTGGCACCTAAAACAGGCCGCATTTATATAGAGGATGCCGGTCGTATTCTGGATGCCCGGAAAGATGCAGAGGAATACACAAGAAAAATCGGTTATGTGCCGCAGATGCAGAATACAGCCTACTCTTTTACTGTAAGAGATTATATTGTTATGGGGCGCGCACCTCACTTAGGAATGTTCAGAAAGCCTTCCGCCAATGATTACGCACTCTGTGATGAAGTAATGAATGAAATGGGCATTTATGATATCAGAAACCATTCCTTCAATACGCTGTCCGGCGGGCAGCAGCGGCAGGCAGTCATTGCCAGGGCGATCATCCAGCAGCCGGAAATGATTATCATGGATGAACCTACCAACCATCTGGACTATGGCAACCAGTACCGGGTAGTAAAAATGATTGAAAAACTGTCCGAAAAGGGCATCGCTGTCATTTTGACTACCCATATGCCGGATCATGCCATTTACCTTGGCAGCAAGGTCGGGGTTTTCTGTGATCACCGGCTGGTCGTAGGCAAAGCAGATGATGTAATTACGGAAGAAGTGCTTGAAAAAATATATCATGTGAAAGTTCATCTGGTTTATGAACCGCTGGTTGGTCGAAATATCTGCATAGCAGAATGAGGCATAGAAAAAGCAGTCTGCCTTTGAGGCGGACTGCTTTTTTCCATGCACCGGATAGCCTTTTCTGATTCTGCGGCTTCTCTAAAGAATTATCTTATCTCATGGGGGCAAATTCATTTTTTAATCTGACAGCCGACGAAGGGAAAAGATTTAATTTTTTAAATGAACATTAGACTATTTAAATAATATTGAATCAATAATTCAATATTATTAGATTTTAATTTCAATAAAATTATTGTAAAATATAAAAAATTAATAATTTTTTTTTAGTGATTGAGGAGCGTAATTATGAAAAAATCCATGGTCTTATTAATGGCTGCTTTGACATCTGCTGCTGCTGTTGTATCGGCATCGAATCCTTTTTCCGATGTGTCAGTTAATGACTGGGCTTATCAGGCTGTATCCGATTTATCAGATCAGGGAGTAATTGAAGGATATCCGGATGGCACGTTCCGAGGGGAAAGGAATGTGACCCGATTTGAAATGGCACAGATTGTTGCCCGTCTGATGGCCAAGGAAGACCAGCTTACGGCAGATCAGCGTGCATCATTGGCTAAACTGCAGGGAGAGTATGCTGATGAGCTTTCGAGTCTCGGTGTTCGTGTTGCGAAACTGGAGAAACAGGTGGGGAATATTTCCTGGTCCGGTGATGCCCGTGCACGGTATTTAAATAAGAGTCTTGACAATGCGGATACCTGGGATGGTCGTATCCGTCTTTTCGTAAAAGCCGATATCAATCCGACCACTTATGTACGGGGCCGTTTTAATTCTACATTTAACTATAAAACGAATAGCCCTAATGGAAGCACATCCATGGATATGCTCTATGTAGACCATAAAATAGGACCGGCAGAAATTAAATTGGGACGTTATGTGTATAAATTAGGTAATCAGGGAGGCTGGATTTATGGTGGAGCTCCTGATTTCGACGGTGCGGAAGCAAGCTTCCGGCTGGGAAAGGATATTTCTCTTAAAGCAGGCTACGGCCAGTTTAACCAGGGCGATACCTTAGCCAAAAATAATTTTGATTTTATTGATAAGGACTTTTTCTATGCAGGAGCAGACTGGAAATATATGCCCAAAGGACTGCTGCAGTTGGGCTATTTAAGGAAAGTGTCCAAAACAAATGACAGTGATAAAAATTATGAAGTGATGGATGCCAATATTACCATTCCGGTTGGGGACTTCAGAATTTATGGAGACTATGCTAAAAATACAATAGGAGATAAAGGAACCGGCTGGAATGCGGGACTGGGATATGGAACCATGAATGCTAAAAAACCGGGTACATGGCAGCTTGAAGCATATTACAATGATGTAGACCGTGGCATTTATCATGGAGGAAATCCGATTCAGAATAATATGTTTGACGCAACCCGGGATAATACCTGGAAGGCCAATGGTCTGGGCGGTAAAGGCGAAGACATTAAATTCTGGAATGTGATGGGAGATGTAGCCATCATGAAAAATGTATTTATCCACGGCGAATATGCATTCGGCGCTCAGGCTGAGAAAGGGAAGGATCCGGCTGATTCCTGGACTTTGTCATTGAATTATAATTTCTAAGGAAGGTTTGCGAATATAGACCGGATTACGTCTGGAAAATACGTGGTGAAACAGAGGAGAAAGCGGTCCCGGAAAAGGGGACCGCTTTTTGTTCAATCCTATTGAAGGAAGACATCAAATCTTCTCATTTGTCATTGGACGCCGTTTCATTTACAGTGTAAGAAAGCAGAAAGGAGAATCAGTATGACAGAGGAAAAAAGACAGCCTGAAACCTGTATTGTGCAGCCGGCGGTTCATCGGAAGAAGAAAGGGCCGGTGGCGGTGATTCCCAATCAGATTCTGGCGAGAAGGGATCTGGCACTCTTGGCCATAGGCTCTGCAGCCTGTCTGCGGGGTGTATATCTGGCCATTGCTCCATTCGGCCAGCTGGATCGGTATTTTACCTGTGAGTTTGAGCCGGAGGAATACAGGAATGGCCGGTGGGAAGAGAAGCTGAAAAGGAAACTGGAAGAATTGACGGCCATGGCAGGCATTGGAGGGGTAGTAATTTATACCTCCTGCCTGGAGAGAATTTATGATAAAGATTTTGCTCCTGTGATCCATGAAGTTTCAGAAGCTTCCGGAGTGCCGGTGGAGGTGCTATGGCGGGGCGCTCTGGTATCGCCGGAAAGAAATCCTTTTGCCTATCTGCCGGAGGTGCTGAAGGCGATACCGGATGAGGGAAAGATATTCACTCCGGGGCACCGGGAACTTCCTCCGCTGCAGACTGATTTTGCCGGTATTGCCCGCCTGCTGCAGCCTTTTGATACCTATAATTTCCTGGTAGATGCGGGAGGCTGCACGGAATGCTTTGCCGTGCCTGATGAGGAAGTGGATACATTTCATCTCCGGAAATCGCGGTTCAGCAATTTAAAGGCAGCCCGCCGCTGGAAGGAGCTGCTGGTTGACCGGCTGGCGGAAGACTATCAGAAGAAGGGGGAAGGGAAACTCTGCTGTCTTATGAGCTCTGTCATTCCGGAAGCCCTGGCTTTTGATTTCAAGGATATCCTGGATGAGCTGCAGTCCCGTCATATTCCGGCAGTCTATATACCTTCCAACGGAAGAAAAAGCAGTGCCGAGGGCATAGCAGAAGGACTGAAAGTGCTGGCCGGCAGGGCTGGAGACCGGGAGGTAGATGCGGTTTATCTCTGGGGCGCCTGCTCTTATGAAGGCATCGGTGCGGAAGCGAAAGACAGGATGATCAGGGAACTGGGCAGGAATTACTGCCCTGTTTTCTGTCCTGATGAAGAAAGGCTGGACACCTGGAAAGGCACCCGGCCGAAAATGAATGCAGCAGCTGTGACTTCCGCCCTTCCTCTGGTGATAGAGCAGGAGAAGCAGGGGATTCCCTACCGGCTCTGTTTTTCCGGCAGAGGAGAGGCGACGGATCAGGGAAATGTCCTCCTCATCGGAGACCCGGTTATTACTGCAGGAATGGCAGGAGACCGGAAGAAATCCATTGTTCGCGCATTCTATGCGGACAGCAGGGAGACAGAGGCCTGGTACAGACATACCCTGGCTCTGGCAGAGGACCACTGCCCCGGCATCAGCCATGCAGTCTGCTTCCGTAACCGGACGGAACTGAAGCAGCTGGTGGAAAAAGCAGATGTCATTTATGGAGAACGCCTTTTCAAAGAAGTGCTGGGAGATGATTGGAAAGGAAAACAATGGAAGGACATGGATGAAAGCCTCTTTTCCAGCGGCATCGAGATTGTGCAGGACAATGTGAATTAAGGAAGCGGTTTTACCATAAAAGCCCTGTTCCTTTTGCGGAACAGGGCTTTTGATAATGGATATCATTTATCAGAAAATATCAGATTTTGTCAGCATCCGCCAGAGGCAGTGTCTCTTTTGCCGCACAGGAGGAGCTGCCTGCCAGGGAGAATACAAGCGTTCCCAGAACAGCGGAAAGGGTGGAGGCCAGAAGAATGGAAAATTTGGCCAGGTTGAGCAGGGAAGCATCGGTAAAAGCAATGGAGGCGATGAAGATGGACATGGTAAACCCGATACCGCCCAGCATACCGGTAGCTGCCAGCTCACGGGGAGAAGCTCTTCCTGGAATGTCGATATGAACCAGCTTATGAAGCAGGAATACAGAACCGAAAATACCTATGGGTTTGCCCAGTATCAGGCCAGCCAGGATGCCCCAGGGGAGGGGAGAAGAGAAGTCCAGGGCAGAAAGGGAGATTTCCACTCCTGCGTTGGACAGGGCGAAGACAGGCATAATGAGGTAGGCAGACCAGGGGGAGAGCCTTTTTTCCCAGCGGTGCAGCATGGAGATCTTGCAGTTTCCTTCCGCAGGAATAGAAAATCCCAGAATGACGCCGGCAATGGTGGGATGGATGCCTGCCTGCAGGAAGAAGTACCAGGCGGCAAGACCCAAAGCAAGATAAGCGGGAAAGAAATGGACTTTTAAACGGTTTAAGAGGAACGCACCTGCCAGGGCAGCCAGACCGGAGAAGAGAGCCAGCCAGGCCAGCTCGGTGCTGTAGAAAAGAGCAATCACTACAATGGCGCCCAGATCGTCCACAATGGCCAGAGCCGTCAGGAATACCACCAGGCCTGGCGGCGCACTTCTGGCAGCAATAGTCATGATGCCCAGTGCAAAGGCAATATCTGTAGCCATGGGAATGCCCCAGCCGCCGGCAGTGGAGGTGCCGAAATTCAGAAGGCTGTAAAACAGGGCCGGTACCAGCATACCTCCTAAGGCACCGCATACGGGAAGAAGCATGGCAGACCGCGTTTTCAGTTCTCCGTACAGGAATTCCCGCTTGATTTCCAGTCCTACCAGGAAGAAGAAAACCGCCATCAGTCCATCATTTACCCAGTGCAGCAGGCCCATTTCCATGGAAAAGGAACCAAATCCGATGGTTATGGGTGTATGAAGGATGTGTTCATAGGCTTCGCCCCAGGGGGAGTTGGCCATGATGACCGCCAGAATGGCGCAGATCAAAAGAATGACACCGCCGGAAGCTTCGGAACGCAAAAAAGAAAGAAATGTGGTGCTCAAGGATTCTATTTTTCGTCTCATAGTCAACTCCTTTCAACAAAAAGAAATGTTCTATCAAAATAATAGCATATAATGCATTTAATGTCACTATATATAATTAAATATTTATATATTATATTGAATACTATGTATTTGAATGAGTCTGTAAATTGATAACTTAAAATGGCTGAGATAAGAAGTGATGACGGTTTCCTGTTTCCTGACAGGGAACCATCAGCGAAAAAGATTTCTCAACTCCGCATCACTGCGCTGGAAATGACGGGGGAGGCGCTGCTGCTCTGGAAGTGACCGGGGTGAATTATTATACTTCTGAAATACTCATTCTCTGGTTCATCAGCCCACCAAAGCATACTGTTTAGAAAGAATTTCTCGACTTCGTTTTACTGCGCTCGAAATGACGAAGGACGTATTGCCGATCCTTAAATGAAGTGGCAAGGGACCTGCAGCGTGACAGGAGAGGTTCGCTTCCTGCTATCTGCCGGCTCGCCAGTCTACAACCCGTCTCACCCCGTTCTTTCCTGAAATCTGCCCAACAAAAAACGCCTCCTGAGGGAGGCGTTTTTCTATTTCATCATTTATTTGCTCAAATCGATAGAGCGGATCTGCTTCCGCAGCGGGAGGACAGAGTAAGGAGCAACGGAGAATTCGTCCACTCCCATGCGGAGGAAGGTCTCCGTAATGGAAAGGTCGGAACCCAGTTCGCCGCACATGCCTACCCAGATGCCTGCTTTGTGGGCGTTTTCTACGGTCATCTGAATCAGTTTCAATACGGCGGGATGATGGGGATTGAAGAAATCGGAAAGTACGCGGCTGGTTCTGTCCACCACCAGGGTGTACTGGGACAGGTCGTTGGTACCGATGGAGAAGAAGTCCACTTCTTTAGCCAGCTTGTCGCTGATCAGAGCAGCGGCCGGTGTTTCTACCATGATGCCTACTTCCATGTGGTGATCGTAGGCGATGCCTTTCTTGTCCAGTTCCATTTTCACTTCGTCCAGGATTTCTTTGGCCTTCCATACTTCCCATACAGAGGTGATGAGGGGGAACATGATGGCTGCTTTGCCGAAGGCGCTGGCGCGGAGGATGGCCCGGAGCTGAGTCTTGAAGATTTCAGGACGTTTCAGGCAGATACGGATGGCCCGCATGCCCAGGGCAGGGTTTTCTTCTTTCGGCAGATGGAAAGCGGAGGCTTCCTTGTCTGCACCGATATCCAGGGTACGGATGATGACCCGTTTGCCTGCCATGGTTTCAATGGCCAGCTTATAGATATTGAACTGTTCTTCTTCGCTGGGGAGGGTGTCTCTTCCCATGTAAATGAATTCACTGCGGAAGAGGCCGATGCCTTCTGCGTCGTTTTTCAGTACGGCGGCCAGATCGGAGGCGGAGGATACGTTGGCAGCCACTTCCACCCGGTGTCCGTCTATGGTTTCACTGGGAAGGCCCTTCAGCTGCTGCAGCAGATCCTTCAGCCGGATGCTCTGGTCCTGTTTTTCTTTCATCACTGCCAGAATGCCCGGTGTGGGATCCAGATATACGGTGCCGGAGAAGCCATCAATAACAGCGGTTTTTCCGTCAAAGGAATCGTCCACTTCCGTGCCGGTGGCTACAATGGCCGGAACGCCCAGAGCCCTTGCCAGAATAGCAGTATGGGAGGTGGGGGTGCCTTCTTTGGTGACAAATCCCAGTATCTTTCTGGTATCCATCTGGATGGTTTCACTGGGGGTAAGGTCATCGGCATAGAGAATGCAGGGTTCGTCGCCGGAGAACATGGCCTTCTTCTGACGCAGGGTGCGCAGAAGGATGCGGGCGATTTCCTGTACATCAGCTATGTGGGCCTGCATGTACACATCAGCGCCGGAGCTGTAAATCTGGGTGAAGTTCTTTTCTGCCTGGGAAATGGCATATTCTGCATTGATACCCTGGCTGCGGATCATGGAGCGTACAGAATCAATAAATTCCGATTCCGTCAGCATCTGCTGGTATACTTTGAAAATGGAAGCATTATCCAGTCCCACATGGGAAACGGCTTCCTGGTAAAACTGGTTCATTTTGGCAGAGGCCGTATTCCGGGCAGAATCAAACCGGGCCACTTCCGTCTCCGGACGGTCTACTTTTGATTCCTCCACGTTGAATTCTTTGTGACGATATACCCGGAGCGGTCCGATAGTAACCATGCCGGAAATGCTTTTACCTGTAATTTTTTCCATTCTATGTAATCCTTTCTTTCTCCGCAGGGGAAATCAGTCTTCGATTCCTACCCTTCCCATGACACCTTTGTCATAGTAATGACGGATTTTTTTCATTTCAGTAATCAAATCAGCAGCGTCCAGGATATAGGACGGCGCATTGCGTCCGGTGAATACCAGTTCCACTTCCGGACGGCGGGCGGCGAGGATTTCCTTTGTATCCTCCTCGGTAGCCAGGTCGTACCAGCAGGCCATATTGTATTCATCCAGTATGACTACATCATAGGCGCCGGATACGGCATGAATGGCTTCATCAATGCCTTTCCGGACCATGTCCCTGTATTCCTTGGGTGGATGGCCGGCCGGATAGACTACCAGCTTGTCACCCCAGGCCTTGATTTCCTCATCGGTAAGCATGCCTTCCTTGGCGATGAAGTAGGGCTTTCCCAGAGTAATCAGGGTGATTCCCTTGAGACTCTGGAGTACTTTCTGCTCCGAATAGGCCAGAGACTTCATAAACTGAATAATGCATACCTTTTTCCCTGCACCAATGGCACGGATGGCCAATCCAATGGCAGCGGTGGTTTTCCCTTTGCCGTCGCCGGTATATACTTGAATGTAACCTTTCATCCTGTCCTCCTTTTGAGAAAAAATCATTCAGAGGAATTGCTATTATAACTTTAAAGAATGTGTTTCCAGTATCTTTATAAGTCTATTATACAATAACTAAACAAAGTAGGGAAACCATTTTGATGGGAGAGGTGCTCCCGGAAAAACAGGAATGCATTCATGAAATTAGATTTCACAAAGTGGAACAGCAGCCATCATGCAATTCCTTTAACAGCTGAAAATAGGAATTCCATCTTCTCATGCCGGCCTTTTCGGAGGCATTGTTTCCGGAGAATGTACGCAGGGATACCGGTGCAGAGAGGAGAAATTTAAAAAGTTATCGCCATTTTCTTGACAGAAAGTCTATCCGGTTATATTATATGCATGTGCATACAAATTAGTCAACGAGGTGGATGGAAGGGGTGGAAGGACATAATTGCTGACATAATATATGCATGTGCATGCAAATGCAGCATGATGGAAGAAGAGTCAGGCTGATCCCGCTGCCATAGAGCATAAGGAATGCCTGGGCGTCAGAAGCATGCATTTTTTCCCCCGGAGAGGTACAGATTCGTTCGACAGCCATTGCGTCACCGCTTCCCCGGGAATGCGCTGCTTGATTTTTAAGATTGTATCCGACAGGACTATATTTAGAATTAGAAAGGATGAAAGATGATGAGTGATATACTGGTGGCATATTTTTCAGCAACAGGAACGACTGCCCGCGTGGCAGAAAAATTAGGAGCCCTCCTTGGGGCGGATCTTTACCGGATTGTACCGGAGGTTCCCTATACCGGAGCGGATTTAAACTGGCATGATGCACACAGCCGCAGCTCCATTGAAACAAAGGATCCGGAAGCAAGACCGGCTATTTCCGGCGGAATCAAAGATATTTCTTCCTATAAGAAAGTATTTATCGGTTTTCCTATCTGGTGGTACAGGGAGCCTAAGATTATTGATACGTTCCTGGAATCGGAAGATTTCCATGGAAAGGAAATCATTCCCTTTGCTACTTCCGGTGCCAGCCCGCTGGGGAAGACAGCACAGTACATGAGGGAACTGGTGAAGGATGCAGTTGTCAAAGAGGGTAAACGGTTGACACCGAGAATGACAGATGCGGAACTGAAGGACTGGGCTTCCAGCTGTTTATAACCGGCGGAGGGAAGGCCGGTTGACAGAATGAAGGGAAAAGCATAGGATATGCCTGTGCGTATAACCGGCAGGAAAGTGCAGGCTTTCCTTTCTTGATATAGTTTTTTAAGGGACCGGCGCTTTCCGCAAGAGGGAGTGAATGTGATGCAGGATACGGCAGAATGTAAAATCATCCACAGCTGGATGAGATTTACCAGTCAGTACAGAAGGCTTGAACAGAAAATCGAAGGCAGAATCCATGACCGGACAGGGCTGTGCCTGAATGATTTCTATCTTCTCTATTATTTGTGTGAAGAACCGGAGCATACCATGCGCATACAGGATGCCTGCCGCTGCGTGCAGATGAGCCAGAGCGCGCTTTCCCGTCTTGTCAAACGGCTGGAGGAATATGACAAACCGGTGATCAGCAGGAGCATCTGTCTGGAAGACAAGAGGGCGGTATATATTACCCTCACTGAATCAGGAAAGGAATTATACGAATCCATTATCAAGGACATGGCAGACATTCTGCTGGAGTTCAAAGAAGTGGATTTCCGGAAATAAAAACACAGGTAATGAAATCTTCGATTCATGCCTGTAATAAAAAAACGCCATGCAGAAGCATGGCGTTTTTTTATTACAGTTTTACAGGCATTTATTTTTGAAGCAGCGACGCTTTTTATACATCTTATGAATGATATAGCCGGCCAGGAGAAGGAACAGGAGCACAATGAAACGGGTGCCGTGTTCGGAAAAGTAAATCAGGTCATGACCCAGCCATACTTCAACCACGACGGAAGGAATCTTGCCGATCAGGGTAGCCTTCAGATGCTCCCGGCTGGTGAGCCGGCTCAGTACGGCAATGGCAGTGAAAAGAATATTGGGGGAATAGGGGATCGCCCTGGCTAAAGCCATATTTTTCACGCAGCTGTACTTGTCCAGCTTGGTGAGCATGTGCTTCTTTTCAATGAGATGCCGGGCTTCTTTTCGGAAGAAGATACGTCCGATGTGGAAACTGATTTCAATGCCGATGACCTCTCCTACCCAGGAAATAAAGATACCCGGAAGCAGTCCAAAAAGGGCTCCATTGACTGTAAGAAAAGGAATAGTTGGAATTCCGAAAACATTACAGAATATGAGAAGCCCTATGCTGACCAGAAAAGCCCCATATCCGAAGGAGGAAATGTAGTCCGCCAGACCGTCCACATCACCGGCCATGGTGAGATGGATCGTATGGTAGTAAAATTCCGGATAATACATACGGATCAGATAGACGGATATGACGGCAGCAGCGATCAGGATCAAAAGTCCGATGAGCTTTTTACATTTGTCAATCATAGTGTATCCTTTTAGCCGTCCAAAGGCCGGTAGAGGCGTGACTGCTGTTTTGGCGGAACGGCGCGCCAGACAGGTATTTTTCAGAAATGAAGGAAGCGCCGGTTCAGCTTCTGTCGAACATGTAACAGCTCCAGTCGGCTGAGGAAAAGCGCGGATAACAGGCGACGCAAGGAAACTTGTGACCAGGCATGAAATACAATGCCCTGGAAATCTGATTCAGCATGGGAATCGGCGCTTCCTTAACGTTCGAAAGGCAGTCCGGTGGACAGCCTGTTTATTGTATACGATTTATCAAGTTTATGCAAATTTCTCTTTTATCGGCTATATTATAATACAAAAATTTGTTATTTGCCAATATGCATAGCTAGCTATATAACTTCAAAAGGCCGATAAAATCGTATGTTTTTGCAATTCATTTCCATTGACTGCTATATAAAATCAAACAGACGGGACGGGGTCGGAGAGAAAAAAGAAAGGAAAAGCGGGCAGCGGTGAGATCGTTCTCCCTGCTGCGGAGACACTGTAATATTTTTATATTCCTGCGCCGGCAGGAAGGAAAAAGGAAATCCCTTTATACCGGTGCCTCTTCTTCAAAAACCATTCCTGCTTCAGGCCTTGCATTTCATTTTGAATCCTGCTATTATAAATCCATATATGAAAAGCAAAGATGGGAAGAAGCTGTGGATGAATTGCAAGAGAGCTGCCGATGGTGGGAAGGCGGTAAGGATGAAGCAGCAGGTCACCCCGGAGCTGGTTATGAACCCGTGGCGCACGTTATACGCAAATGAGCGATCATTGATGATTATTTAGGTGGTACCGCGGAAGCACTCTTTCGTCCTATGGGATGAAGGGGATTTTTTATTTTTAGGAGTGAAAAATATGGCAGATTTTGAAGACCTTGGAAAATACGATCCAGGTGCGATTGAACAGAAATGGTATAAATTCTGGGAAGATAATGACGTCTTTCACGATGAACCGGATCCCTCAAAGAAACCGTACAGCATTGTGCTGCCGCCGCCGAATGTAACGGGACAGCTTCACATGGGACATGCCCTTGACAATACACTGCAGGATATCCTTATCCGCTACAAGAGAATGCAGGGCTACAATGTGCTCTGGCTTCCCGGTAAGGATCATGCCGGCATTGCTACCCAGGTCAAGGTAGAAAAGCAGATTGCTGAAGAAGGCCTGAACAAGTACGATCTGGGCCGTGAAAAGTTCCTGGAAAGGGTATGGCAGTGGAAGGAAAAATACGGCAACCGTATCGGCCTCCAGATCCGCCGCCTCGGCTCTTCCTGCGACTGGAAGAGAGAACGGTTTACCATGGATGATATATGCGCCCGGGCAGTCCGCGAAGTTTTCGTTTCCCTCTATGAAAAAGGACTGATTTATCAGGGATTCCGCATTACCAACTGGTGCCCCCGCTGCCAGACCGCTCTGTCTGATATCGAGGTTGAACATGAGGATGAAGTAGGACATCTCTGGTATTTCAACTATCCTATCGTAGGAGAAGATGGCTACATCCAGATTGCCACCACCCGTCCGGAAACCATCCCCGGCGATACAGCCGTAGCTGTCAACCCCAAGGATGAACGGTATGCCCACCTGGTAGGCAAGATGGTAAAGCTTCCCACCACAGACAGGGAAATCCCCATCATTGCCGATGATTATGTAGATATGGCCTATGGTACCGGCTGCGTGAAGATTACGCCGGCCCATGACCCCAACGACTTTGAAGTAGGTCAGCGCCATAACCTGCCCACCATTGTCATCATGAACAAAGACGGCACCATGAATGAAAAGGCAGGCAAGTACAACGGCATGGACCGCTATGAAGCCAGAAAAGCGATTATTGAAGACTTCAAGAATGCAGGCCTTCTTGTGAAGATTGAAGAAACGAAGCATGCTGTAGGCCACTGCTCCCGCTGCAAGACAGTCGTAGAACCTATGACCACCAAGCAGTGGTTCGTAAAGATGAAACCCCTGGCAGGTCCGGCTATGGAAGCTGTTACTTCCGGTAAAACAAAATTTGTTCCGGAACGGTTTGCCAAGACCTATATCCAGTGGCTGGAAAACATCCATGACTGGTGCATTTCCCGCCAGCTCTGGTGGGGCCACCGCATTCCGGTATGGTACTGCGATGACTGCGGCGCTGTAAGCGCATCCCGCACCGATCTGACCGAATGCCCGAAGTGCGGCAGCAAACATATCCATCAGGATCCGGATGTACTGGATACCTGGTTCTCCTCGGCTCTGTGGCCATTCTCCACTATGGGCTGGCCGGAACAGACTCCGGTGCTGAAGCAGTGGTACCCCACATCCACCATGGTTACCGGCTACGACATTATTTTCTTCTGGGTAGCCCGCATGATGTTCATGTCCATGGAATTCATGCATGAAATTCCTTTCAGGTACGTCTTCATCCACGGACTTGTCCGCGATTCCCAGGGCCGCAAGATGAGCAAATCCCTCGGAAACGGCATTGATCCGCTGGAAGTCATTGATAAATACGGCGCCGATGCCCTCCGCTTTACCCTGGTTACCGGCAATACCCCCGGCAATGATATGCGTTTCTACTATGAAAAGGTAGAGGGCAACAGAAACTTTGCCAACAAGATCTGGAATGCCACCAAGTTCACGCTGATGAACCTGGATGACTATGATAAGGATTTCGTACCGTCCAAGGATCAGTTCACCCTGGCCGACAAGTGGATCCTTGACCGTCTGGCAGCTACGGAAGACTATGTCAGCGCAAACCTTGACAAGTACGAACTGGGCGAAGCAGCAGATTCCATTTACAACTTTGCATGGAACTATTTCTGCGACTGGTACATCGAAACCGCCAAGACCCGTCTCTACGGCGAACACAATACAGACCGCAAGGTTACCCAGTATGTCCTGGTATACACCCTGACCCGCATGCTGGCTCTGCTCCATCCGTTTATGCCTTTCATCACAGAACATCTCTGGCAGCACCTGCCTCATGAAGGCAAAATTCTGGCAAGAGCTCCCTGGCCGAAGGCTGATGAAGCTCTTCGTTTCCCGGAAGAAGCAGAACAGTTTGAACGGATTATGGACTCTATCAAGGCTGTCCGTAATATGAGGGCAGAAGCCAATGTAGCACCGAATAAGATGTGCCATATCCAGATGGCTGTTCTCAGGGAAGACCTGAAAGCCTGCATTGAAAACCATAAAGAATACTACGAAAAACTGGGCCACGTGGAAGAAATCAAACTGATTCCTGCGGATGCGCCGAAGCCGGAAAATGCTCTTACTTCCGTAGTCACCGGTCTGGAAGTATACCTTGAACTGAAAGGCCTTATTGATACAGCCAAAGAAAAAGAAAAGATTGCCAAGAACAAGGCGGCTCTTGAGAAGGATATCGCCCGTACCTCCGGCAAGCTTTCCAACAAGGGCTTCCTGGCTAAAGCACCGGAAGCAGTGGTGCAGAAGGAAAAGGAAAAACTGGCACAGTTCGAAGAGAAGATGAAATCTCTGGACGAACGTCTGAAGTTCCTGGAACAGCTCTAAGAGCCCCATAGCGGTGAAACCGCGTACAATCGAATTATCAGGAAGACTCCCTTTCATGAGGGAGTACTTCTTTTGTAAAGGAGAACATATGAATTACGAAGAATCAGTGGCTTATCTGGAACAGGCAGCTTCCTTTGGAATTAAGCCGGGACTGGAACGGATCGAAGCCATGCTGAAAAAGCTGGGCAACCCGGAAACCGCCTACAAGGTGATTCATGTCACCGGCACCAACGGAAAGGGAAGCGTGGTGGCCATGATCACCAGCGTTCTGGAAAATGCTCAGCTCCGCATAGGACGGTACGTTTCCCCTCATCTTGTGGACTATACGGAACGGATTTACGTCTGCGGCCATGATATTTCCAGAGAAGACTTTGCCAGAGCGGCCACTGTGGTGCGTGAGGCTGCTGAAGCCGTGACGGCGGAAGGTGTGGAAGCGCCCACGGAATTTGAACTGCTGACTGCCATGGCTTTCTGGTATTTCAAAGAACAGAAAGTGGACTATGCCGTTATGGAAGTAGGCATGGGCGGTCTCTATGATTCCACCAATGTGATTCTGCCGGTGGTTTCTGTCATTACCAACGTGGCCATGGACCATATGAAGTACCTGGGAAATACGCTGCAGGAAATCGCTCACCAGAAAGCAGGAATCATTAAGGAAGGCATTCCCGTTGTAACAGCAGCCCAGCATGTAGCGCTGAAACAGCTGAAAAAGGAAGCCCATGAAAAGAAAGCCCGCCTGTATTTCTACGGCCGGGACTTCGAAGTAGACTCCCGAAGCCGCTGGAGACATGGCCAGGTGGTAACGGTAAAACGGAAAGATATGCCCAAGGAACTGGAAAAAAGCCTTCTCTTTGTTCCTTTCGTCGGTGCTCATCAGGCAGTCAATGCGGCTGTGGCCACCATGGCTCTTTCCATCATTATGAAGCAGGACAACCGGGTCAATGAAAATGACCTTCGTGAAGGTCTGGCCAGAACAAGGTGGCAGGGACGCTTTGAAATTCATGATGTGAAAGGTGTTACCTATGTCATGGACGGCGCCCATAATCCTGCCGGTGCCGAAGCTCTTATGGAAGCGCTGCAGGAGCAGTATCCTGATAAACGGCGTCTTTTCGTCTTTACTTCTCTGGCAGACAAGGATACAGAAACGGTCATCCAGCTTCTGATCCGCAAAGGGGATAAGGTCTTTGCCTGCGAAGCGCCGACACCCAGAACCAGAAAGCCGGAAGAAATCGGAAAGATGATCGAAGCCCAGAAAATCAAGGCGGATTTCAAGGCGGAAAGCAGTGTGAAGGCTGCCCTGGAAGATGCTACGAAAGAAGCAGGAGAAGGGGATATTGTCCTCATCTGCGGTTCTCTCTATATTCTGGGAGATGCAATCCGTTTTATCGAAGAAAAAGAAATGGAAGCAGCAGAAGAAAAGAAATAACAGTCTTTGTCACAAGCCCTCGGGACAGCCGTCCCGGGGGCTTTTCTTTTTTTGTGGGCGGCTGGAGCAGCGGGATGGCTTCAGAAGTGAAGATTAAATATTATTCATATATATCATCTAATGATGAATATATATCATTTACATATTGAGGGGCTTTGGAATCATGTGCTATAATGGATATGCCTGAAAGGGTAGAAGTATTTACTTGACAGGTAATAAATATACCATTTAACTTTATTTCTAAAGGAGTCCGGACCATGATTACTGAACATGAAATCTTTTTAACCGATCCCTCGGAAAAAGCGAAGGTCATAGAATTTTTAAAAGGTTTTGATTTAACCTTTACCGGAAATATTGATTATACCATGGGGCTTTATGATGACGGACAGCTCATCGGCACCGGTTCCCTGGGCGGACGGGTAATGCGGGATATTGCCATCAGCGCCAAATATCAGAAGAAAGGCCTGACCCGCCGTATTATCCGTAATCTGCAGGGGGAATCCTATCGCCGCGGGGTGACAGGAAACCAGATTTTCACGAAACCTAAGAATGTACCGATTTTTGAGCATATGGGCTTCAAGTGCGTTGCCGTGGCAGAACCTTATGCAGCTCTCCTGGAAAAAGGCACGGACACCCTGGAGGATTATCTGGGACGGGTACGGGCGATTCTTGGTACCGGCGAAGGAAAGAACCGGGGCGCCATCGTGATGAACTGCAACCCTTTTACTCTGGGACATCGTAGCCTGGTCGAATATGCCCACAATAACTGCGATGAAGTGATTATTTTCGCCGTACAGGAAGACCGGTCCATATTCCCCTTCTCCGATCGTTTCTCTCTGATTAAACAGGGTGTCCGGGATATGAAGGGCGTGGAAGTTATCAGCGGCGGCGATTTCATTATTTCCAATGCTACATTCCCCACCTATTTCATTAAGGGGACTGATGAACTGGCTGCTCAGACTAAACTGGACGCCACCGTCTTTGCCACCCGCATTGCACCAGCTCTCAATATTACGGTCCGCTTCGTAGGCGAAGAACCGACAGACAAAACCACTCTTGCCTACAACAATGCCATGCGGGAAGTCTTTGCCCAGAACGGCATTGAACTGAAGGAAATTCCGCGGGAGCAGAAGGGCAATCAGATCGTATCTGCATCTTCCGTCCGTAAAGCACTGGCAGAAGACGATTGGGAAACGGTATACCGCATGGTGCCGAAGACAACCCTGATTTACCTGAAGAGCCCTGCCGGACAGGAAGTCATCCGTAAAATCAAGATGACCGAAGCTTTTAAAAAGATGGAAGCCGAAGAAAGAGCGAAAGAAGCAGCTGCAGCACAGGCAGCCAAGAAGGAATAATCGGACTTGAGACAATAAAAATCCTCCCTCCTGAAAAGGAGAGAGGATTTTTTTGATCAGGTTGTTAAGGAAGCACTGATTAATTCATAGAGTTTACTTTCATAAGAAATTTTATGCACT
>NZ_JBJEXP010000002.1:0-70403 GCF_051885895.1 Dialister sp. | reverse complement strand
GGAAATGCCTCATGCAGCGCTTTCCATGCAGGTGAAGATGAAGAACTCATATATACCTATACTCCATATTTGAACTTCTATCTAAAAGCGGGAAATCTGCCAAATCGGCAGGTATTACTCATTGTAATGAAAAATGTTATGAAATGCAAGATAAAAGAAGCATGCAGCAGCCGACTTTCCTGTGGGATTTTTTCCACCTGAAGAATCATAAAAAGAGGCAGGATCTTGTTGATCCTGCCTCTTTTTATGATTCTTATTTATCCCAGCCGGAAGGTATCATGGCTTGTAAAATCTGTTGGGGAAACAGGCGATACGCCATGGGAAGACAAACGGCCTGCCGCTTCTGTGAAAGCTTCAAAAATAGCCATATCTAACCCATCATAGGTATAGGAATATTCAGGATGCCACTGTACAGCCCACAGGAACTTTTTGGAAGGTGCATATGCTGCTTCCACAAGCCCGTCTTCTGATACAGCCATGGGCTTCAGCGGCTTTGCCAGTTTTTTTACAGCCTGATGATGAAGCGAATTGACTCCCAGGAAGGAAACGCCCAGCCGTTCATACAGAGGACTTCCGGTAAGAATACTGTTAAAGTGGGCAACCCAGTCATAGGCAAAATCCATGACATGGTTCGGCGCATGAAGAGAGGGACATTCCGATGCAATATCCTGATACAATGTACCTCCCAGAAGAGCATTGATCAGTTCCAATCCCCGGCATATGCCAAGTGCCGGTACATCATGATTCCAGCAATAATGGAAAACCATGGTTTCCAGTTCATCTCTGGCACTGCATACCGGCCCGCAGAGCGGTCTCTTTTCCTCTCCATAGAGAGCCGGGGAAATATCCTGTCCGCCGGTAAAAAGGAAACCATCAAAGTCTCCTGCAATTTCTCCAAATTCCTCTTCCATCAGGTGAAGGGGAAGAATAATGGGAATGCCTCCCGCTTCTTTAATGGAATCCATGTACCCGGGCAGCATCCATATGCTTTCCTTTTCCTCATCCCACAAAGGCATAACTCCGATCTTTGGCTTTCGCATCATCAACACCTCCTGCTTTGGCAGGAATATCTGTCCTGCCTATATATATAAATAAAAAACAATTTTGAAGCAAAAAGGCACTGTTCCAGGAACAGCACCTTCGCCGAAAGCAAAAAGGCACTGAGTCATCTCAGCGCCTTTGCTTTTCTAAAATTTTATGTATTTAGTATAGCGGAAATCTTATTAAAAGGCAAGAAAGCCGAATAAGAAGAATTTTATAACCTCCTCAAAGAAAAGAAGATCATCAGCTTTCGGACGGGCGGGCAAAAAGTACCATCAAAGCGATTTCCAGGGCACCGACCAGAAGAAGCCCCATCGATGTTCCTACGGTTTCAATAATCAAACTCACCAGTAAAGAACCAAAAGGAGCGCTCCCCAAAAATACAAATGTATAAAGGCCCATAATACGGCCCAGGAATTCTTTAGGCGAAGCCATCTGGATTACCGTATTGCAGTTTACGATAAATGCAATAACAAAAAATCCAAGAAGGCCGAAAAGGCTGAGTGCCAAAAACAGATAATGAACATAACTGACCGCCATGAGAAGAACACCACAGAGAATAGCTGACCAGAAGATTTTACGATTGGACAGGTGGTTTTGGGCCGCTCCGGACAGCAGTCCGCTGATCATGGATCCGGCTCCGGCAGCAAAAAGAATGGAACCGAAACCATCTATGCCTGCATGGAGGACCCTGTCAGCAAACAGAGGACCGTAGGTACCCATGTTCAAAATCAGCCCGCTCACAATCCCTGCACCTATAAGATTCTTGTAAATCAAAGGATTGTTTTTTGCCTGCATCAGTCCTTCTCGTATTTCCTGTAAAGGATGACGTTCTGTCGTTTTCTCTATAACAGAATTCACGTCCATCCGAATGTAGGCAATGATAATAGGCACCAGCGAAAGTGCATTCATAAAAAAAATCGTGCTGTAAGAAACAAATTTCAGAAGAAAGGCTGCTAGGAGAGGCCCTGCCATACGGGTAATATTAAAATTGGCAGAATTCAGGCTTATGGCACTGTGAAGAGCCTTATTTCCTACCAGTTCCGGCATGAATGCCATGCGGGCAGGCATATCAAAAGAATCGATGGTCCCTATAAAGAACGCAAAAAATAGAATCCAGGCGTAAGTTTCATGACCCGACCAAAGAAGAAGCCCAAGAAGGGATGCCTGCAGCAGATAAAAAATCTGTGTCCCTATCAGAATTTTTCTTTTATTATGTTTATCAATCCAGAGTCCTGTAAAAAGAGTGAAGAAAAGGCTGGGCGCAAACTGGCATGCAGCAAGGAGTCCCAAAAGAAAAGCAGAATCAGTCATGGTATACACAAGCCACTGCTGTGCCGTGAGCTGCAGCCAGAAACCGATAAGCGCAATCCATTGTGTCAGCCAGAATATACGATAATTCTTAACCTGAAGTGCGGGGAATAAAGAAAGAAGATGCATAAAATCTCCTCATATGCAACGTATAGAAAAATATTTATATATAAATTATATCATATATCATAGAAAAATAAAAAATGCCTTCCATTTAAAGGAAAGCATTTTCCTGAAAAAACAATCCTAGCCTATTTTCTTCTCATCTTCAAATTTTCTGCTTTTCTCAAGGCCTTTTCACCGGCATGGATAACTTCTTCTACGGAAATTTCTGAAACAGGTGTATATTTACCGGAAGCAATAGTTTTGTTCACATGCTCCGGTCCCATAGGCATATCCCAGGAAGAAATTGCTTCAGAGCAGGGGCCCAGAGGATGATGAAATTTGGCATTACTGGGTCCAAACATGGCAATAGTAGGAACACCACGGCTGTCAAAAACATACATAGGCCCGCTGTCATTGGTAAAGGCCAGAGAGCATCGCCCTGCAGCAGCCATGAATTCTCCCATGGATAATTCTCCTGCCGCAATGATATACCGTTTCGATTTCATAACGGCTGTGGCTTTTCGAATGAGTGCCAGCTCCGAAGGAACCCCGAAAAAGACAGGGATCATCCCCTTATCTGCAAAATAGTCAGCAGTCTGTCCATACTTTTCAGCAGGCCAGTTCTTTTCTGCAGTGGAACTTCCAACAGAAATGCCTACCAGCCTGTCATCCCTGCCAATTCCTTTGGAAGCGTAAAACTCTTCTGCCTTTTGATCCCACAAAGGCGAAGTAAACGTACGCATCCCGCTGTGATGGAGATCTTTTACTCCCAGTCTTTCCAGAACTTTCAGATATTTATCTACGGCGTGAGAGTTATAGGTTTCTATGGTCATAGGCCAGTCCATTAAGAAAGAGTCTATCCTGGTTCCTTCTTCCCCGCCCCAATGCTTTGGATGCATGGCCAAAGCCATCAGCGTAGTTCTCGCCGTCCCATGAAGAGTGAGCAGGATATCCGGATGGAGGGCGCCGATTTTTTTCCCCAGCTTCCAGGTCGCTGCCATTCCTTTTTCCCTGCCATGACGGTCAAACGGAATGACCTCATCAATATGGGGATTATACTTTACCGACTCCTGAAAACGGGAATCCATAACCAGTATGATTTTAGATCCTTCCGCTGCCCGGCGGAGTACTTCCAGAAAGGGAGAAATGGAAACCATATCTCCAAAGTAAAGCATGTATATAAGGACAATAGTCTTATTCTTCAAATCTACGTGCCAATATTTATCATTCATATTCGTCATCATTCCCTGCGAATTTTATGAATCAGAGCGGTAGTAGAATAACCTTCTACAAAAGGCAGGATTTTGACTTCACCTGCGTACTGTCTTCCTGCCACTTCTTCCACTTTGTAATCCCCGCCTTTCACAAGGATATCCGGTTTCAGGCAGGCCAATAGTTTTTCCGGTGTATCTTCATGGAAGATGACTACGTCATCTACACTGCGAAGAGATGCCAGCATAAAACTGCGGTCTTCCTCACTGTTCACCGGCCGTTCCGGCCCCTTCAGTTTTCTTACGGAATCATCGCTGTTAAGCCCTACAATCAGATGATCTCCCAGAGAGGCTGCCTGCTGAAGATAAGTAATATGTCCTCTGTGGAGAATATCAAAGCAGCCGTTAGTGAAAACGACAGTTTCTCCCCTTTTCTGCCAGAGGCTCACCTTTGCTTTGGCTTCTTCCCAGGACAGAGGATGATAGGAAAGGCGGAGCTCTTCCCCACTGCTCCAGGCTTTTAAAAGTTCTTCCCGTTTTACCTGGTAAGTTCCCACTTTAGAAACAGCAATTCCTGCTGCCTTATTGGCCAGTTCCAAGATCGTGTCCATGGGAAGATGCGCTGCAGTAGCAGCAGCCGTCACCGCCATGACAGTATCACCGGCGCCGGACACATCAAAAACATCCTGTGCTGCCGAAGCACGGTGCAGAGCGCCATCCTTGCTGATACAGGTAATTCCCTTTTCTGATCTCGTCACAAAAAGATGAGTAAGATGGTATTTCTCTCTCACCTCTCTGCCGGCCCTCTCTACCGCCTCATCCTCATTGGGGATATCTTTTCCCAGACAGTCTGACAGTTCTTTCAAGTTGGGCGTAATGCCAAAAGCTCCTTCATACTTAGTCCAGTCAGATCCTTTGGGATCTACCAGAACAGGTACATGATACCGGGCAGCCAGAGCAATGACAGAAAGAGAAAGCTCATGGGTAATCATGCCTTTGCCATAGTCGGAAAGCACAATGCATCCCAAGTCCTGGTGAAGAAGATTTTCCAGCCACTGAAGAATGAAATGGCAGTCCTTATCTGAAGGATTCTTCTTTTCTTCATAATCAAGGCGCATCATCTGCTGTCTGGCACCTAAGATCCTTATTTTAGCGGTAGTGTGATAATGAGGAGCGGTAATCACACCGGACATATCAATCCCCGCCTGCTGCATGAGAGAGGAAAGCACCGCCCCGTCTCCATCATTGCCTTTCATGCCTCCGGCGAAAACCTGACATCCCAGGGCAGACAGGTTTGCTGCTGTATTAGCCGCCCCGCCCGGTACATCCCGCTGTGATTCCACCAGATTTACCGGCACCGGCGCTTCCGGCGAAATACGATTAACTTTCCCTGTAATATAGCGGTCTGTCATCAGATCTCCAATGACTGCCACTTTAATATGCCTGATTTCTTTTTCTAAAAAGCGTACGCCATCCTGCTGCATATATACTCCTGTTCTTTAAGAAGCCGGCCCTTTTACCGGCTTCTGCCATGAAAATCAACGATTAATGCAAGTCAGCGGACCTTCTCATGATTTCATCATGAATCCGTCTGCCCGTCTTTGTCATTGCCAGTCCTGCCCGGCTTGTTTCCTTCAACTCTACAGGGAGACGTTTCCCTACATCCCCCATTGCTTCAATGACTTCATCCGGAGGTATAACACTTTCAATACCATTCATAGCCATTTCTACAGCCAGCAGGGCATGGATTGCATGAAAAGCATTCCGTTTTACGCAGGGAACTTCCACAAGGCCTCCCACCGGGTCACATACAAGCCCCAGAATGTTTTTCAGTGCCAGGGCAAAAGCATTGCCCATCTGCTTTGTAGAACCTTTAAGAAGATCCACAGCAGCAGCAGCGGCCATGCCGCAGGCTGCACCGCATTCCGCCTGACAGCCGCCTACTGCGCCGGCAATGGACGCCTTTTCAGCAATAACCCGGCCAATAGCACCGGCAGTAAAAAGAGCGCAGGTCATATCATACATGGATGCATTGGTTTCCTCCGCCACAGCTGACAAAACGGCAGGAAGAATTCCACAGGATCCGGCCGTAGGGCAGGCCACAATGCGGTACATTTTGGCATTGGCTTCCGCAGTGGCAATAGCGTAGGATGCCGCCCGCTGGCATACAGGCGAAAGAAAGCGCATATGTCCGCAGAAAAGGCGGTTCGCATCTCCGCCTACCAGTCCGCTGGCAGACTTACTTGTATCTGACAGACCTTTCTGAATGGATTCCCGAAAAACAGGAATGGTATATTTCATGCGGGCCCATATTTCCTCATAGCTTTTTCCGCTTTCTTCTGCTTCTACCCGGCAGGCAATAATACCGGGAGAGCATTTTTCCACGTCTGCCACGGCAAACAGTTCTTTCATCGAATGATATTCCATAAAGCCCTCCTCAAATAATGCCCAAAGCCATCACATAGGTAATATTTTCGTTGGAATTTTTAACTTTTTCTGCTACAGAAGGAGGAACAGGCTGGTCCGTATGAATAATCATTACCGCTTCACTGCCTTTTCCCTTACGGAAAAGACGCATGGTAGAAATATTAATTTTTTCCTTAGCCAGCTCTTCACAGACTTTAGCTACTACACCCGGTTTATCATGGTGCCGGGTAAGGAGGGTATATTCCTCACCGGTGATTTCTACATCATAGCCGTCAATATTGGTAATCATAATCCTTCCGCCGCCCAGAGAACGTCCGATTACTACCACATGGGCACCATGGATACCATGGGCATCAATCTTCGCCACATTGGGATGTCCCATATCTTCTTCAGAGAGAAAGAATGAAATGTCCACCCCTTTTTCCCTGGCAATGTGAAGTGCATCCCGAATCGTGCCGCTGTCAGGAGAATATCCCATAAGACCGGCTGCCAGAGCACGGTCCGTCCCATGGCCTTTGCCGGTCTTGGCAAAGGAACCGTACAGGGTAATGCCCGCTTCTTTCACCGGTTCTCCCAGAATAGCCCGGGCTGTCTGTCCAATCCGGGCTGCACCGGCGGTGTGAGAACTGGAAGGTCCTACCATGATAGGCCCTATAATATCAAAGATTCCCATTTTACCCCACCTTTCTTAAAAAGAAAATCCGCCGCAGCGCGGCAGATTTTGAATACTGCTGGTTCAAAGCCAATACCGGCATAAGGGTCCTTCAACATTGAATCAAGCATAAAGTTTTCTATCTTTCCGGTCCGGGAAAAATATCAGTACAGCATCAGGATCCCAGAAACAAGGCGGAACCTGTCAAAAGAATAATTACATCCAGTGACTGAGATCAAAATCTTCTCCAATCGTTTCACGAATGCAGATCTTGGCAATATACATCCCCATAAGCGTAAGGGAAGAACGGCGAATCATGCTGTTATCCCAGATATCCTGCAGTTTCTTGAGGTTTGGCGATACCTTTCCCAGGATATATCCCATTTCTTTTCTGTCATAATGAACAGGTCTTGACTCTACCAGGGCAAGGACACTCCTTCTGGCCACCTCATCATCCAGTCCCATATCATCGAAAAGCCCTGACAAAGTAGACTCATCAACCGCAGCCGGTTTGACATAAGAATTATAAAGACTTGGCACAAGAGTACCTTCCGGCCAGGAAGCATAGACGGAAGCAAGTTCACTCTTCATGCATCCCCGGAATGCAAAAATTAAAGGATAGGAATCATGAAGAACCTGTCCGAAGGGAATATCTTTATTTTCAAGAGATACGCAGTGCAGGTATTCAAGCTGCTGGTAACCGGTATATTCATCAGGCAGTTTATACAGGAATGGCGTAATATATTTTTCCGTATAATTTCTTAAATGCTGGGCATCCACATTGTCCGTGTTTCTGGAATAATGGAAAATCAGGAGAAGAGCCAGCGCATGAAATTCGCTTTCCTCCATGCGCGGCATAGCTTTCAGCGCATCATAGGCAAGAATTGTTCTGGTATCTGAACGGCTCCCTCGAGCTACATCGGTAAATGCATCTGTCACCATTTCCAGTACTGTAGGTGTAGGCATCATCACATAGGTACGCTGGGCATTCTGCATGGCCTCCTGTACCATAATATGGGTCAGCGTATCCACTGCTTCCCTGTTTTTCATGTGAAGACCTTCCACCAGATGCTGGGTCACACGCCTTGTGTCCTGCTCCACGGTCGATGAAACAGCACCGTAGCGGTTCAGAAAATGACGTACAAAATATTCTTCCAGAGAATTCAGATCAGGCGGAGTTGTAAATACATGAGGTTCTGCTTCCGGAGGAAACGGTCCTTTCCCGCTGGTGGCAGAAAAAGCATCCTGTGACTTGGATTCTCCAAAATCTTTTCTGGTAAAGACCTTGGTTTTCTCCTCTTCCTCATCAAAGTGCACCGGTGATGGTCGATGACGTTTGACCGGAATAATCTGGGTAGAATCATCCACTTTTTCCTCTTTGCGGGAAGCTGTCGGTTTCTCTTTTTCGGTTCCGGAGGAAGTTCCCTGTGCTGCCATGTCTGTTTTCTCTTCCCGGTGCTTCAGCCCCTTTGGAAAGCCACAGATAACAAAGTAGGAAACAATAAAGAAAAGTGCTGCCACAGCAGCCAAAACTATATAGGGAATAATAACCATGAAATCTCCTTGTCCTATGCAAACTGACATAAATTCAGTTACATGGTATCATATTTTCTATTTCACTTCAATGATATATTGGATAGCATAAATTCATGAAAAATCTCTCTTTCTGCTGCCTATAGGGAAAGGGAAAAGAGATTTCCTGTCCTGCCGAAAACCATTGTATAATAAAATAAATATTATTAACATCCGGCTCCTTTCACAAGCCGACTATATAAGGAGTTTTTTATGAAAAGAATCAACCTCTCTGTTCCCGGCGCCCTGCTTTCCGTTTCGCCGGAAAACCTGCTCATTACCTTTGACCGTCCCCACCTGTCTCTTTCTACTGCCATTTATGGCGGAGGATTCAAGAATATCCGCTATGCCCTGAACCGCAGGCTGACAGAGTTTTACAAATCTGAAAAGGATTTCCCCGGCGGTTCCGTAAGAGCTTACCTGAAACAATGTGCACTTTCCTCCGGTGCAGTTCCTGAGGAAAGCGCCGTCCTTCTTACTGCCGCCACTGTGAATCTGTATTCTCATAAAATCATAAAAAGCGGTCCCATACTGGTAGAAATCCTGACCACCGGAGGCGTGGAAAAGACAGCCTGCCGCGCTTCTTCTCCCGCATTATACCGTGAAGAAGACGGTCATTTTTCCCCTTTGGGCACTATTAATATGATGGTCATCTTTCAGGGTCGTCTCCCTCATGGCATCATGGCCAGAGCCCTTATTACCCTGACGGAAGGAAAAACGGCAGCCCTGCAGGATTTAGGCATAGCCGATGTAAATAACGGCCTTCCCGCCACCGGTACAGGTACCGATGGCATTACCTTTATTACAGATCCTGCCGCTCCTCTTTTTACTGATGCCGGGCCTTTCTCCGAACTGGGTTCATCCCTGGCTAAAGCAGCCTACGAATCCGTCACTGAATGTCTGGTAAAATATGACCATCCCTGGAATGCATCGTCTAAGCTGAAAACACCTGATGCAGTTGATCTGGAAAGTTTGAGAAAATAGATTCATAGCCGGAAGGGAAAATTCCCTATAGCAAAGTACATTTTGTAATAGAAGAAGATTCCTTATGGATTCTCCGGCTGCATAATAGAAACTTCAGCAACGTCCCGATGACACCATAAGTATAAAAAAATAGACAAATTCTCCGGTCTTTGTTATGATTGAGAAGAATATATATGTATTTAGAAAAGGAGTTGGTCAGGCTATGCCCTATGACGAGCGGACAATCAGCGAATTAAGTGAATCAGCGGAAATTACACCTATGGGAATCCAACTGGAAGTGAATGCGGAAATTTTTACGACCATCCACAACCTGCTTTGGACAGTAAAAGACGAAGTGGAAATTGAAAGATCCGATGAATCCCGTCTTTACAGCCTTTGGCGTACTACGATCCGCGAGATGTCACTCATCGAGCTCCGCAAAGGACACGGTCTTCCCATGTCAACTCAGGTTGGCATGCTCCAGGAAGCCTATAATATAGAAACTCGTTACATGGCCGACCAGATTTTCCGACCGGTAAATACTAAGCTCACCCGTCAGCTGGTTCAAAAGGAAAGTGCTTTCCAACCGGATGAAATGGATGCCCTCTTTGAAAAGACCGTATGGCCTTCAGTCAAAGAAAATAAAATGGGAAATCAGAAACATCCCATGGCCTTTATTATTGCCGGACAGCCCGGCTCCGGCAAAACACGGATGTCTTCCATGATCATTGAAGAATATGGAGGAAATATTATCCAGTCCATGAGTGATAATTTCCGTGGATTTCATCCCCGTTTCCGGAAGCTGATGAAAAAATATGGTCAGTACTGTGCATATTTTTCCATGGCCCAGGGACAGTACCTGTCCGACCTAACTATGAAAAAAGCAGCCGAAGGAAGATATCATATTCTCCAGGAAGGATCTCTGGATAACGTAGCCCACACTCTGGAATACATTTCCTACCTCAAGGATATGGGATATGAAATCTGCGTCCTGCTCCGGGCCTGCCCCAAGAAAGAAAGCTGGAAGGCAATTCATCAGCTCTTTCTTCAGCAGCGTTTGAAAGCACCTGGCCTTTCACGGCTGATTACCAAGGATTACCATGATAAAGCCTGCATGGCATTCCTCTCTGCTACGAATGACCTGATCAGTCAAAACCTGATGGATCGGCTTATTATCAAAAGTCCCAAGGGGCTTCTTTATGACAGTGACGATATGCCGACGGAACGGGTCAGTGAACTTTTGGCAAAACGAATGGTTAAATAAAAGAAGCGGTGCCTCCATAAGGTACCGCTCTTATTGATTTCTTTACAGGATTCCACCATGGATGCTAAACCCTTTTTGATAAAGACCGCCCGATCTCTGGGTCTTACAGCCTGCGGAACATGCAGTGCTATTTTCCCGCAGGAGCTTTCTCAAAGGCTCTCCAATGCTGGCGCCGTCCCCTTTGCTCCTGCTGACAGAAATGAGAGACTGTCTCCACAGCGGGTGCTCTCCGGTGCCCGCTCCTTTTTTGTTATTCTCTTTCCCTATAAAATTGAAAAGCAGGAAAAGGGAAACATCGCTCTCTATGCCCGGCCGGAAGATTATCATCGGATCAATCACCGATACATGGATCGTATCATCAACGTAACAAAAAAATCATTTCCTGAAGAAAAATTCACAGCTCTGACCGATACCTCACCCATGGTCGACCGCTGGCTCGCCTATGCTGCCGGTCTCGGATTTTTTGGAAGAAACCACTGTCTCATTCACCCGGTATACGGATCCTATTTCACTATCGGTGCCATTCTCACCACCCTATTTCTTCCTCCAGATACTCCTCTTTCCCTTTCCTGTGGCAGCTGCCGGCTCTGTGAAAGAGCATGTCCTGGAAAAATCATAGGCAAAGAACCTTTCAATCCCTGGCACTGCAAATCTTATCTGACCCAGAAAAAAGAAGACCTGTCGCCGGAAGAGTCAGCTATTATAAAAAAGACCCCATTGATTTTTGGATGCGATGCCTGTCAAAACTGCTGTCCTTTTAATCAAAAAGCTCCTGTATCACCTCTTCCGGAGATCAAAGAAAACAGGATTTCCAATCTTACCCAGGAAATGCTGGAATCACTGTCCAATCGTGCTTTTGACAAAACCTACAGAAACTACGCTTTTGCCTGGAGAGGTAAAAAAGTTCTTCTCCGCAACTGGAAAATTGTACATGATAAATAACAAATAAAGGCCGCTGTTCGGAAACTGTTCCGGACAGCGGCCTTTAACGATTGATACCTGAAAAAAACAACTGGATTTTCTGAGTACAGCTCTTTTGGCCCTGCGGCTTATGATCTCTTTACTTTTTCACTACCGTTTCATGAAGTTTTGTTCCATCCGGGAGGTATCCGGTAAGTACTATTTTTTCATCATCTACCTCCAGAACAGAGTAATTGTCTGTTTCCGGCTGGGGTGCCACATATTCATCCAATTCATGCTTTTTCCACAGCCCGGGGTAGCGTACATTGCCGGAAAGTCCGTCAATAACATATACCGGACCTTTTTCAGACCGTTTAAAATCATAAATATGGCCTCTATCTCGATAAGTATGAAGGTGAGCAGAAAGGACCAGATCAACTCCATACTCGTCAAAAACAGGCATGAAGAACCGTCCTTCTTCAGAAAATCCTTCTTCCCTCGGCGGCCGTCCTGACTCGGCAAAACCATACTGGAGAGGATCTTTATGCATAAGAACGACCTTCCATTTCTTTTTGGTTTCTTTCAGGTCCTTTTCCAGCCAGACTTTTTCCTTTTCATACAAATCAGGCATCCATTCCTCTTCTTCTGTTTTAGATGTGTCAAGCACCGTAAAATGTACATCTCCCCAGTCAAAGGAATAATAATGATTTTTAAAATCTTTGTCGCCGTTATCCGGCAGGGTAAAATGAGTCAGATACCGGTCGGGCATATGGTTTTTCCAGTCCAGTGAGTAAGCCTCGTGGTTGCCCAGTACCGGTGCTGCCGGAATACGGGAAAGAATGGGATCCACACTGTCGAACCAGGTCTGCCACTGGTATTCATCTTCCCCGTTATCCACCAGATCCCCAAGAGCAATCAGGAATGAAGCATCGGAATTCCTGTCTGCCGCCTGCCGGATAAGTGCTTTCCAGTCAGAATAGTCAGAACTTTGGGAATCGGATGTAACAATCGCTTTGAAGGATCCGCCATTCTCCGTATTTAACGTGAACCAGGGGCTGACCTGATTTTCTTCTCTTGTTCTGTATTCATAGGATTCTCCCTTATCCAGACCGGTTAATTCTGCTGTATACACTGTACCGTTCTTGATGCCTCGGTTGCCCTCCAGTTTCTTTCCTGAAGCAGAGACACTGTATATCGTATCAGTCCCTTTTTTCCTGTATTCCAGAGAATTTTCATTATCCGAAGGCATCTCCCACATAATGGTCCTTCCGCTGGTATTATCTTTCGCCACCACCTGGTGTACATGATAGGGTTTCATGGTTTCCGTTACCGGCCCGGATTTCGCCTGTCTGGAAGCAGGTGAGCCCTGGTTCCCGCATCCTGCCATGAGACCAGCCGCCAGTCCTGCAGCCAGGACCAATGCTGTCCACTTTTTATTCATTATTATTCTCCTTTACCTTTCTATTTAAATTTCTTCTACTGCTTATTTTACCAACATTTGATGATTCCATTGCAGAACCAGGAAAATATTAACAACTCATATTTGTCAACAGTTCTCTTAAACCGCTTGACAATGTTCCTATAATAGCTTATTCTACAAGTTGAAGTTAACTTTAAGTCAAGTATTTTTTAAGGAGGAGTGGTCCTATGCTGTATACTGCCGGTGAAGCTGCTGAAATCCTGAATCTTCCTGTTTCCACAGTCCGCTACTATGATAAAGAAGGGCTGCTTCCCCATCTGGAACGTTCTTCCAGCGGTATCCGCCTTTTCAAAGAAGAAGATATTGAAGAGCTCCGATTAATCCAATGTCTGAAAAAGACAGGACTCTCCCTGAAAGATATAAAAATTTTTATCAATCTTCCTGAAGATGGGGAAAAAACGATTCATACAAGACTCTCCATCCTTCTTCAGCAGAAACAGGTTTTGGAAGAAAAGAAAAAAGAATTGGACAGTATGATGGGGGTTGTAGATTATAAATTATGGTTCTACCGGACTGCTGAAGCCGCCGGAACGACCCAGGCCGGTAAGGATCCTCGTAACATTCCAAAGTCCCTACGCAATGGCTATGAATGTCTTCATTTTCTTACAGGAAATAAAAAAAGTAAATCCTGAAAAAAGGCAGCCTGGACCGCAGGCTGCCTTTTTCTGCACCTTTGAAAAGCTGGAATTTATTTGCATAATTTGGATTTAAAATAAAATGGGGCAGTAAATGAAATCACAGCTGCTTTTGAAATTTATCTGTTCTTTTTCCTTTCTTCCATGCCCTTCAGCGGAAGATCCTGTCTGTTATAAGGATCCTTCATTTCAGTAAGATAAGCCCAGTATTTTTTAGGAAGGAAGCTCATTCGTTCCCGGGGGTTTCTTCTTTCTTCGATTCCCATATGCCGATAATAATTCTGCCACAGCTCACGGAAATCTTTTTCAGAAGCGCTGTAGTTTATATTTTTATTTATATTTTCTATGTTTACCATGGATATTCGGCCATTCTGGTATACTGCCGCCTCATGGCGCAGTGAGTCATAAATACCCCAGGATCTTTGGGAAAAACGGTCTTTGAAATGAACAGCCAATATAGGAAGTATGCAGCACTGCGGACGAATAACCGCATAAAGAAAGCCATCCTCCAGCTCACTGAACCGAAGAATACCCCGAAATTTTTCAGCTTCATTGCCTACCTTTCGATTCATGGCAAGGATATCCTGTATCCATGGCTCCTTTCTTCGAGCATAAATCTGCTTTCCTGTCTTGAATCCCTCTCTAATAAAATAAAAAATCTTCAGCTCTTTTCCCTCTTCATCAGAAAGAAAGGCCCGGTACATCCACCGCACTGCTTCCATACCGCATTTTTTCTCAAAAGCCGATACAACTTTTTCCGCTTTCAGAAATTGGGTCTCTACTCTGTACTGTTCTCCGAAAAGACAGTCTTCTCCCCTGTCAGGTGTGAGCCCTTCCATCGTGCTGGTACCAAAATGATAAATTTCATACACCGCAGTCAGAAATCCCGGATAGGTGCCATCATACAGAAAATACATATATCCTCCCTTTTGAACAAGTCTTATGCCAGCTGCTTCCTGCTTTCCGGAAAAGCTCTATATACCATCTGACACAGCTTGGAATCTACAAATAATACATCGCTCCTGAGCACCCTATACCTGTACATCAAAAAGGCTTGTTTCTCGCACTTCACGAACTGCTGACTTTGAAAGAAGATGATTTCTCAGATTTCTATCATCCAAAAATACGCCGCCATAATACCTTCCATTGACCGTCATAAAATAACGAGCTCTCTTCATGACCAGCCCCACCCGCTTTAAATCATCAAAATTCAGACTGCCATATCGCCGCAGGCGGACAATACGAAGCGCACTTTTGACCCCGATTCCGGGCACCCGCAGGATCATTTCATAGGGCGCACGATTGATTTCTACAGGAAAAAGCTCTCTGTGCCGAAGTGCCCATGTGCATTTGGGATCCAGTTCTTCATCAAAATTCGGTTCCTCCGGCGTCAGTATTTCTTCGGCCTGAAAATGGTAAAAACGAAGGAGCCAGTCTGCCTGATACAGACGATTTTCCCTGGCCAGAGGCGGTCTTGTCAGTGCAGGAAGATTCTTCCCTTTCATAACCGGCACATAGGCAGAATAATACACTCTTTTCAAGGCAGCTTTTCTATAAAGCACCTGGGTTAAAAGCAGAATCTGTCGGTCATTTTCACCACTGGCGCCAACAATGAGCTGTGTCGTCTGCCCGGCAGGTACAAAAGAGGGAGCCTTCCTGAAATGCTTTTTTTCTTCTTTATGTGCTTCGATAGATTCCTTGAAAAATTTCATAGGAGCCAGAATAGCATTTTTTGTCTTCTGCGGTGCCAGAAGATGGAGTGACTTTTCAGAAGGAAGTTCTATATTCACACTGACACGATCCACATACCTTCCCAATTCATTTAAAAGCGCCCTGTCTGTACCGGGGATTCCTTTCATATGGATATACCCATTGAAATGTTCCCTTTCACGAAGGAGCTTCGCTGTTCGGATAAGCAGTTCCGTCGTATAATCAGGAGAGCGAATGATACCGGATGATAAGAAAAGGCCTTCTATATAATTCCTCTTGTAAAATTCAATAGTCAGAAGTACGATTTCCTCTGGAGTAAGTATAGCCCTTGGTGTGTCATGACTTCGGCGGTTCACACAATATTCGCAGTCATAGATGCAGGAATTGGTCATAAGAATTTTTAAAAGGGACACACACCGTCCATCCGCTGTCCAGGTATGACATATGCCGCTTTTATGACCGTTCCCAAGGCCACCTGCGTTTGCCCGCGATGAACCGCTCGATGAGCAGGAAACATCATATTTGGCAGCATCTGCCAATATATCAAGCTTAGCTCCAATATCCATAATCTCCTCCATAGAACATTTTTTCTTGCTTTATTATATCATAAAGCAGAATAATTGTTCCAGCAAATAGATCGGGTTTTCCTGAGGTAGAAAATTAAATTTTCTATGAAAATCATCCCCTCCGGAGTTATTTTTTACATACTGAAAAAGACAGGCCCTGCGGCCTGCCTTTTTTATTTTTCATCCTTGTTCTTCGGATCCTTTTTCTCTACCTTTTTCAGGACTACAGTTGAGCCCTGTTTTTCAGCTTCAAACTTGTCTTCTTCCGTCAAGTGTTCCGAATCCAAAACAATTTTTACACCCATCCGGTCCAGCATCTCATCTATAGTATGCTGTGTCTTAAAAAGTTCACCCATAGATATCCTCCTTAATCAGATATGATCCTTCCATTCATAATATTCCTTTTTCCGAATCTGCCTCCAGAGAAATGCTCCCAATGTCCATACAAAAGCAACCACAAGAAGTGCTGTCCCCGGCAGTCCATCCATAGCCAGTTTCAGAGAGTTTACTTCTACCGGGAAAATTTCCGGAAGAACCGCTGCATAGGCAGAAAGATAAATGGCAATGGCGAAGAAAGAAGACAGATAAGCTGCAGCCAGTCCGGCTTTAACATGGCGCATACGCGTCAGCAGGAAAGAAACGGCAAATAAGATTGCTGTGGCCACCAGACTGATCCAGAAAAAACTGCCATAAGTATGAGAATCTCCTGCATGACTTTTTAGAAGGACTGCAAGGATGATATAGACCACCACTGTCAGTACACTGGATACCAGAAAAGCAGCACGAAACCGTTCTGCCAGCGGATTCACTGCCTTGACTGCTCCATAAAGGGTTCCCAGCTGGAAAGCAGCCAGAATCATCCATAATGCACAGAAAAATCCCAGCAGTGAGATTCGGGATCCATCATTAACCAGAAGAGAAGCACCTGCCAGCCCCATAACTGCTAAAGCTGCGTAAGAGAAAAAAGACAGTGCTTTTATGGCTGCAGGCTGACTGCACAGGTTTCTCATGAGTGATGCAGCCATACGCAGAAGAGCTCCTGCTGCTACCAGCACAATGAGCACAATTCTTTCTGTATGAAAAAGAGTTTCAGATACACCTGGAATCGCTGCTCCCATCATAAAAAGTCCCAAGAAATACCAGAGTTCGTTACCATCAAGGCAGGGTCTCAGCAAACCAAGAACAGCTTTATTTTCCTCCCGGCTGCGGCAGACCAGGGGAGCTGAAAGGCAAAGCCCCCAATCTGCTGCTTCCAGAATCATGTAGAGTCCGAAAAAGCACAACGGTAAAAGCAATACATTCGAATCTGCGTTCATACAATCCTCCAACATTCATTTTTAGAAAGGAAGAAATACAAATTCTGCCTTCCTTCTTTTCAAGTAACACCCTTAAAAGTATACCACACCAGAGCAGATATAAACAAAAAATTTATATAGCCTTCCGCCCGGAATAAAGGAAATCCGGAAAACAATTTTGAACTCTTTTTCCGGATTTGCTATGATTAAGGAAAAGCTGATGAAATTCCCTTTTATACGAACAACTCGATTTTCTGTATGACACTGGGAGGAACTGCTATGAATTTTTCAAAACTGCAAAAATCCCTGATCTTTGCTCTGGCTGCTGCCATCGTTTCCAGAAAAATAAAACCAGCCGCCGGGCAGATCATAGCCAGGAAAGAAATTCCCGATTTACAGTCATCAAATATCTTGAAGCCGCTGGAACCAATTACAAAAGCCTACTGGCTCCTTCATCCACAAAAAGCACTTTATCTCTGGCTTTTCCAGAAATGTTTCGGCTTTGCCTGGGTACTGGCAAAAAAATATTTCAAGAATTAAACTGCTTTTCCACACTCTTTGGAGCCGATGCTGCCCGCCATAAGCATCGGCTCCGATCCATGGCTTCCAGCAGTGAAAACGTATTTCCTGCACTATAAATCATGAGACCCGTATAAATCCGAAGCAGGGACGAAAAGAAAATCGTTTCTTCCTGATCACCAGATTTAATGCTGCTCGAAATCACCGGAAAAGCAAAATCTGCCATATAGATTTTTTCTGAATGGAAATTATCTGCGCAGAAGAAAGAAAATATATTCCCATCTTTCAAGTTGATGCCAAAAGAAGTTCCTCCGTATACAGAAAGGCCTTTCATTCCATCCATTCCTGCATGAAAGGAAATCTGCCCCGCTTTTTCTGCAGAATCCGAAAATATGAGAAGATTCTCTTTTGGGGGTATTATTCGAGTTTTCTGAGAAGAAAGGACTGCCTCAATTCTATCACTTTCAAGCACAGAAACTGCTTTTTGGAGCAGACAGGCTGCTGGGGATCCTTCTTTAAAAAAAGCACATACCTGTAAATGGACAGGTTCTTTTTCTTTTTTCATGGTTTTTAACATATGATCCCCTCTTCTTCTGCTTTCCTTTATAAAAAGAGACATCTCTAAGGATGTCTCTTTTTTTACCATAAATAGAAAAATAAATTCCGTCATATCCTGATTATCTGGAACCATATACGGATCCAGACAACTCGCCAAAGGATAACGGCCTGCCCTCCATGGCTGCAATTCTCTTTTTTCTTTCCTGTTCATCATATTCTCGAAGACTCTGGGTTGCAGTGCCCCAAATCAGCCCCAGAGCAGCTATATTCATGAGGAGAGATGTACCGCCGAAAGAAATGAAAGGAAGCGGTATGCCGGTTACAGGAAACCATCCGATAACCATGGCAATGTTGACAAGCCCCTGCACAGAAATCAGAAGAGTCAAACCATAAACCAAAAGGGCCGGATAGGTCTGTTTCAATTTTCTCCCTACTGACAGGCCGAAAAGCATGAACGCCAGATACAGGCATAGAACAGCAGTGGAACCAATAAATCCGTATTCCTGGCTGAATACAGCATAAGCAAAGTCTGTGTACTGCTCCGGAAGGTACAGAAATTTGGAAAATCCTTCTCCCATGCCCTGGCCGAGAAAACCGCCGGAACCTACAGCAATAAGACTCTGCATGGTCTGGTAGCCCATTCCCTGCGCATAATCTTCCGGATGAAGAAGAACAATAATACGAGCCATCCGATAAGGAGCGATAATGGCAAGTCCGATAAATGCCGCAAAAGAAACACCCAATGACAGTAATATTTCTAAGAAAGGCATACCTGCAATCACATAAAGAAGTCCCGGGAAAATCAGAATCATACCGGCAGTTCCCATATCCGGCTGTTTCAGAACCAGCGCTGCCATGATGAGAGGCATATAAAGAGGCGTGAAATAATGAATCAAAGCGGAAAAGGAATTTTCCTTCTTTCCACTATTTAAATGGAAAAAAGGCCGCAGAAGATGACCCAGAATGGACATGCCCATTCCTGCATCCACTTTCTTAGACAAATAAGAAGCTGCCCATATCAGTCCAGTTACTTTTGCGATTTCAGAAGGCTGAATAGAAACTGGCCCGAAGGCAATCCATCGAGTAGCACCATTAACTGTACGTCCCGCTACCATAACAAGGAGCAGAAGGCCCAGAGTACCAAGACACCACAGAAAAGCGCCTTTTTTGATAATATGGTAATTCACGCGGGACAAAGCAAAAGCAAATGCCACACTGACTACCAGAAACAACAGATGCCTTATAATATGGCTGTAGGGATTGGCGCCGGACTCCATATTCATATAATAAGTCGAACTGTATACGTTAAAAGCCCCCAAAATAATCAGTATACCCGCCACAATGAACATTTTCTGTAATGCCCGGGGCGCATACTTCATATCAATCAGGGACGTCTCGCTATGAGACGACATACCGGATTCCCCTTTCTGGAGAACTTTTCCTCGTACTCCGTTTCCACATCTCCTTCTACCGGATTGGCATGAAGATCATAGGTCACATCAGAAAGTTCCCAGCCCATCGCTTTAAATTCTTCAATGGAAAAATCAAAAAGGTCCTTATTATCTGTCTTGAACCGGATTTCTCCTCCTTCTTTCAGGATAAGGGCATACCTCTTCAGAAAATCCCTGTAGGTCAGACGCCTTTTGGCATGGCGTTTTTTAGGCCAGGGATCGCTGAAATTCAAATAAATAACATCCACTTCCCCTTCGCCGAAAATATTCAGGATTTCGCTGACATCTCCCAGGATAAGACGCACATTGGTCAAAGGCGGTTCCTTTTCTGCTGTCTTTTTTGCTGCGTAATAAATAACGCCTTCCTGTACTTCCATTCCTATGTAATTTACATCGGGATGAATAGAAGCCATACCAGAAATAAACTGCCCCTTACCGGTACCGAATTCTACATGAAGTTCATTTTCCGGATGAGGAAAAACTTCACGCCAGCGCCCTTTTTGGCTGGTGGGTTCTTCCAGGTATAAAATATCAGTGTAATTTTTAATTGCTTCATCAATCCACGGTTTCCTGCGAAGCCTCATATATCCTCCTGAAAAATAATAGGAAATGAGTAAGTTAAAAAATCAAGTATTTCTTTAATAGTATCACACAGCCCAAGGCATTGCCAAACACCCCGAAATGCATCAGCTCTCCTGACTGATACCGGAGTTTTCTACCTCCGGTACAGACTGACCGGCAATATTGACCTGGTGGAACGAATTCCAGTCAAAATTCCCGCTGCTCAAAGTTCTGTCCTGAATCTGCCGGTTCCACTGATCATCCATGTATTGCTGATCAGGACCAAGCTGTTCCACGTCATTCCTGATCATTACATTTCCATACATGGTCATAAGGGTGGTTACATCTTTATCAAAGCGGGAGGAGAATATGTCTGCGGTAGGGTCGTAATGAGCTGCCGTCAGCCCCATCATCCCCATGAACGTATCATAAAGCATATCATTGGAGAAAGGCATATTTCTTCGTTCCGCCATGGTTCTAACTTCTACCGGATGAGAGGCCTTATAGGAATCGGAGAGATAAATCCAGAAAGGAATGTGAACCATGGTATAGTCAAACTGGTCCGCATTATGTCCCGGTCTTTCAGTCACCTGCTCACCATGATCCGAGAAATAAAGCACTCCATCCGCATGAAGATGATTCTCTGCTTCATTCATAATATTTTCCATGACATAATCGTTAAAGAGCACGGAATTATCATATTCATCATTCATAATTTCCGCTGTACTTCTTGTTTTTCCTGCATTTTCAGGCCAGTGGTAGAACTCAGAGGGATAGCGGTCCCAATAGCTGACATGACTACCCATCAGATGAACTACAATCAGCTGCCGGCGGTTATCAGGATCAACCTTTTCCAGATACGGAATAAGGGCTGTATCATAATCCTTGGTAACCACATCCGTACCTACGTAAGAATTAATCCAATACTGGTCATCGCAGGCAGAACCAATGGCACCAATTGGTGTATCCCATACGCCGAAGCGGGACTGATTGGAAATCCAGGTCGTCCTGAATCCTGCTTCTCTGGCCAGATCGATGATGGAATAAGCCTGAGCCAGGCTCATATCATTGTACTGATTCTTTTCCGTCAGTGCTTCGGTCAGCACCTGCACCGTCTGGGTATAGCAGGAATAGGCGTGATTGAAGAACAGATAATGAGGATCCCCGGAAGCTGCTGTCTGGAAAGGCGTAGTTGCTCTGGGATATCCATAAACATTCATATGATCTCGGGTCAGAGATTCCCCGATAACAAGTACATATACCCCATCAGGAGCCGATTTCAGCTGCCGCACTATATTGTCATCCTGAATGTGCATATGCCTTCTGGCATTGACCATTTTCTGAAAATCCGCAAAGCTGGCAAGGGTCTCATAAGTTTCATAATATACATGCGCCAGTCTGGTACCGCCAATCGAAAGAGCGCAGAGGCCTACATTGGCAAAGAAAAGAATAAGCATGGCAAACCAGGACTTGCGGGATACCTGCTCCCGATTAAAGCTGAAACGGCTCGCCTTGAAAATCAGACATCCCAGGATAAGGAGTGCCAGTACACCGGCGATGATTTCCGCATAAGGAATATTGACTTCAATATATTCCATGGTCTCCGCCAGATTCGTCTGGGCCAGAGCCAGCAGCATATTAATGGAAATCAGGGAATGAGTAATGAAATAATACCCGATATAAGTAAACTGGATCAGTATATAAAGAATAATCAGGATTACACAGGCAATCCTTGCAATCATCCTGGCCTTTCCCGGAAGAATCCACGCAGCAGACAGGCAGGATACGAAAAGATAGAGTGGTGTAGACAATTCTCCCGACACATCAGACATGTCAAGAAGCACATCTGTCTGGGAGGCCAGATAAGGCACAATCAGGGACAACAGCCACAAAAATGCGATCGTAAGCCAAAGATGCACTGCCGCCTTTTTCAAATGATGGCGAATAAAATAGGCAGTCACAAAACCTACCTGCAGGAAAAGGAGAAATACCTTGACCTGGGAAAAAAGTTCATATCCGCCCGGTGCGCCAAAATACCAGGACAGGAAAAAAGCAAGGCAGAACGGTACCAGCGTGGCGATAGCCCACCACCGTTTCCAATGACCTGGACTCTCTTTTTTCATGGGAGAAGAAATGTGCTCCTTTCTATATTTTTCTTTCATAGTTTCCTTTGTTTTCCGGGTTTCTCTTTCGGAATCACTCTTTTTATGGTTCATGGATTTTACACCTTTTGTATATTAATGATATATTTTTGACAATAAAAATAACCGCAACTGATTTATTTTATCACAGAAAGGCTTTTAACGGTACATAAACATGAAAACAAGAAATCTGCAGACGAATAGAATTTGAAAGCAGTCGTTTGATTCTTTGAACATAAAGACCTGTATTTCTCCGAAAATACAGTTAGTTATGGTAAAACGACAAGGGATCCCCACCTGTTTCCTCTTTTTATTCTGATGACTTTTCCACTCTTCTCCGTTATTCTTAAAATATCTTCTCTTTTAAAGATATGATGAAAACTGTATCATTCCCCTTTTTACACCACAGGAAGAACATGGTATTCTTATAGAAACAAAGATTTCCTTTTTTATTATTACTATTATTACAATTCCTATCCATAGGATAAGGAGTACCTATGATTCTACAGAATGATCTTACCAGCGGATCCCTCTTTCCCAAAATGATGAAGTTTGCCATTCCCTATCTGGCTGCCTGTTTCCTTCAAACTTTCTATGGTATGGCAGATTTGTTCATTACCGGCCAGTTCTATGGGGCTGCTCCGGTAACAGGCGTATCTATCGGAAGCCAGGTCATGCATATGATTATTGTCATCCTGGCAGGCCTTGCCATCGGAAGTGCTGTATCCATCGCCCGAAGTCTTGGAGCCAAAGAAGAAAAAGAATCCTTTCATCTTATGGGAAGTGCAGCTCTGCTCTTTATCCCGCTTTCCATTCTGCTTACCGTTTTCCTCTTTCTTGCCATGCCTTTCATTCTCTCTGCTCTCCAGACGCCGAGAGAAGCACTGCAGGATACCCGTGATTATCTGACTATATGTTTTGCCGGCATTCCTCTCATAGCTTTTTATAATACTATCAGCAGTTTCTTCCGAGGCATGGGCAACACGAAAGCTCCTATGATTTTTATTGCCCTCTCCGGCATTGTGAATATTGTTTTAGACTATATACTCATCGGATCCTGCCATATGGGAGCTTCTGGCGCCGCTTTGGGTACTCTGGCCAGCGAAGGCGTAAGCGTCATATTGTCTCTCCTTTATCTCTGGAAAAAATTTTCACCTCTGGGGCTTTCTCGAGAAGATTTTCTCCCTGGGAAACAGTGGATTCGCCAGATCTTATCCATTGGTTTTCCTATATCCTGTCAGGACGGACTGATTCAGGTATCTTTCCTTGTGATTACCGCCATTGCCAACAGCCGCGGCGTAGAAGCAGCCGCGGCCGTAGGTATTGTGGAAAAAATCATCAGTTTCCTCTTCCTCGTTCCTTCCGCCATGATGTCCACAGTTTCCGCTACGGCCGCTCAGAATGCGGGAGCAGGACTCCATGAAAGGGGAAAGAAAGCATTGGGCTGCGGCATCTCTGTCTGTGTCATTTTTGGTCTTTTCTGCATTTTACTGATTCAATGGAAAGCAGCTGCTATTCTTTCCCTTTTCGTTCCTGGAGAACAGACAGTCATCTCCATGGGCGTGGACTATTTCCATTCCTATGTCATAGACTGTGCTATAGCAGGCATCCACTTCTGCTTCAGCGGATACTTTGCAGCCTATAGGAAAGCCTCATTTTCCTTCCTGCATAATGTTATCTCCATCTTTGCTGTCCGTATTCCCGGAACTTATGCAGCTTCTGTCTTTTTCCCTGCTACTCTCTATCCTATGGGGATGGCCGCTCCGGCCGGCTCCCTGCTTTCCGTGATTATCTGCATTTTTCTATATAATAAATACCTGAAATAAATACACATCTTCACATCAAATATCTGCCTCCTGCGCAGAAAGTATTTTTCCTGCCTGCACAAAGTTAGAACTTCCAGTTTCCTGTCACACTGGAAGAGCATCTTATGATTGAAGCAATAAGTTATCTTCCTGATTACAATTATTCTCAGATGTATGGATATAAGAGTCATATGCATCAGACTTCCGCCCCTGCATCGTACAACGGCATCAGGCGGCACCCATCCGTTTTTATTTATGCTATAATGAGAAAAGACATTCTGCAGAAGTGATTTCAATTTCGGGAAAATGGGCTGCAGCGGTCTAATTTCTTTTGAAACGAGAATATGGAAGGAGCAGATGTATGAAAAAAATCGTAGTAACCGTCATTGGCGCTGACCGTGTCGGCATCGTTGCCGGTGTAGCAGCCGCTTTAGCAAAAGACAATATTAACATCCTGGATATTTCCCAGACAATCCTGGGGGATATTTTTGATATGGTTCTGATTTGTGACATGGAAAAGGCCAAAGGATCCCTTAAGGAAGTACAGGATGATCTGGGGAATCTTGGAAAAGAACTGGGCGTAGATGTTCGGGCCCAGCTGGCTGACATTTTCTACGCTATGCACCGCATCTGAAAGGGGGAGCCATGCTCGATATTGAAGAAATTCTTGCCACTGAGCGCATGTTTGACCAGAACAAGCTGGATGTACGAACCATCACCATGGGCATTTCTCTTTTAGGCTGCGTTTCCGATGATGAAAAAACTCTGTGCCGTAAGATTTACGATACGATCTGCACCAAGGCAGAACATCTTACAGAAGTGAGTCATGATATTTCAAGGGAATACGGTGTTCCTATTATCAACCGCCGTATTTCTGTTACCCCTATTTCCCTGGTAGCCGGCGGAATCAAAACTTCCAGCTATGTTTCCATCGCTAAAACACTGCAGAAAGCAGCCGACGAAGTAGGCGTTGATATTCTCGGAGGATTTTCGGCTCTAGTGGACAGAGGCATGTCTTCTTCCGACAAAATCCTGATTGATTCCATTCCTGAAGCTCTGGCTTCCACCAAAAGTATCTGCAGTTCTGTGGCTGTAGGATCAACAAAAGCCGGCATCAATATGGATGCGGTAAAGCGTATGGGCGAAATCGTAAAAGAAACGGCAGAACTCACCAAGGAACAGGATGCTTACGGATGCACCAAACTGGTAGAATTCTGCAACGCTGTAGAAGACAATCCTTTTATGGCCGGTGCTTTTCATGGTGTTACCCAGGGCGATACCGCTATCCATGTCGGCGTATCCGGTCCCGGCGTAGTAAAAAGAGCACTGGAAGATGTAAAAGGGGCTCCTCTTAATGTAGTCGCTCGTACCATTAAAAATACGGCCTTCATGATTACCCGTCTCGGCCAGATGGTGGCTGAAGCAGCTACAGAACGCCTCCACGCTCCTTTCGGCATTATTGACTTATCTCTGGCCCCTACCTCTGCAGTAGGCGACAGTGTGGCTCAGGTGCTGGAAGAAATGGGACTCGAAAGCTGCGGTGGTCCCGGAACAACAGCTGCCCTTGCCCTTCTGAATGATGCAGTCAAGAAAGGCGGTCTCATGGCTTCCTCCAGTGTCGGTGGTCTTTCTGGCGCCTTCATTCCTGTCAGCGAAGACCTGGGCATGATTGAAGCAGTAGAAAAAGGCAGTCTCTGCCTGGAAAAACTGGAAGCTATGACCTGCGTATGCTCCGTAGGTCTGGATATGATTGCCATTCCGGGAGATACACCGGCTTCCACTATTTCCGCTATTTTGGCTGATGAAGCGGCTATCGGCATGATTAATAACAAAACCACTGCCACCCGTCTTATTCCTGTTCCCGGCAAAAAACCGGGAGATATGGTGCAGTTTGGCGGGCTTATGGGATATGCCCCTGTCATGGGAATCAATAAATTCCGGGCAGATGAATTCATCAACCGCGGCGGCAAGATTCCTGCTCCCATGAGATCTCTTACTAACTGATAAGTAAAACGGGAAATCCGATCATAGGATTTCCCGTTTTTATTTTTTCTGAATACCGCTGGTAATAATTCATTTTCTTGCTTTCAGACATGCATCTTTCCAAAAACGCTGCTTCCCTGTATAATAAAGTCATGCCATATCTAAATATTTAAATTAATAAGGAGAATGGAATGAAAACATTAAAATATATTTCCTGGAATGTAAATGGTCTCCGTGCCTGCATAAAAAAAGGATTCATGGATACTTTCCATGCCCTGGATGCCGACTGCTTCTGCCTGCAGGAAACAAAACTGCAGCCTCATCAGATTGAGCTTGACCTTCCCGGCTACCATCAGTATTGGAACAGTGCTGTCAAGAAAGGATACAGCGGCACTGCTATTTTTACAAAGGAAGAGCCTCAATCGGTTACCTACGGTCTTGGCATAGAAGAACATGACCAGGAAGGCCGTCTTATCACTGCTGATTTCGGCACCCACTTTCTTCTGTGCTGCTACACTCCGAATAGTCAGAGAGGGCTTGCCCGTCTGGACTACCGCATGACCTGGGAAGAAGAAATGAAAAAGTATATGACTAAACTGGCCGAAGAAAAACCGGTAATTCTCTGCGGTGACTTGAATGTAGCTCATGAGGAAATCGATATTGCCAACCCGTCTTCCAATCACAAAAATGCCGGATTCACCGATGAAGAGCGGGGTAAGATGACAGATCTCCTTTCCGCCGGATTTACGGATTCATTCCGTCTGCTCCATCCGGATGAAAAGGACGCCTATTCCTGGTGGAGCTATTTTGCAAAATCCAGGGAAAGAAATATCGGCTGGAGAATTGATTATTTCCTTGTATCCAATGTATGGAAAAACCATATCAAAGGAGCTTCCATCCATCCTGATATTCTGGGAAGTGATCATTGTCCGGTTGAACTTGATTTGGAAATCGAATGAAACTTTACCATAAAAAATGCTGTGAAAAAAGAAAAATCTTTTTTCACAGCATTTTTTATTTTTCCAACAGCATTTCATCAATCACTTTTGCTACCCCATCCTCTTCATTGGAAGGGCAGAGGAATCGGGCTGCCTTTTTCGCTACTTTATCCGCATTGCTGACAGCATAGGAAAATCCGGCCATTCGTAAAAGAGGCACATCGTTTTCCGTATTTCCAAAAGCCATGACCTCTTGGGGAGAAATTCCCTTTTGTCCGCAGAGGAACTGTACTGCCGCCGCTTTGTTGACTCCCTTTTTATGAACATCAATAAAATCATCGCCGGGAAATACTACATCCACCTCACTGCCAAACCGTTTTTCTATGCCTTTCCTGATATCCATCCGTTTTTCCGGAGAAGGATCAGCAAACACAATACGGGTCACCGGCTTAGTCGGACAATAAAAGTCCTCCCCTATATACGTCGGTTTTTTGGACCGGTATTTCTGATACTTTTCCTCTGTGCCGTTAGGTTTATCCATATAAATCCGGTCATCAATAAAGGAAGTTGCCTGCCATCCCTGTTTCCGGGATTCTATAAGAATAGCAGATGCCAGCTCAGGCGAAAGACCTTCCTGACGTACCGGTTCCCCTGTCTCACTCATCATGATCCATGCGCCGGTATAGCAGATCAGAGGCACATTGCCAAGCTGAAGCATTTCTGCTTTTGCCCTGGCAGAGTCCCACATTCGGCCTGTCGCAACCACAATTTCATACCCTTTCTGCATTGCTTTTCGAATCACCCTCCGGGAATACGCAGAAATAGTCATATCATCATGGAGAAGAGTACCATCCAAATCAATAGCTATCATACGAACAGGCATAGAAAAACTTCCTTTCTTTTTTGCATTTCAGCTTATTTTCTCCGAAATCCGGCCAGGAGTACAGGACTGGGAATCTGGGAAAGAAAAACGCCGGCAGTCATAGCAGCAACTCCGATAGTCTGCCGGAACGTAAAGGATTCATTCAGGAAAAGCAGACCGGAAAGACCGCCGAATACCATTTCCATACTGAGTATCATGGACGCTTCTGTAGGAGGCATATATTTCTGTCCTACCGCCTGCAGAGTGTAGGCTACACTGGTGGAAAAAACACCTGTATACAGGATGGGCCAAGCTGCGCCTTTCACTCCGGAGAGAGTAGGCGTTTCAAAAAGAAAAGCCAGAATTAGATTCAGTACACCGGTGACCATGAACTGTCCCGCTGAAAGAAGGACAGGCGAAAAGCGCTGCGTCAGATAATCCAGCATATGAATCTGCACAGTAAACGCAACGGCACATAAAAGCATAAGCCCATCACCGAAATTGATGGACAGATCTTCTGTAATAGAAATAAAATAAACCCCTGTTATAGCCAGAAGTGCCCCTATTAAATGATTTCGAAGAAGAGGATGTCCCAGGAAAAGTCCGGCTATAGGCACCATAAGAAGATAGTTGGCAGTAAGGAAGCTTGCTTTAGAAGCCGTCGTATACTGCAGTCCCACCTGCTGCAGGGTAGCCCCCAGAAAAAGAGGAATACCTACCATCAGAAAAGCTATCCACTGCGGTATACGGGTAGGGACAGGGCTTTTCTCCTGATGATGGAAGTACAGAAAAGGAAAAAGCGCCAGAGAACCAATGACGAATCGGACACCATTAAAGGTAAAGGGACCCACTGTATCCATTCCCACCACCTGGGCCACAAAAGCAAATCCCCATATCAAAGCAGCTGACAGCAGCAGCAGACGATATTTCATATATCCTACTCCTTAAGGTATAATAGAGGAAGATTCCATCATTCCGGAAGCACTGAAGATTTTTGTTGTATTCTCATCCAATGAATCAGTGCTTTCATTATATCAGATTCTGAAGCGGCAGGGAAAATAAAAGGCCGAAGAGTGATTTCTATGATATAATTCTCCCTTCCTATACTTTAATCCTTTTTCGCTTCATATTGTATGTAAAAAGGAGTCTTCCATGAAAGAAATCGTAATTGCTCAACCCTTAGGCATTTCAAAAAAAACACTGCAGGAACTTTCTTCTCCTCTCATCGAAGAGGGATTTCACATAAGCGTCTGGGACAGTCTGCCTGAAAATCAGGAAGAGCTGGGACAAAGACTTGAAAAGGCCGATCTTGCAGTGATTGCCAATTATCCACTAAAAAAAGAAGCCCTGAATAAGGCCTCTTCACTGAAATATATCTGTGTAGCTTTTACAGGAGTCGACCATGTGGATATCGATACCTGCAGAGAAAGAAATATCGCCGTATCCAACTGTGCCGGCTACTCTACGGAATCGGTAGCTGAACTTACGCTGGGCATGATTCTTTCCCTCTACCGCAAACTGGCAGAAGGCCGTGAAGCTGCTGCAGGAGGAAGAACAGGTCTGGGCCTTAGAGGCATTGAAATCAAAGGCCGCACGGTAGGCATCATAGGGACCGGTGCTATCGGCTATAGAACTGCTGAACTGGCTAAAGCGTTTGGCGCTTCTGTCATTGGCTTCAATCGCTCACACAACCATCCTGATCTGCAGTACAGCGATCTGGATACTCTGCTCAAAACAAGTGATATCGTCACTATTCATCTTCCTCTTACAAAGGAAACAAAACATTTTATCAATGAAGAAAAATTATCTCTCATGAAAAAAGATGCTATTTTAATTAATACTGCCAGAGGCGGAATTGTTGATAACGAAGCCCTGGCCCGTTTCCTGCAGGAAGGAAAAATTGCCGGAGCCGGTATTGATGTATTCGATATGGAACCTCCTCTTCCCCAGGATTATCCTCTGCTTCATTCTCCTCATACGATTCTTACACCTCATGTAGGTTTCGATACACAGGAAGCCATGAAGCGGAGGGCTGTTCTTGTCTTTGATAATCTGAAAAGCTGGATTGCCGGCAAGCAGAAAAATGTGATCTGCTGAATTTAGAAATCTTCTGATTTCTGTTTAAAGATGAACATCCTCATTCTATTACCAGCCCTGCCCCAAGGCAGGGCTTTTTCATATCTTCAGGAACAGGAGCATACAGTGTTCTGCCTGACAATCCTTCCAGTGTTCCTGTTAATGATGGAAAAACCATTTCCCATGCGTGGAGGAGCTGCCGCTCCGCATGAATTTTTTCCGAGAAATGACGACTTTCCGGAGTGCAGTATTTTCTTTCTCCCAAAAGAGGATGCCCTGCATGGGCAAAATGAACCCGGATCTGGTGAGATCTTCCGGTAATAAGTTCTACCTTTACCAGTGAAAAATAATTTCCCTGCCATTCTCCTTCTCCCAGTTTCTTATACCTGGTTTCTACAGGCTTTGCTCCCGGGGCGGGGCTGTCAGAGCAGGAGACTTCATTACGATTTCTATCTTTGATCATATATCCTTTAAAAATGCCTTCCGCTTCCGTCTTTCCCAAAACCAGTGCCAGATAAAATTTTTTAACCTGCCGGGTACGTATCATTTCATTAAGTCTTTGAAGAGCTTCCATATTTTTCCCTGCCAGCACAAGACCACTGGTATTCCTGTCAAGTCTGTTGCAGATCGATGGATGAAAAACCGGTGTAATCTTATCATTTAAATATGTCAGAACGCCATCATTCAAAGATGGCACGCTGCTCCCTCCCTGAGATGGAAGGCCTGCCGGTTTATTCAGCACTAAAACATCCTGGTCCTCATAGATAATAAATGACTGAAAACGAGGTATTTCTTTCTTTACTTCATCCCGCTCCTTTTCCATAAATTTAGCCAGGGTTTCTGCAGAAAACCACACTTCTATCCTGTCTCCGGCAGAAAGTTTTTCCCGTCCCTCCATCTTTTTCCCATTGAGGGTAATATTTTTCTTCCTCATACTTTTCCGAATCAGCCCCATAGGCGCCTTCGGCAGGATACGAGTCACATACTTCAATGACAGTGTTCCTGCTTCTGCAGGAGATATGATCCAGTTTTTCATAAACTCTCACCTCCTGATTTCAAAATGAAATGCTGCCATCTTTCATTTCAGCAAAGGCTTCCAGCTTCCTGCGATCCGTCTTTCCCGTTGATGTCCGGGGAATGGAAGCAAGTACCAGAAAACGGGATGGAATTTCCCATGCCTGCAGATGGCGGGACAGTTGTTTGATGATATCAGGCACATAAAGCGCATTTCCAACTAAAAAGGCAGTCATCCGGTCATCACCGTTCGGCTGATGAATACCGATAATTTCCGCATCCTCCACTCCTTCTGTCATGAGAAGAAAAGACAGTACCTTCTGCCTTGACACATGATTGCCCTGAATATGATACATATCCTCTCGCCGCCCAAGGAAATGAATATATCCATCTTCGTCCAGCCTGCCCAGATCATGGCAGCTCCAGGGCATGGATATGCCTTCCACTCCATAAGGAGTGTTAACCATAATTTGTCCATCTTTAATTGAAACCTGTATTCCCGGGAAAGGCCTGCCAACATTATCGGGAGAATGCAGAATGTCTTTGCCTTCTATATAGGAGACATAACTTAATTCCGAAGCACCATAGTATAGAATGACTTTGGCAGAGGGAAACCGCTGTTCCAGACGTGAATACAAGGATGCCGTCATAAGCTGGGATCCTGTAAGAATATAGGAAACATTTTCTGCCATCCCTTTAACCTTGGAAAGAGGTGACAGTTTGGAAGGAATCATATACACATGGGTTATTTTTTCCTTTGAGAGACGGGTCATCCAGTTTTTCGGAAGCAGCCGGCTGCTTCCATGAAGTGAAGCCCCCTCAGAAAGAAAATCCATAACCATGTTCAGATTCCCTGTAAAAGCCAGGGAGCCATGAAAGAAAAGCCGGGAACTGCCATCTACTTTAAATATCCTGTCCTGCACAGGAAAAAAGTCCGACCAGCTCTCTTCCCTGCGAAAAAGTACTTTGGGAAGGCCGCTGCTGCCGGAAGTCAAAACGCCAAAGCCTGCGGAATGAATCGGAGCACTCACCTGCTCAAAAGCATATAACCTGCCAGAATCTTTCATGGGAAGCGTTGAAATCGATTCATCTGAAAGAAGCAGACCTACCGGCTGTTTTTCCAAAAGCGCACGGATCTCTTCCTCTTTCAGATATTCATGGAAAAGAACAGGTACACCTCCAGCCGCTTCTACTGCAAGAAAATAAAGAAGCTGGTCCAAAGGATGATGAAGGTAAAGAGCAGTCAGTCGACAGACAGGAGAAAAAAGAGACAGCCTCTTTTTTTCTTCTTCCACAAAGTGCAGTGCCTGACCAAATGTTAAGGAAATATCCTCATCCTGATAGAAAAGAGCCCCTTCTTTCTGTTTTCCCCAATGGATCAGATAATCATAAAATTTCATTTTATCACCTCCAGGGGAAAAGAAAAGGATCTTTTTCTTTCCATTGATCCCCGTATCCAGGTTTCTTTTTCTACATGACGAATCAGAATTGCTTCCGCTACTCCTCCGGCTGCTGGAATAGCAACCACTCCATAACGGCCATTTTCCTTTTCCAAAATTTTCATCAGATGAATCATAATTTCTGCTCCGCTGGCACCATAAGGATGACCATAGGCAAGGGCTCCGCCCCAGCGGTTCAGCCGCGATGCCGATTCAGGGTGCTTTTTACGAAAAGCAGCACTGATGACGGCAAAAGCTTCATTATACTCAAACGCATCTATATCACTGTAAAAAAGCCCCTGTTCTGCCAATAGAGAAGCTACCGCCATATCTGCTGACAAAGGCGGTATCTTGGGGTCAGCACCAATCAGTCGAATGGCCTGGATTTCCGCCGACGGTATGATTCCCTGTGACCGGAACCATTTTTCCGATCCAAGAAGGACAAAGGCAGCACCATCATTAATAGTACATGTATTAGCAGCTGTCAGAATGCCATCAGGAACCTCAGTTACCCTGGGGGCCCGGGCCAGCAGTTTTTCTGTCATCCTCTTACGAACAGCTTCATCCCTGAAACTGCCAAAAAGAGGGACAATAACATCCTTCAGCCATCCTTTTTCATCAGCATCCTTTGCTCTTTTCTGACTGATCAGAGCAGCTTCATCAGCCTCTTTTTTTGAGATTCCCGCAGCTTTGGCCGCTCTTTCGGCGCCCAGCAGCATGGCATTATCTCCAAATTCCCCAGGAATAAACTGGGCCGCAGTAAACTGGGGATTTCTTAAATGACTCCGCTCATCATTTTCAGGATACCGGCGCAATGGCTGAAGAGAAGCACTTTCTGCGCCGCCTGCCATAACCACACTCCATTCTCCCGTCATAACGGCCAGCGCAGCCATATGAATCGCCGCCAGTCCGGAAGCGCACTGCATATCTATGGTAAAAGCAGGGATTTTCTCTGAAAACCCACCTTCCAGCAGAAGGAGACGGCCTATATTCCCTCCCGGCCCCACTGCATTCCCGCAGATAAGGGCATCCGGTCCCTCTATGCCATACTTCTGGCAAACTTTTTGGGCCACTAAGCCACCTAAAATTTCCGGTCTTATTTTTTTAAATATACCGTTTCTGATTCCGATATGGCTTCGAAGTCCGCCGGCCAGATAAACTCTATTCATTGCCGCACCGCCTCAAAACATAAAAACTGAGTAGTTCCATAGAGGGTATTCCCTCTTTCTCTAATATATACTGCTTCTTCTCCATACACAGGATAATGAAAACGGATTCGAAACGTTTCTGCTTTCCATTGCTTCTGCAGTTCCAGGGCAATTTGAAAACCACTGACTACCGGATGCTGCATCTGGTGAATATTGTTGTGATCTCCCAGAGACCTGCTGCATTTTCCTATTTCATCATTCCGAAAGATCCGCCAGAATATCCCCTTATCCCCTGCAGCCGGTTCACTTTTTACAGGTGTGGAAAAGGGAAATAAAAGAATATCCATTCTTTCTCCTCCGACCCGATCAAACGCAGAAATTTTTATAATTCTATTCCCCTCAAAGGATATATCATACCTGCTCGAAGGGTCCTGCTTTCCTCTCCTGTATTTCAATTCTCCCATCACCATCCCCTGCCATTCTTCCCTCCATGTACGGCAGAGAGCCTTTATGATTTCTTCCATTTTGTCACCTTTTTTACAAAAAGTCCCTGTTTTCTTTAAAACGGAAAAAGCGGAAAGCTTCCTGCTTCCCGCCTATTTTCTGCAAGAAATGCCATCTGAAATCATCCAATTTCCGGATAGACAGCATCTTCCTAAAATTCACCAACCAATCTTCTCCTGTACTTGCTCACAAGGAAAGAGGCCAGAAGAATTTTGGCGAAATCTCCCGGAAGAAAAGGAAACATGCACATCACCATGGAAGCCCAGATTCCTGTGCCGGTAAGGAACATAAACCATGCCAGTCCCATCACATAGCAAACTGCTGTACCGGCAATGGTAGCAATCATCATATTTTTAAAAGAGTATCCCCATTTTTCTGATACAAGGCCAACGACAAAGGCCATAGGTGCAAATCCGATGATGAATCCACCGGAAGGGCCTGCAATAACTGATACCCCTGCACGCATCATGGAAAATACAGGAACTCCTGCCATTCCTAAAAGAAGATAGATGATAATTGCAAGAAGTCCATACCTTTTTCCTAAAAATCCTCCCGCCATAAGCACTGCAAAAGTACCAAGAGTGATGGGGACAGGCTGAATAGGAATGGTAATCTGAGAACAAACTGCCGTTACTGCGGCAAATAAAGCACATAAAACCTGCATGCGGATGGAATGATTCTGATTCATAATGACCTCCTGTTGTTGGATTCATTATAAAATCATCAGTATAATTTGTCAACTGTCATAATTATATAGTTAACAAATGTTAATGATAGAGGCCAAGCTCTATTATCCTGCCGAATCATATTAATCATCCATGAACCACATTCTTCCCGCACCATCACCCGCTGTTTCACTCATAGAGCACCGGTATCCAGTATGCTTCATTTCCTGCTATCTTCTCATCGCTGAAGCGGGCATAAACAGCGGAAGGCCGATCACCCAGCATAAAGCAGGACAGAGTAACATATCCCTCCATAATTCCTACATCTGTTTTCGTAACAATCTTCTGCTGTGGGATATACTGCTGGATCAGGCAGGATTCACTGTTCCGACATACTATATCTTCCTCTTCTTCTACTTTTTTCCGGTATACTGTTTCCCCGTTTCCATTAATAATGTCTATGCCACGTCCTTCCCTGCCCCATACTGGCTTCCTGATCCATAAAGAGTTCTTATCTTTTCCTTCCAGTCGGAAATCCCTCTGGAAAAAACACTCCGGAATATATGTCCTGATGATTTCCTGTTCTTTTTCATTAAAAAAGGCATGTTCTTCCATTAATGCATATAAAAGGGCCTGAAATGCCTTTGACTGCATAATAATAGATTCCGGTGGATTCATCATATGGAAACGGTGATTAATATAGCCGTCCATCATCAATTCTCCCAGGGATGATCCATCCTGATCCGCCCGCTCTTCTATAAGAATTTCCATGGGATGCATACGATATAGAAAAGAAACCTTTCTGCCGTCAGGCAGGGCAGGGCTTCCATCTTCCATCACCGCCAGACGATAAAAGGATTCAAAAAGAATATGGCTCCTTACATCCTCAGGCACCGCTTCCTTCATGGCATTCATCAGGAACTTTGTGGTTCCCAGATCTTCAATATAATCATCAAAGCAGGAAAAAAGAATCGGATGCTCTTCCAGTTCCCTGCTGTTCATATTTCCACAGCATCGGAGATATACATCCAGCATAAAGCTGCGGAGCCCATTCATCTCAAAGGCATTGGGATTTTCTTTTCCGAAATATCTGCCTGCCACACCATTGGCATAATATGCTTCAATCTCCGCGCAGGGTGTATCTGCATTGATTTCCACCATGCGGATCTGTCCTGTCTTTTCATCAATGACATAATCAAATCTAGAAATCCAGGTGGGAAGATCTTTCATGGCATTTCCCTGGTGCAGGTATTTTCTGAGTCCTGCAGGAATTTCCATAGCATCCATAAAGTCATCCCCACAGTCTTGTGCTCTTTTTACCGCTTTGGCAAAAATATGATAAAGTGCCCCGCTGACTCGACGCAGTTCTTCTATCTGTTTCCTGCTTACAATTAAAGGCAGATGCGTAGGATAGCGAAATGGATACCCCGGGTATTCCACATAGGGAAAAATATTTCTATCCAGTTCATCCATAAAAGTCTTTTCCATCAGGACGCACCTCCTCTGGCACCGGCACTGCCAAATCCGGTTTTTCCTCCTGCCGGTGCTTTAACGGTAGAATCCCCATTGGACTTGCCGGATGTATAGGATGAATCCTTATTTTTATTATAAGATCCGCTGCTGGTATTCTGCTGTTTCTGCTCTGTATAGGCAGGTCTGTCATTCAGTACACTGCCGGTATTTCTGTCGTAATGACCTGAATAACCGTTAATTCCATGAAAGAGGAAATAACTCATCATCAGGAGCGGCAGCAGACTGGAAGCACCGGATACATACTGAAGATTATCATTTTCATCCCGCCGGAAAGTTACTTCTTCTCCATTATCATACCTGGCTGTTTCTGTCCCATCTGCATTCTTAATGAGATGATAGGTCCTGCCATTCTCATCAGTCAGAGTATTTTCCTCCACCTTCTGCTCCTGCCCGCAGCCTGCCATCATAACAGCAGCACCTCCGGCCGCCATAAAAGCAGCCAGTATGGCTGCTGTCCTAGCACTTCTATACATGCCCTGTCTCCTTTATTGATACGGTAAAAAATCAGGTTTCACTGCTCCAAATCCCCTTTTGCCAAAAAGCACCGATGCATTTTCTGTATTAATTCTTTGCCTGATGCACCACAATCTGGGGAAAAGGAATATCTATGCCTGCCTGATCGAAACCTTCTTTCACTTTGATATACAGTTCATTCTGGGCATCATAATATTTCTGCCGGTCTACCTGCGCTCTTACATAAATGCGGATAGACGATTCCGCCAGAGAATTAACATAAATCGGAAGATTATCTTTATTCAGTACAAAACTGTCCTCTGTAAAAATCTTTTTTAAAAGAGCAATGCAGTCAGGCAGGTTAGTATCGTATCCTACATCAAATGTAAATTCCAGATTCCTTGTCTCAAAGGCAGAATAATTTTTAATTACGCTGTTAATAAGAGAAGAATTCGGAATAACAATCATCTGGTTTCCTAAAGTAGAAATCAGGGTATACATGATACGGATATCTGTAACCGTTCCCTGGCTGGATCCAACCTGAATATAATCCCCTACGCGGAAAGGGCGGAAAATCAGAATAAAAATGCCGGAAGCCACATTTCCGATATTATCCTTAAGCCCCAGAGCAATAGCAAGGCCAATGCCGCCGAAGGCCGCTGCCAGCGTTCCGGCCGCTACCCCGGCAGTTCCCAGGGACACGATGGCTACAATTGCAAGGCAGAAGAAAAATATAATTTCTGAAATAAATGTCTTGGCTGAAGGATCCACATTGCTCTTTTCCAGGATATGTTCCACTGCTTTACGGATATACCGGCAGATGATATAACCTACAGCAAATAAGATAACCGCTTCAATAATATCCAGTCCCTTTGTCAGAGCAAATAATTTCAAATCGCTGATAAATTTAGCAGTAATACCGATTTCATCGGTTACTACTTTTGTCACTGCATTTGTTTCCAATAGAAAAATCCTTTCTGCATAAAAAACATAAATCCTGATTCATTAATTCAATCTCTGTTTCTTTATTTTATCATACTTATGAAATAACCTGCTCCCAAAGTAAAAGCGGTGTTTCATAAGAACACCGCTTTTACTTTGGAAATATAACTTCGGTTAAATATCTGCTTTTCCTGCAGCCTGTCTTTCACCGGCAGCAATAATATTTTCAATCACCATAGTAGTCGTTACACTGCCTACACCGCCGGGAACAGGAGTAATGGCTCCGGCCGTTTCTGAAACCGCCTCAAAATCCACATCTCCTACTGTTTTCCCATTGACCCGGTTAATGCCTACGTCAATGACAACAGCTCCCGGTTTCACCATATCCGTCGTAATGGCACCTGCGTGACCGACTGCGGCTACAAGGATATCCGCCTGCCGAGCTGTTTCCTTCAAATTTTTCGTATGGGAATGACAGATGGTAACAGTAGCATTTCTTTTCAAAAGCATGAGGGAAACCGGTTTTCCTATGACATTGCTTCGCCCTATAACCACTGCCTTCTTTCCATCCGGATTGATTCCATAATGGTCAAGAATAGCCATCACTGCCCGGGGAGTGCATCCAAAGAGACCTTCTTTGCCGGCAAAGAGCCTACCTGCATTGGTATCTGTAAGACCATCTACATCCTTGTCAGGATCTATGAGGGAAATCATCTTTTCTGCATTGATTCCGGCTGGAAGCGGCATCATCATAAGGATTCCTGTTATTTCACGATCATGGCTCAAATCAGTGATCAGGCTTCCGAGTTCTTCCTCTGTAATATCTTCTGACTCCCGGAAAATTTCCGATTCAATTCCATAGCCTTTGGCCACTTTCTGCATAAAAGATGCATACATGGCGGAAGGCTTGCTGTTCCCGGCCAGAATAATGGCCAGCTTGGGTTCATAATGTTTTTCTCTTAAAGCAGCCAGTCTCTCTTTTAGAACCTTTTCGAGAGAAGCTGCCGTTTCTTTTCCATCTAAGATTTCTGCCATTTTAGAACAGTCCTGTGATATTTCCATCATCATCTACATCAATCCGTTCTGCTGCCGGATGTTTCGGCAGTCCGGGCATAGTCATAACCTTACCGGTAAGAACTACTACAAACCCTGCGCCCGCTGAAATTTTGACTTCCCGTACATGAAGAACAAAGCCGGAAGGTGCTCCTAACAGAGCAGGATCATCACTGAAGGACGCCGGCGTTTTGGCAATGCATACAGGAACATTACGGAAGCCCATGTCTTCAATATGTTTCAATTCCTTTTCTGCAGCACTGTCATACTGTACGCTTCCGGCACCATAAATTTTCTTGGCAATCGTTTCAATCTTATCTTTCAAGGGAAGATCAAGATCATAAAGCGGTTTATAGTCTGAGCCCCTGTCAATGGCTTCCAGCACCTTCCTGCCAAGATCAAGACCACCTTTGCCGCCATCTACAAAGACAGTGGATTCCGCTACCGGAACTCCTGCTTCCGCGCAGGCATCTTCAATAACTTTCTTTTCTTCCGCCGTATCACTGGGGAACATATTCAGTGCCACCACAATAGGAAGTCCAAACTTCTTCAGGTTGGAAATATGGCGAAGCAGATTGGGCAGCCCTTTCTTTACCGCTTCCGGATCGGATTTAGTCAATTCATTCTTCGCTTTTCCACCATTCATTTTAAGAGCGCGGATGGTAGCTACCAGAACGGCTGCTTCAGGTTTCAATCCGGCAAAACGGCACTTGATATCCAGGAATTTTTCAGCCCCCAGATCAGCACCGAATCCCGCTTCCGTTACCACGTAATCTGCCAGATGAAGAGCTGTGCGGGTAGCAAGGACAGAATTACATCCGTGAGCAATATTAGCGAAGGGTCCTCCGTGAATAAAGGCCGGTACATGCTCAAGTGTCTGAACCAGATTCGGTTTCAGCGCATCCTTCATCAAAGCAGCCATAGCCCCCTGGGCATGGATATCACCTGCTGTTACAGGCTGATTGTCATAGGTATAGGCCACAATAATTTTAGCAAAACGCTCCTTCATATCATGAATAGAATCTGCCAGGCAAAGGATAGCCATCACTTCAGAGGCTACAGTAATATCAAACCCGTCTTCTCTGGGAACTCCATTGGCGTGACCGCCAAGGCCTACTACAATATGACGAAGTACGCGGTCATTCATATCCTCTACACGTTTCCAGACAACCCGTCTCGGATCAATGCCCAGGGCATTGCCCTGCTGAATGTGGTTGTCAATCATGGCAGCCAGAAGATTATTGGCTGCGGTAATGGCATGAAGATCTCCGGTAAAATGAAGGTTAATATCTTCCATAGGAACTACCTGGGAATAACCGCCGCCGGCAGCGCCTCCCTTAACACCCATGCAGGGGCCAAGAGAAGGTTCACGAAGACAGATCATTGTTTTCTTTCCAAGCTGTGCCAATGCCTGTCCAAGTCCTACAGTAGTGGTTGTTTTCCCTTCACCCGCAGGAGTGGGTGACATGGCGGTAACAAGGATCAGGTGACCCATGGGGTTCTTTTCCAACTCTTTTGTCAGTTTTAATGAGATCTTTGCCTTATAAGGGCCATAATTTTCGAGATCTTCTGCAGGAATACCAATGGAAGCACCAATTTCTTCAATCGGTTTTAATTTTGCTTTCTGTGCAATTTCAATATCACTTAACATCGTTTCCACTCCTTCAATGCCCAACCGCTAAAAAATTGTTATAGCTTTTTTTATTATAGCATACGAAACACATCGTTTATACAGAAGCTTTGACTGAAATCTTTACCCGATACCAGCGAAAAAATGATGAATTTGCAAAGTCAAATTTCACAAGTATTTTGATACAGGATACCTATACAGGCATCCTGTATATCTTATGAAAATCAACGTGCAAAAAGAACCTCAATAATAATTCAATCAGTATGTCCCTAGTCATGGTGTGAAAAATGAACCTTCACATTATCTCCTCTCTTTACCCGAGCTCCGATTCCCGGATCCTGCCTGTCAGCAAATCCACTGCCATCAGGCTGGAATCCAAGCCCTGCTCTGGTCAGCCATTCTCCTACATCTCTCATGGACCAGCCGGTGAAGCTGGGAAGACGGAATTCCCTGGCATTCTCCGGTGGAAGCTTAGGCTTGTACAGTTCAATAGGCTTGTTCTGAGGTTTAGCATGAATGCTCTGATCATCCAGAGTCGGAACTTTAAGATAGCGCATAATCTGCGTCATAGCTTCCTTAAAAACCGGCGCTGCCACCTGACCGCCGTAGTAAGTTCCTTTCGGCGTATCAAGCACAACAAGGCATATGGCCTTGGCATCTTCCGTAGGTCCAAATCCGCAGAAAGAAGCTATATACTGGCCATTCAGATAGCCGCCGTTCACCGGATCCAGCTTTTGGGCCGTGCCGGTCTTCCCTGCCATATGATATCCTGGAACTTTGGCATTCGTCCCGCCGCCTTCGGATACTTCCTTTTCCATCATATCCTTCACATCATCGGCTACCTTCTGAGAAATAGGATCCCCGCTGTATTCCACCGGTGTCACTTTGTAATCCGAGCCATCTGCATTTTTGATGGATTGTATAATATGAGGCTTCACCATTTTCCCGCCATTGGCAATAGCGCTGTAGGCCTGCACCATCTGCAGCGGCGTCACTGCAATTCCCTGACCGATTGACATGGTGGCTACATCAATAGGACGCATGTCTTTAGGTTCAAAAAGAATGCCGCTTCCTTCACCGGGAAGTTCGATGCCTGTAGGCTTGCCGAAGCCAAATTTTTTTGCATACTCCGTCAGTGTATCTCCGCCTGTCAGGAGGCCGATATGAGCAAAGCCTGTATTTATGGAAAATTTCAAAATATCAACCAGACGGACATCACCATAGGATTCATCATTCCAATTGCGGATCGCATGCCCGGACGCCCAGACTGCCCCGGGATCATGCCAGACTCTGGTCGTATCATAAGTACCGGCAGAAAGAGCTGCAGAAGCTATAATAGGCTTAAATGTGGACCCCGGCTCATAAATATCTACGACTGCACGGTTTTTAAATTCCGCTTCCGTAGCTTTGTCATAATGGTTTGGATCATAAGACGGACGATTTCCAAGAGCCAGGATAGCTCCCGTTTTAGGATCCATGACAATAATGATGCCTCCCCCTGCATGGGTGGCTGTCATGGCCCGGTCCAGTGCCCGTTCCGCATAGAACTGGATATTCTGATCAATGGTAAGATAAACTGATTTTTCTTTTTTAGCCTTATAGGGAGCCATGGCTGACTTCAGGATAGGATTTCCTCTGGCATCAGTTAATATATGCTGTTTATTCGCTCCGCCGCGGATCAGATCATCCAGAGACATTTCCAGCCCGTCCAGCCCTTTATCATCAAGGCCTACAAAACCAAGGACATTGGCTGCCATAGATCCATTAGGATAAAATCTTCGGCTTTCATCGAAGAATCCAAACCCTTTCCATTTCTTTTCTTTAATCAGGTTTTCTACTTTATCCGAATCTTCAGGATCCATAACCCGTTCCAGCCAGACAAACCGTGTATCTTGAGACAGATCCTTTGCCAGATCCCCCTCTTTCCGATGCAGGAGCGGCGCCAGTTCTTTAGCTGCTTCTTCCGGACTGACGTTCATGGTACCGGGATCGGCGTAGAAAGATTTAACCATAATAGAAAAGGCCAGTTCTCTTCCGTTGCGGTCAAAAATTGTACCGCGGGGTGAATAGAGCGTCTGTATGCCTTCTGTCTGGTTCATAGCCATTTCTTCATACCGATGTCCCTGTACGATTTGCACCCACATAAGACGAAGAAGTAAAAGTCCTCCTATAAGACAGATGACGAACGAAAGTCCCAGGCTTCGCTTCCGCATCCGATTTCTAGGCAGTTCCTTTTTCATGGTCCCTTCTCCTCTTAAATCTTACTGCTGCATCATAGAGAGCAGCAGGTTCATTTTTCAGATTTCCATTCTGTACGCGGAGAAGAAGGTTTTTCATACCTTCCCCTGTAAGACTGCCCAGCACTTCAGGCACCTCTCTGCCATAATGAAGTTCCCGAGTAGTAACCGGTATAGTCATGGCAAGATCTTCCATATATTTTCCAAAAGCACTATGGCCTTCTGTAGCGGAAAGTGGGCGTCCACATCCGATAATATCTGCATTTCCCAGATCTGTCATCTGTCGAAAAGCTTCTGCCATATCAGCGGAAGAACGGAATGTCCCGCTCCGTGCCAGACTGCGCATCCATTTCACTGCATTGGCATCCTGGAAATTGGCAAAATAGTGAAACTTCATATGATTCTCCACCAGCCATACCACTCGATCAATAAAATCGGCAGGTTTCCGCCAGCGGGTCAGAATGTCCCGAGCCATTAAAGCCCCTTTTGTATCATGCCCATAATCTGTCAGTTTTCCTTTGCGCACAGCTCGAATTCCAGGCATTCCTTTTCCTACATCATGGAGCAGGGCGGCCCAACGGTTTACCGGAAGAGGTGCGGATGCATCCACTACAGCCAGAGTATGATACCAGCCATCATATTTATGAAATTCCTTCTGCTGCGGCAGTCCCACCAGATGAGAAAGTTCCGGAAGAATGGGAACCTCAGTGAAAGTACCATTTTCCCGAATCCGGCAGGAGAGATTATTCAGTCCACTCCGTACCAGAAGATCCAACCCGCGAGCCGCATGAGGTGTCAGCAGAAGGCGGTCTATTTCATCTCTAACCCGTTCCAGAGACAGCCCACTGACCCTGGGAAAAGCGGCTTCCATTCCTTCCACCAGTCTGCTGTCCGCCATGAAATCAAGTTGTCCTAAAAAACGGCAGGCGCGAAAAAGCCGAAGAGCATCTTCTTTGAAACGGCTTTCTGCATCTCCTACGGTACGTAGCTTTTTATTCTTCAGATCTGACAATCCATTGAAATAATCATAAAGACAGCCGTCTCTATCCACTGCCATGGCGTTCACCGAAAAATCACGGCGGCTTACATCTTCTTCCAGTGTATCCGCAAATGATACGGACAGGGGCCTGTGAGAATCGTCACCGTAAAACTCTCTGCGAAAAGTAGTAACTTCATAACTTTGGTCTTTCCGCACTACGATCACCGTACCAAAGCGTCTTCCTCCGCCGTCAAACGTTTTCCATCCATGCGCTGACGCTATCCGGGCAATTTCATCTGGACGGGCGGACGTAGTAATATCCCAGTCATGGGGAGACAATCCCATGAGAAGATCTCGCACGCAGCCGCCTACTATGTAAGCTTCCCTGCCTGCACCTTCTAATCCCTGGAGAATGGCAAGTGCGCCCTCATCTATTTTTCCCTTTCTCTCCTCTTCTGAAAGATCCTGAAACCCGACCTGACGAATACGAGAAACGAAATGATGTATTAAGTCCATCCGAAACTGCCTTTCCTACGCTTCTGCACTCCAGAAAGCATTTGAAATTCGCTTTCACAGGCAGAGCATATATATTTGGTATGTATTTCTATTATATACTTCTGGAGAATAGGAGAAAAGGGCTTTGCAAGACAGATGCCCCATGATCAGCAGAACCGGATTTCATCAGGAGTATGGATAAAAATCTATACTGCCCTGAGTTTCCTCTCCACAAAAACAAAAATCCACAGACAGTCAGCAGTTGACTGTCTGTGGATTTAGAAAAAGTCAAAGGAAATAATTCCTCAGTCCTTGTACTGTTCCGGAAGTTCAGTAACTCTGGCCACGCCGGAAGCAATGGCAGCTTTAGCTACGGCTTTGGCCACTTCATGAGGAACTCTTTCATCAAATACATCGACCACCACATGGTCCGGATCCAGCGTACACTTGGTAGCCAGATCAGCCAGTGCATGAGCAGCGGCCAGCTTCATTTCTTCATTAATCTGACGGGCCCTCACATCCAATGCACCGCGGAAAAGTCCGGGGAATACGGAAGAGTTGTTTACCTGGTTATGCATATCGCTTCGACCGGAGCCATAAATATAAACTCCTTTGGCTTTTGCTTCTTCTTCCATAATTTCCGGTACCGGATTGGCCATTGCAAAGACAATGCTCTTATCCGCCATTGTCTTGATTGCATCATTATTGAATACGCCAGGCGCAGAGCAGCCGATAAGTACATCAGCACCTTTAACTGCATCGGCAAAAGTGCCCTGCCTGTTTTCCGGATTGGTTTTATGAATCAGTTCCAGCTGTACCCGATCCCGGTTTCCATTGTCATAAAGAATGCCTTTAGAGTTAAGGACTGTCATATTTTCCGGTTTTACACCATCTTCCAGAAGCAGTCTGGCAATAGCAGTACCTGCTGCACCGGCACCATTCATAACAACCTTGATTTCATCAATCTTTTTACCAGTCACTTTCAGTGCCCCAAGAAGAGCTGCCAAAGCGGCAATGGCTGTGCCATGCTGGTCATCATGGAATACAGGAATATTCATGATTTTTTTCAGCTCATCTTCAATATCATAGCATTTCGGAGAAGAAATATCTTCCAGGTTGATGCCGGCAAAATTCTTTTCCAGAAGTTTTACTGTATGAATAAATTCATCTTTATCCTTTGTATCCAAAACAATCGGAATCGCATCAATATTGCCAAATCTCTTATACAGAGCAGACTTTCCTTCCATAACAGGCATAGCTGCAGCAGCTCCGATATCTCCCAGACCAAGAACACGGGTACCATCAGAAATAACTGCCACCACATTGCCTCTCCAGGTCATTTCCAGAGAAAGATCTTCATCTTTTTTGATTTCCAGACAGGGAGCAGAAACACCGGGCGTATAAACGATAGCCAGATCATGTCCATCTTTCATATCTGCATTTAATGCAGTCTTAATCATCTGATGCTTTTCTTTTCTAAGCGCAATAGCTTCTTTTTTCAGTTCTGCTGTATCCATTTTTTCCTCCTTATAAAATAAAAGAATACAATCAGTCTTTAATGGCAGGCATATTTCTGCCATTGAAAATTTCATACATTTCCTGTTTCAGCAGCCGGCGGATTCTTTTCACTTCTTTTTTATCCAGGTCATTTTCTGTCATATCAAAAAGATAGTTATCCAAATGAAAATCATGAAGAAGCATTTTCGTATGGAAAATATTTTCCTGGTAAACATTGACATCAATCATGTCATATTTATGCCGAAGTTCCGGTGCCATGTAATTCTGAATGGAATTGATCCTATGATCAATGAAGATTTTCTTGCCCCTTACATCCCGGGTAAAGCCTCTTACCCGATAGTCCGTAATGACAATATCTGCATCAAAGGAGCGAAGAAGGAAGTTCAAAGCATTTAAAGGCGAAATCTGACCACAGGTGGATACATCAATATCAGCCCGGAAAGTACAGATACCATCCTGCGGATGCATTTCAGGATAAGTATGCACCGTAATATGGCTTTTATCCAAATGGGCCACCACATCCTGTCTTTCCACTTCTTCTTCCGCAATGAGCATTGTTACACTGGCTCCCTGGGGATCATAGTCCTGCTGGGCGATGTTCAAAACCTGCGCACCAATGGTATCGGCCACTTTCTGAAGAATTTTAGTCAGTCTTTCGGCACTGTACTGCTCATCAATATAAGCAATGTACTTTTTTCTCTCCTCTTCTGTACTGGCATAGCAGATATCATACATATTGAAGCTCAGAGTCTTCGTCAGGTTATTGAATCCGTAAAGTTTAAGCTTACTCCTTTTCATGAAGTAAACTGACACCTCCCCCATCTGTCCCATCTGGTGGAACACTCAAATTATAACATAAGGTTATATAAATTAAAATAGGCTATCAATAGGTATACCTTTTAAGTATCAATAAGTGTAAACTCTATAACTTTATAGTAACCTATTCATTTCTATTCATTTCTATTCTTTTTTCAGTTCTTCCAGCAGGGCACGTAAAGCTCTGCCGCGATGGCTGATTTTATTCTTTTCTTCCATAGGAAGTTCTGCCATGGTTTTACCATACTGAGGCAGATAAAAGAGAGGATCATAACCAAATCCACCCTGGCCCTGATAAAAATCACGAATTATCCCTTCACAGGTTCCTTCTGCCGTCAATTCCCTGCCATCAGGCCACACCAGAGCCACGACACAAACATACCGGCCTTTGCGGTCATCTCCTGTATAAGAAGAAAGGTCGCGGATCAGCTTTTGGTTATTTGCCTCATCATCCCCATGGACTCCGGCATAACGAGCGGAATAAATTCCCGGTTTGTCCCCTAAAACGTCAGCAATAATTCCCGAATCATCGGACAGGACCGGAAGATGAACAGCTTTGGCATAATAACGAGCCTTTATAAGTGCATTTTCCTTAAAGGAAGTTCCCGTTTCTTCCGGTTCCGGAACATGAGCTACGTCTGCTATGGGAATCGCTTCCCATCCGATTTCAGAAAAAGCTTTCTGAAATTCTCTGATTTTACCTTTATTATGGGTTGCTAAAACAATTTTCATATAGTGCTTCCTTTCATTTATGTTAACGAGTGCCCCATCATAAGGCCCACTGCGTTTCTCTTCGCCTTTCGCCAATTTTCCTCTGCATCCGCCAAATTAGACACCGCTTCCCTTGCCATCCTGCTGCTCTCTGCAATAGTATGCTCATCAGATACAGGAAGAGGTATCCTCAGAAAACGGGAAAGCGTAAAGGCATACTCTTCTCCTGCTTTCATAGTGTTCAGGAAAAGATGCCCTACCGGACCGTCAAGATACAATTTTAAGTACCAGGCTGAATATTTTCCTTTACTTCTGAGTCCAAATACCTGATCCCCTGCCATATACACATTTCCTTCCTCCACAGGAAGCAAATGGATTTGACCTTTATGGACTGAAATGGCCAGATCTCCTTCCTGAAGAAGAATCCCTTCTTTCTTTCCATCCGAGAGGAAAGCTTTGACTTCATCTTTTCGGATTTCCGAATCTGTTATGGAGGCAGTTGTAAGAAGAGAATACTGTCCCTCTGGAATAGTTTCTTTGGTAATTATCTTAAACTCCTGCTCCACGGCATGATCCATCTGAAGGATATTTCCTGCCAGAATAGCCTGCAGCGCCGGAAATGCATTATAAATATATACGTCATAATTCCATTCATCAGCCTGCGCAAAGGAATCAAAAGGCAGTCTGAGCATTTCAAAAAAGCGGCAGGCTTTTTCCGCAAATATGACATTGCCAAAAGAGATGGACTGCTTTTTCTTCTCTCCAAAACGAAGGAAAGCGTATTCAAGGCCTCCCAAAGAAAGATCATAATAGGCTTCCATCTTTTTTTCGGAAAGAATTTCTTTCTTAATGTTTTCCATAGAAACATCAGAAATGGAAAAAGCCGGATAAGGGAGAATCCAATCCATCGTTCCTTCATCCGATAATCGTGAAAGAAGAGATAATTCTTCGCTGCTGTCCCCATGTCCAAAATGGAAAATATAATCATAGGATATGGTATCTTCTTTCAGTTCATCTGAAGTAAGCAGACGGCAGCGGGGAAAGACCAGCTGCAGTTTCTTTTTCCAGGAAGGACTTTCTACCACAAAAGCCAGCCGTTTGTCCGGCAGCCGGTCCGCTATCCTGGCTGCATAGACCATATAGGATTCTACGCCGGAAAAAAGAACTGTCTTTCCGGATTTCTCTGCTCGCTTAAGAGCTTCTTCCACCAGAGATTCCATTTCCTTTCCAGTCTGGTGTATTCCCGGTGCAAAAGCCATAGGATCCACCCGCAGAGCAAGGGTATATACCCTTACATATGTATCAGCATCTCCTTCGTACATGCCGAGCCGGTCTGCGGTCTTTTTCATATTTTCGTAAAGGTCTTCAATAGATATACCATACTGCTGATTGGCAGGATTTAAAAAAAGGACATAATCCAGATACCGTGCCCGCATAATTTCGTAGAAAATCCGGTCAGCCGGCACTCCATACCTGGCAAAAGTCTCTGTTGCATCATGGATATCTTCCATTGTCATTACCGGTATCATAATTTCCTCCTGTTGCATCTTTATTTTGTATTATACGACATAGATGCTGAAAAAGGCTACTCCCCCTAAAAAGTGCCTCTCCCGTCCACCAAAAAATTCAACAGACTGAAAACTTTCTCAAAAGAAAAACGCCCATGGATAACCATGAGCGTTCCACCATTCTGCAACGGATTAACGTTTGGAGAACTGGCTTGCTTTTCTTGCTTTCTTAAGGCCGTATTTCTTACGTTCTTTCATTCTCGGATCGCGGGTAAGCAGTCCTGCACTCTTCAGTACTTTTCTGTAATCTGCATCTACATCCAGCAGTGCTCTGGAAATGCCATGACGGATAGCACCTGCCTGGCCGGTACGTCCACCGCCCTGTACATTAGCGATTACGTCATAAGCGGAGGTGGTCCCTGTCAGTTCCAGCGGCTGTTTAATGATGAGTTCAAGAGTAGCCAGATCGAAGTAATCTTTCAGATCACGGCCATTGATAGTAATATTACCCTGTCCCGGTACCAGACGGACTCTGGCAACGGATGTCTTTCTGCGGCCAGTGCCGTAGTATGTAGCTTCTGCCATTTCTTATTTCCTTCCCTTCCGGTTAACGGATATCAAACTTTAATTCTTCAGGTTTCTGTGCTGCATGCGGATGTTCGCTGCCTGCATAGACATGAAGCTTACGATACATCTGAGCGCCGAGCTTGTTCTTCGGAAGCATGCCGCGGATTGCATGTTCAACAACCCATACCGGTCTTTCACGAAGAGCATCTCCTGCCTTCTGGTATCTGTCGCCACCGATGTAACCGGTGTAATGGAAGTAAACTTTTTTCAGTTCTTTCTTGCCTGTCAGAACGACTTTGTCTGCATTGATGATGATGACATTGTCACCGGTATCAACATGCGGTGTGTAGGTAGGTTTATTTTTGCCGGACAGAACTTTTGCAACGTTAGCAGCAAGGCGGCCAACGGTCAGTCCATCAGCATCTACGATATACCATTTACGGGTAATATTGCCCGCATTGGCCATAAATGTGGTTTTCATTATAAATGATTCCTCCTGAATAAAAAACAGAACCGCAAGACATCGTCCTTCCTCCGGGGCTAGTGGTTTCCGGACAAATCTCACAAGGAGTATTATAACCTTTTCTGATAATCCTGTCAAATTATTTTTTATATGTTTTTACAGAAGTCTCAAAAGCGTTAAATCAGCTGTTTGATGATTCAAGAGACACAAAAACCTCACCATAAAAAGCACTGCACTATAACTCATTCATATTCGGAATTCAGATATAGATTTTTTTTATTTCTATGTTTAATGTCACTTTATATCAGTTATATGTACACTATCCCTTTTACGGCTTTCTTTTTTGTGTTTTTTATATATGTATTATATATGATTTTCTACATTCGCTTTTATTGGATTTACCTATCTGTTTAAGTTATAAGGTTTAGTGTTTATATCATTTAGAAGTATAAATGATATCTGTTACTTTTATTTGTCGCATTTCAAGAAAAAATATACTCTATTTGTACTATTGACGGACTCTTTATTTCGTTATATTGTATTATGCGTACGAATCATCTAATCAGAAGCAGATGGCATCGTATATGTGCTTTACTCATAATATTCCCTTTCTATTACGAATAGTCATTCTGCACTCTGACGAGAGGAGATGGATTAATAAGACCGTTAAGCTGCGTGGTGTTTTTTTATTTATTTCATAAAGACTTCTGTCTTCAGGGGATTTTACAGAAATTATTTTTATTTTGTATTCACAACATTGCAAGGAGGCATTCCATTGACTACTTTCTTACTTGCCCTGGCTGCCCTGGTAGCGGGATATTTCATTTACGGTGCTGTGGTAGACCGTCTCTTCGGACCTACCAGCCGCAGAACCCCTGCCCTGATTCACAATGACGGCGTTGACTATATTCCTCTACCCACGTGGAAGGTATTTTTAATTCAGCTTTTAAACATTGCCGGTCTCGGCCCTATTTTCGGCGCTCTTGGCGGTGCACTCTGGGGACCTTCCGTTTATCTCTGGATCGTTCTGGGAACTATTTTTGCCGGTGGCGTCCACGATTATCTTTCCGGCATGATGTCTATCCGGGAAGATGGCCATAGTATTTCTGAAATCGTCGGGTGTCATATGGGACATACCATGCTGACCATTATGCGGTTTTTCTCGGTAATTCTGCTTGTGCTTGTTGGTACCGTGTTTATGACCGGTCCGGCCATGCTTCTCTCCAAGCTTACCGGCTGGCAGGTTCTTCCCTGGCTTCTTATCGTCCTTTTCTATTATTTCCTGGCTACGCTCCTTCCTGTAGACAAGATTATCGCCCGTTTCTATCCGATTTTCGGGATCTGCCTGATTATCATGGCACTTGGTATTGCCGGAGGCATGCTCATGGGGGTAGATGGTCATGTAATGCCGGAAATGGTCCTTGCCAATCTGTATCCTGGAGAAAATCAGCTGCCTATCTGGCCTCTTATGTTCATTACTGTTGCCTGCGGCGCTATTTCCGGATTCCATTCCACTCAATCTCCTATCATGGCCCGCTGCCTGAAGGATGAACGCCTTGGCCGTCCTGTATTCTACGGTGCCATGGTTGCCGAAGGTATTATCTGCCTGATTTGGGCTGCAGCCGGCGTTACATTCTTTGACGGTACCGGTGGTCTGCAGGCTGTGTTGAAAGCTGGCGGCCCCGGCGGTGCAGTATATGATATCTGTGTAGGATATATGGGAACAGGTATTGGTGCTATTCTGGCCATGCTTGGAGTCATCGCCTGCCCCATTACTTCCGGTGATACGGCATTCCGTGCAGCTCGTCTGACACTGTCCGACTGGTTCCATATTGATCAGCAGAAAACAGCTAAACGTCTTGCTTTTGCTGTACCGCTTCTGGCTATCGGCGGTCTTCTTTCTCAGATTGACTTCAATATTGTATGGCGTTATTTCTCCTGGACAAACCAGACACTTGCCATGATCGTTCTTTGGACAGGCTCTGTTTACCTCTATCATCAGTGTGCTAATCGTTATGCATGGCTCATAGCCTGCATTCCTGCCACATTCATGTCCGTGGTTACCTTCACCTATATCCTGCAGGCCAAGGAAGGCCTCCAGATGGATCCTTCCATCACCTACCCCGCAGGCATCCTGTTCGGCGCTGTATGCCTCCTCCTCTTCCTGAAGAAGACAGTCTTCAAGAAAAATGCAGAAAGAGAATGCGACGGCACCATGGAATCCACGCTGAATTAAAAGCAATAAAAAGTCCCGCTTTTGCGGGATTTTTTATTGTTTCTTTTGGGAGCACTGATTCATTCATAGAGTCTTCCTTCATAATTTCATGGGCTGCTTTGTCATGGGATTTCTTCCATGGCAGAAAATTTCAAGAATAAAAGCAGCCACTCATGGAATCAGGGCTTCCCTTACGGGCCCTTTCTTTCGCAGTAAGCCTTCCATTCACAGAAGCGGCAGCTTTCCGGAAGTTTTCCATTCACCATTTTCTTCCGATGGTTGAAATCTTCTGCCATGATACGGTGAGCAGTCTCATCAAATGCTTTCATCCTCTCTTTCACTTTTTCCCGATTTCCTTCTACCGTAAGGACGGGCTCTTCCGTTTCTCCGGTGAAATAGAGAAGGAGCTTTCCCACCGGTATTTTCAGTTTTTTCTCTACCAGGTAAGCATAAATCCTGAGCTGGCTTTCATATCTGGCTAAGAGGGGGCTCTTCCTGTCAGTCTTCCTGCCTGTTTTGAAATCGATAATATCCACCCTGCCTCCGCCGCTCTGGAGAAGGTCGATGGTACCGTTCAGGATGTAATCATCCTTCACCAGCTCCAGGGGGTATTCCGCTTCCCGTATCATGGACCAGTCTCCCTTTCGGTAGGAAATATATCCCAGCACCTCCTGAAAAGCCCTGTCCAGTTCCTTCCTGGAAAGCCATGTATTTTCCGCTTTGGCAAGAGCCTGGTAATCGGCCATAAGCCAGGCGTATACATTGGCCGGCGTAAGCCTTTCCTTCTGTCCGGACATGACAGCCCGGTGGATATCTTCAATGACCTCATGGACCAGGGTGCCGTAGAGGAGAGAAAGCCCCCGCACCGGTGCAAACCGGTACACCCGGCTCAGTTTGTACTTCAGCGGACATTCCTCATAGAGCGCTGCCTGGGAAGTAAAGGAAATGCGGGGCTTGAAGTGGCCCTTCTCTATGGGGCGGAATTGAAGCTTTGTGAAATCAATTTCCTTCCTGTCAAACTCCGGCAGGCTGAAAAGAGGTTTTTGGAATACAAAAGCAGGCTCTTTCCCCTTTTTCACACAGCACGCCAGAGCCAGCACCGTTTCCGCCCGGGAAAAAGCTGTATAGTACTTTCTTCGGAAATCAAATTCCCGAATATCGCTGTAAGGTTCATAGGAACGGCGGCCTGTCATCTTTTCTACCACCCTTGGGATGAGGGAATCCTCTCCCTTGGGCTTGTCATAAAGGGAAGCCACAATAACCACCGGATATTCCAGTCCCTTGGACTGGTGAATATTGAGGAAAGACACCTGCCCCGGTGGAGCATAGGCTTCTTCATCTTCATATTCACCTACCCCGTTTTCATACCACAGCCTGAGGTAGCGGGTAAAAAAGATATATATATCATCCAATGTTTCCTTGCCGTAGCCGTGGTTTTCCTCAATGAAACAGTCGAACCGGCTGATGAGCCTGGTAATGGAGGAAAGATTTCTGGCTTCATTGCATTCTCCCACTGCCGCTTGATCAATCCATGTGGAAAAAGGCGGGAAGGAAAGAATCTTATAGGTCATAGGGAGCAGATTTTCCGGAAGCTTCTTTTCCCTTTCTATTTTTCTCTTCATGGAGCGGATCCACTGTCCAAGCTCCCCGTTCTTATTCATCACGGTTTCCGCCATGGACAGAAAAACGGCGTAAGTGCCCCGGATGCCTTCAGTTTCATCCATCACCCGGTCCTGTCCCATTTTCCGCCGGATGGCAGAGAACATGTAAAGCAGGCAGCCGAAGAAGGAAGCCACTTCCTTCCTTTCAAAAAAATGGCCCGACCGGGGTGCGTACACTGCAATATGCCTTTTTCCCAAAGCAAACTGGAGACGGATGGACGTATCCCCTTTCACCGAATCAAAGAGCAGCGCCACCTGGTTGTAGTCCGATATGCATCCGCTTTTTTTCAATCCTTCTATAAAATCGCATACCCTGTCTTCAAAGAGGTTCTCATCCTCTTCTGCCGTAATCCGCACCACCGAAGGAACTGCCGCCCCTTTCCGGGCGGACTCCACCATGCCCTTCCGGTAGCGGTACAGGCGGCCCATGCGCTCCCAGGAAAACCACTCCGGCTGGGCCATCCAGCGCATGCAGAAAGAAACAATACCCTGATTGGACCGGTAATTGGTGTGGAGGGTAATGACACGGCAGCTGTCGCCGAAATGCTTAGAAAACTTCCGGATATTAGCCACCGTAGCGCCGCGGAAGCGATAAATGCTCTGGTCATCATCGCCTACCACGAAGACATTTCTTTCCCTCCCGCCCAGAAGCTGCACCAGCCGCTCCTGGATGTAGTTGGTATCCTGGTACTCATCCACCAGGATATACCTGATTCTTTCCAGCACCTGGCGCCGCACATTGTCCTTTTCCGAAAGAATGTAGTAAGCTTCTGTCTGCAGTTTAGTGAAATCCAGGAAATTTTTCTTTTGGGCCAGCTTTTCATACCGTATCATCATCCAGCCCAGCACACGGATTTTTTCATCCCTGCTCAGGATCATGTCCTCTGCATTCATCAGCTCTTCCGACAGGCGGTTCACGTACTGACAGATGCTGCGGCACCTTTTCCACGGCGATACCGTCACTTCTTCCCCTGCCCTGTTCACATAGGAAGAGGGCACCACCAGCTCAAAATTCGGAATTTTTTCAAATTCCTCCAGATACTCATACACCATGTACTGCTGTTCGAACTGGTCCGTTTCGATGAAATTCCGCTCCAGCCTTGTATATTCCCGGAATTCCTTCAAAAGGCGGCGGCAGATATGATGAAACGTGCCTATATACATCTCATGGAGGTTGATTTCAATGCCCTGCCGGGACAGCTCATTAGTCAGTCTTGTCATGAGCTCTTTTGATGCTTTCACCGTGTAGGTCACTATCATGATCTGCTCCGGTTTTACCTTCTTATCACGAATGAGGTAAAGGACCCGCTGGATAATGGTATAGGTTTTCCCTGTCCCCGGCCCTGCGATGACCAGAGTAGGCCCCTCGGAATGAATCGCTTCATACTGGGCGGAATTTTCTACGCTTTCCATAAAAAGCTCCTTAGTTTAAACAATTGCTTTTTCCATTTTCATTTCTCACAAGAAAAAGGATAAGAAGCAGGGGCAGCCCCAGAACATAGGCAAAAGAATAGCGAAAAACAGCAGATGCCGGTGTAGAAGCAAGAAGTGTCATTGTATTCGCAAGAAGTGGAAGCGCCGCCGGAATATACCTGCTTTTTCCATCACAATAAAAAAGGAGACAGAAGAAAAGAGTCATCCACAGGCATAGCCCACTTCCTAAAAAACGGCTGCCGGAATAAGTATAATTCCCTAGAAATGCCTTCACCTTGAAAGGCATGGGAAAATCCCCCAAAGCCAGCATATCATTATCTGAAGGCTGCATATTTCTGGTATTTTCATCGCTTAATGCCCAGCCAAAGCGTGATTGTACCCCATGCTCCAGGGGATCAAGATTCCAAAGCGCATAAGTTTCCGTCATCCAGCCCTCCAGATAAATTCGGGGATTTCGAAGGCCTGTATCTGCCCAGGCCAGAAGAAATTTTCCTTTCTCTTCATTCAGTTCATTTCTCCGGAATCGGTCATCCCATTTAACAAAGTCTACCGTAGCCGGAGAATAATCCTTCTTCCACTTTTCCTCAGGCAGGAGGTGATTCATGAAATTCACCGTTTCTTCAGAGCGGGAGCCTTCCATGACCAGCACTCTTCCCATCTGCTGCAGAGGAATGGCCATGCTCTCCTGGAAAAGAGGTTTCCAGTTATGATGGGTAAGAATGATCTGTCCTGGAAGAATGGATGCCAGTGCACAAAAAATAAGAATAACCGCTCCCTTTTTCCATTGTTTCCTGTAAAAAGAAGAAGCAAAAATTAACAGAACAGCAATATATACCCCATTGTTTCTCAAAAGCATCATTCCCAGTGACAGCAGGGCAAGATAGACATAGTCCCGTTTCTCCCATTCTTTTTTGATCATGAGTAACATCCAGCCTGTAAGTGAGAGGGAGAACAGGCCATCTCTTACAGCTGCCATTCCATAGTTTCCTATTATGGGAAGAAAGGTAAAAAATATATAAAGCCCTGCTGCTGCTCTTTTCCCTACGCTTTCCTTAATCCGAAACACGATCTTTGTAAGCCCATAAGCATAGAGCATAAGCTGCGCAACCGCCAAAAGAAAAATTACCGGCTCCCTTGTGCCAAAGATCTGTTTTCCCGCCAGGGAACCATATCCGTACACCAGGGAATAGAGCCAGGGAAACTGGACTCCTGCATAAAGCGGATTTTCCATCATGAAAAGAGTATCATTCATCCCGGGAGCTGGATACAGCGCCAGAAGAAAAGGCATCTGCCAGAAAAGCATGATAAGAAAGGCCGGCAGAAACAGCCTTCGATTCCCACTCTTTTCCATTGTGAAATCTACAGAAAGGAAAACCCTTATCACGGGAGGAAGCACTGCTATAAAAAACAGGTAAAGAAGAATCAGAACAGGCCAGTCATCCCACGAAAGAATATGATTACCGGCTTCTGCCACCCTGGATCCCATACGGTCAATTTTGAAAGTATACCAAACTGCCGGGGACAAAAAGATACAAAACAGCATCGAAGCTTTGAAAGGCCGATCCCAATGAAACAGTTTCCTGTATTTTTCTTTCCTGAATAATACTTTATTCATAAAAAGAAAAGCCTCCCTTTTAATCTTTCCAATGGGTATACCCATCATCCTTTTTCCAGGATCCTGTGGAAGAAAATCCTTTTTGATCATCCTTTTCTATCATCAGGGTATCTGCCCATTTAGTTTCACCATATTTTCCTTCCGGAAGGAAAGGAAGGAGAATAAATAAAGGCATGCACAGGGGGAAAAAATAGACATATCGGTATACAAATGCAGCAGGTGTTGCAATCATCAATGTGCCCCAAAGAAGACAGGCAGGAAGAAGCACCAGAAAACGGCTGTACTGACGCCGGTAAAATAACAGCAGACCTATACACAGTGTTATCCAAAGGCAGGTGCCTGCTCCCAGGTACCTGCTGTGGTTCCAAAGCCACCGTCCCAGCTTCTCCTGGGTATCTTTTTGGAAGAAAGTCCTGATATCTGCCGTCTTGTAAGCATTATTATGATCAGGACTGAGGCCATTTTTCAAATCACTTTCAGAAAAAGCCCAGCAGAAACGTGACTGGGTCATCTCATCCGGTGCAGGAAATGCCCAATATCCGTAAGTAGCGAACAGCCAGGCTTCCACGTAAATTTCCTTATTTCTTTTCCCTACTGATTTCCACGCTTTCCAAAAATCATCAGGATGACTGTTAAAGTAATAGAAATCAAAATCACTATTCCATTTAATCAAATCTACGGTAAACGGATCATACCATTGGGCAATACGGCCAGGAATCATCATTCTTACGGAATAAGCTTTTTCTTCTTCCGTCAGAGGGACCCCCACTGCTACAGCCCGGGAAAACTGCTGCAGCGGAATACCCACCCGTTCCTGAAAAAGCTGTGGCAGGTCCAGAATCTGTTTAATGGCAGCATCCGGAGTAACTGCGATTACAATCATCACAAGTCCGGTAAGAAGAAGGTTCATCCGGATTCTTTTCATCAGGAAAACCAGACAGAGAAGCATAACAATAAAAACATAAATTCCATTGTTCCGAAGAAGCATCATGCTTAAACCGGCCAGAAAGAAAAGACGTCTATTGGCCTGCCAGGCATTCTCCTTATAGCCGGATACGAAAGATGTGACCAGTGGTATCCAAAGGAGAATAACAACAGAAAAAAGCACATCCTTCACATTGGAAAAAGACATGTTTGCAATCAACGGCAAAAAAGCATAATAAAATGATAGAAGTACAGTAAGCCACAGGCGTCCCGTTTTTCGATACAGCCAGGACAGGCAGTAGGAAATTCCGCAGGCAAACAGAGCCATTTGAATGAGTGATGCCGCCGCCAGGCCATAGGAGGTTGTATGAAACAGCATATCTGAAGCCTGGGTCAGTCCGTAAATATACATACAGTAAACAAAAGTATGCTGCCCGGCCGCCCATATGCCTGCACGCATGATATCTGTCGTATCATTCATTCCTGTTCCCGGATAGAATACAAGAAAAAAGGGCATCCATGAAAGAAGCAGAAATACAGTGATCAGTGCAAAAGGCGCATCCGTAGGTTTTCCATCCGGCTCCAGACGTAAAGAGAAAGCTGAAATCCTGCCGGCATATTTCATGATAAAAGAAAGCAGCACAAATGTAACCGCTGTCAATGCCAGCACTGCCGGTATATCCGATGCATGCAGAAGAGACTCCCGGTTCCAGGGAGTTGAGCCGGGATGCCAGCCTATACGCCAGGTATAAAATTCAGAGAAACCCATAAAAAGAGAAACTGTCCCTGTCAAAAGAGCCAGCCAATATCTGTCTTTATACATATTCATAATCCAACCGCCTTTGAATCTATGAGTATTATACTTTTTTAGAAAGAGACTGACAATAGCGAGTAAAACAGCTGAATTTTTTCCCGAGCCCTGCCTTTTTCTTTTCCTTTAAAAAATGGTGACGTAATCTTGTCCAATTAATTGAGCCTTTCTTCATTTTCAGTTGGCCATTCATTTTCCTTTTCCCTATGGTATAATCAAGGAAATAATTGTATCCAGTGTTTCTGAAAGGAGATTTACGATGAATAGAGAAGAGCGAATCAGAGCCGCCCTGGCCGGCAAGGATGTGGACCACGTACCTGTAGGTGCATGGATGCACCTGTCTGCCTATGACCAGGATCCTATATCTCTTGCTGAAGCAGAAGCTGCCTTTACAGAAAAATATGATTTTGATTATATCAAAATGATGCCTTTTGGTCTGTACAGTACTCAGGATTTCGGCAATCAGATTACCATTTACTGCGATCCGTACAAAGAACCTATTGTCAAAAAATTTGCTATCCAGAGTCCTGCAGACTATGATACTCTGAAAGCAATTCCGGCCATTCAGGGAACTTATGGAAAACAGATTGAGTTTGCCAGAGAAATGGTAAAAAGAAGAAAGCCAGGTACTCCGGTAATCCAGACCATTTTCAGCCCATTTTCCACATTGAAAAAAATGGCTGGCGATCGTCTCCTCATGGACATGCTGAACTATCCGGAATCGGTTCATCATGCTCTTTCCGCCATTACTGCCACCACTCTTGATTTTGTAAGCTATAACATTGACGCAGGTGTAGACGGATTCTTCTTCGCCACGCAGAATGCCACCCGCTCTGTCATGAACCTTCATGAATTTGAAGAATTCGGCCAGTTTTATGATCTTCAGGTTATTAAGTCCTATACAAAGAAAACATGGTTTAATCCCGTTCATATCCACGGTGAAGACATTTATTTTAACGAGGTTGCTTCTTATCCGGTAAACTGCATTAACTGGCATGACCGCCATACCTGGCCCACGCTGAAAGAGGCACGGGCTCTTACTGACAAATGTCTTCTTGCCGGCATTAAATCCGCTCCTTACTTTGTAAATGGCGTACTGAAATATGATGACATCATCCTTGACGGTACACCGGAAGAAATCACTGCCCATGTAAAAGATGCCATTGCTCAGGTAGACGGCAGAGGTCTTATTTTAGGACCTGGATGTGTTGTCAATCCCAAAGCACCGGAAGAAAACCTTCTGGCGCTCAGAAAAGCAGTAGAAGCCTAAAAACTAAATGAGTCCACAAAAAAGACACCTCTGCCTTTTATGACAGAAGTGTCTTTTTTCATTGATTTTATGCTTCTAACGCTTTTCCTTCAGCAGGTTCAGGAATCTTTCCTTTCAAATCATGATCCGTCATAGCGCATACAGCAGAATCAGACCAGACGTTTTCTGCAGTTTCAATCATATCAATGATCGTATAAATCGGGAGAATAACACCCATGATTCCGATAGGTGCACCAATACCGCTCATGAGAGAAAGGGTAAGGAAATAGCAGCCCATAGGAACACCTGCATTGCCGATAGCTGCCAGCACAGCTACAAAGAGCCAGGTAATCATGGTAGGCATAGTCATTTCATAACCTGCATTCTGCATAACGAAGAGAGACGTCACCAAAATAAAGGCAGCGCATCCATTCATGTTGATAGTTGTGCAGATAGGGAGAACAAAACGGGAAACAGCCGGATTTGCCTTCATGTTATGCTCTGCAGAAGCAAGAGTTACAGGCAGCGTGCCGGCAGAACTCTTGGTAAAAAGAGCTACCGCAATAGCAGGAGACATCTTTTTAAATACATGGATCGGATTGAGTCCTCTGATAAGCAGGAAAATAGGAATAACAATAAAGAACTGAATCACGTTGCTTCCAATAATCACCGCCGTGTATTTCCCCAGAGCTCCAACAATCACGCCTGCTTCAATCTGCGCAGAGAGCTGGGCGGAAAAAGCAAGAATGCCCACAGGAAGAATAAAGAGAAGTGCACGAATCAGAGTGAAAAGAAGTTCCTGAAATCCCAAAATACCTTTCATCAGAATATCCCGGTTTTCCGTTTTAGGCATGAAAGCCAGTCCCAAGCCAAAGGATGCGGCAATTATCATGACTGCCAGCACATTGCCTGACAGGAACGGCTGAAGAAGGTTGTTCGGAATAACACTCAAAATATGGTCATAATAGGTCAGATGTCCCAGCTTCTGCGGTACATTGGCTGTACCGGCTCCAATAATATCAGCGGGAAGGTTTCCCGGAGCAATCCAGAGATACATGAAAAGACCAATGCCTGCAGCGCAGATGGTAGTAAGCAGCGTATAGGTCACGGCATGAGCAAATATACGTCCTGTTTCCTTCTTACCGCCCAGCTGGGCCAACGTAGTAATAACTGCCAACGCAATGGTAGGAACAGCAATAAACTGGAACAGCCTGGTAAACACTGTCGCAATAAAAGTGAATAATTCATTCAACGGCTTAATTCCCAGCCAGCCAAGAACCGCCCCAACCACCAGGGCAAGCATCCACAGGATAAACTGCCGGCCCTGCTTTCTGCTTTTGTTAGCTTCCAGCGCTTTTTGAGCCGCAGCCTGTACTTCCTCGTTTTTCTTCATAAAATCCTCCTAAAATAACTCCTGGAAAATAGATATAAGGAACCATTTCCGGCAAGGCATCCATATAAAAAAGTCTTTCATCCCTTTGGGACGAAAGACTCGTGATTACCACCCAGATTCGCATACATGTCGCCATGCATGCCTCTTCAGGTTTCCTTCCTTATAGAAACCATACTTCTGTAACGGGAATTCCCGGAAAGACATACTTGATTCCGTCCTTCAGGCTCAGAAACGCACTTCCATTTCTCCTGTCCTATCCGCTTCCACTCTCCGGACTCGCTGTCAGAGCATCAAAGAAATCTACTCTTTTTCTTCATCGCTGTAAACGTCCATACTATAACATGATAAAATCAGACTGTCAAGTTTTTTTATAGCAGAGCATATCCACTTCACCTATCTTTATACCAGACGTTTTCGCCATACTCCCTGATGCCAGCGCCAGAAGAAAACCAGGCCGCGGCTGCATTCATCTGCCGCCATAGCGATCCATATACCGGCCAGTCCCCAATAGAGATGTACTCCAAGGAACCAGGCTCCCAGTGTAGCAATGGACCACATAAAAATGATCCCTACAGTTATCGGGGCCCTTACATCCCCTGAAGCATTCAGTGCCATCACCATGCACATATTCACGGCTCTTCCGATTTCCAGGAAAATTTCAATAAACAGAATTGTTTTGCCCAAGGCCAGCACTTCGGGATCCGTTGTGAAAATAGACAATACTGCATCGGCATTAAGATAAAGCATAAAGGCAATAGAACCGGAAAGTGCCATGGCTACGGAAATGGTAAACTTTACCCGCCGGTCTACCTCTTCATTATCACCGGCTCCTTTGAAATAACCTACCAGAATCTGGGTCGCCATGGCGAGAGACTGAGAATAAACATAGCTCATCATGGCAATAATATAACAATATACTTTAGTCGTAATAACCACTACGCCAAATATATTAACAAACTTCATAATGACAGTCTGAGAAAGCTGGTAGGAAAAGGTTTCTCCTCCTGAGGGAATTCCCAGATATAGAATTTTATGAAGTGTATCCCATGGAAAGGGAGAAAGATATTTCAAGGAAAACCGAACCGGCGTATAGCGGTGAAACAGATAGACAATAAGGAAAAATCCGATAAATTTTGAAATATTCGTAGAAATGCATACTCCTGTTACACCAAGAGAAGGAATCGGTCCCCATCCGTGAATCAGGATCATATTTCCACTGATATTCATAATATTCATGACCATGGAGCAGAGCATCGTCAGCTTCAGCAGTGCAAAGCCTCTCAAAAAGGAAATAAATGCCATATACATACTCTGAATAAAGACAAAAAGACCGATCCAGCGAATATATAAAGATGCATCCCCCCAGATCTCCGACGGAATCCCCAGTGCATGCAGGAAAAAATCATCAAAGAAAAAAAGAGCAAAACTGATGATAAGCCCAAGCACAAGATTGGTTGCCAGCGCCACAGTGCAGACTTCATTGACTTTCCCCATATTCCCGGCTCCTCTGTGGTGAGCAATCAATATGGTAGCCGCCTGAGAAAGCACGGCCAGCGTCAGAATAACCAGGTTAAATACCACATTATCGTTACCTACAGCTGCAACGCTGTCTTGAGAATAACGGCTCAGCATGAACTGATCTACATTGGGAACCATCATCTGCAGTGCCGTTTCTATAAATATAGGAACCGACATGGAAAAGACCGTCCATCGGCTCTGATATAATTCATGGGATTTCAATGCTATCCCTCCTTATAACATAACTGACGGTTATATATGGTAACATCAGAAATAAATCGTTGCAAGAGAAAATATAAAACCCATATGCTGTGAGAAAAAAAATATATAAACCCTCTTGCAAAATAACGCCATATAAGGCATAATAATTTATGTCAGATTTATGGGCGATTAGCTCAGCTGGGAGAGCGTCTGCCTTACAAGCAGAATGTCAGCAGTTCGATCCTGTTATCGCCCACCATTTAAAAAGCTCCATGTGATATTTACTCCATGGTGCTTTTTTATTGCTCCTTTCCATTTCTCTCATCTGCTATTTAACCTCCTTTCTCCGCGATTCACTTTGATTGGCACGTCGCTTCTGCTCCTTCCAATCATGTTCTCTGCGGAACCAGTTCGACCCTGTTATCATTCACCATAAAAAAGTGCCATGTGATGTTTACTCCATGGTACTTTTTTATTGCTCTTTTCCTGTTCTCTCATCTGCTATTTAACCTTCTGCATCCGTGATTCACTATGATCGGCGCTTTACTTCCGCTCCTTTTCATTTCTTACTATTTTCTAATAAAGAAGTGGTTGCAAAAGAGAAAAGGATTTGTTATTATAATTGACGTACTTACGTACAGATTCCTGAATAGCTCAGCCGGTAGAGCGCGTGACTGTTAATCACGATGTCGCAGGTTCGAACCCTGCTTCAGGAGCCAGTGGCCTGTTCGTCAAGTGGTTAAGACACCGCCCTTTCACGGCGGGTTCGGGGGTTCGAATCCCCCACAGGTCACCAGATATGGGCGATTAGCTCAGCTGGGAGAGCGTCTGCCTTACAAGCAGAATGTCAGCAGTTCGATCCTGTTATCGCCCACCATTTAAAAAGCTCCATGTGATATTTACTCCATGGTGCTTTTTTATTGCTCTTTTCCTGTTCTCCCATCTGCTATTTAACCTCCTTTCTCCGCGATCCACTTTGATTGGCGTGTCACTCTCATTTCTTCCAATCACGATCTCTGCGGAACCAGTTCGTTTCTTTTATCACCCATCACTTAAAAGCACCATGGAATATGTACTCCATAGTGCTTTTTTATTATTTCTTCCCAGTTTTCTCATCTTCTATTCAATCTCCTCCATCAGCGATTTACTATGATCAGCACATGGCTTTTACTCCTTTCAATCTTGTTCTCTGATGAGTTAGTCTGATAGAGTCATGGTTTACCGTCGGAAAAGGCACTATGTAATTTTGTTCCAAAGAATCTCTTTTTTATACATATCAACTGGCCCGCCATATGATTCATCATGAAGAAATTCATTATATAGCAAAAAGAGCGCCTTTTTCGGGCGCTCAAAGAATTTTATTTCATATAAAAGAGGTTTATGCTTATTCTTCCATGGGAAGAGTAGATCCTCCTACGGGAATGACATAGACACTGGCATTTTCACCCATTTTATCAAGAGCGGCATCCACTGCCTGCTGCAGATCATGGAAAGGCGTCATGTTGGCTTTTGTTACCATAGCGTCATCCATATCAGTGACAAGATAAATACTGCATTTCTTCTGAACCAGAGCCAGGGCTGCTGATTTATGTCCCCCTAATTCAAAATGTTCATGAATAGCCTTGATCCTGTCATCAGGTGTATCATATTTTTCAATCCATTCCCCGAATACCGAGCTCCCATACCCTTCTTTACAGGACGCTGCCACCACCATAATGCCTCCTTCTTTCACTGCATGTTTGGCATTATCAATGGATTTCTGTGCCTGATACAAATTAATATCTTTAGGATAACCGCCGGTAGATACAATAACCACATCTGCCGGATGGTCAATTTTAATTTTATAAATGCTGTCCAGAAAACGGCATGCTTTCCGATGGGCCTGGATTCGATCACCTGCGGCAGCAAAAGCGATTTTCTTATGATCATCCAGTGCTACATTGACGATAAAATCCACAGGACAGAAATCAAATACTTCTTCAATGTCCTCCCGTACGGGATTACCTTCCAGATGGCCTGCATAGGCACCCGGGCGGATCATATTCTTGTGGTTGGACTGGATGGCATCATGTGAAGAGACACCGGGCATAATAGCCTTCATGCCGCCGGAATAACCGGCAAAATAATGATATTCCACATTACCGGTAAGAATTCGACGGTCTGCCTCCGCTACCGTTTTAAAAATATCTACAGATGTTCCATTCCTGCAGGTTCCCATATGAACACACTGTTCCGGATCGCTGTCAATACACTTGATACGGTTATAAATATCATCACCTACCAGACGTTTCTTTTCTTCTTCTGTCTGTTTTCTGTGAGACCCAAGTCCAAAAACAACCGTAATGTCTTCATCCTTGACCCCTGCTTTTTCCAGTTCTTCTACCACACAGGGCACCATCACCCAGGAAGGAGCCGGACGGGTCACATCACTGGCTACAATCACAATTTTTTCTCCCGGCTTTACAATTTCAGAAAGACGGGGTGTTCCAATAGGATGCGCCAATGCTCTTCTTACCTCTGCTGCCTCAGACTCTACCTCCGGACATTTTTTAGGGTTCAGTTCCACCGGATGGTGACTGTCTGGTACCTGGAAGGGTACATAATCTTTGAAATATTTAATTTTAAATTCCATCCTGTCCATCTCCTTGTTGTATGGAAATATTGAGTTTTCATGATGTAACGAGGTATTTCTATATTTTTATTATACCTTATTTGATGAAAGAATCCCATAGGCAACCGTTTCGTAACTCTGAGAAAGGCACAGAGCTCATTAGCTTTCCTCTTTAAAAAGCGGTGTCCTTTTAAAAAGCACCGCTTCTTCATTCTCCTATTTTCCCTTTTACTATGCAGGAATGGCATCCTCTGAAATTTTACTTACACCATATCTGCCAGGGACAGGATTAAATCCCTGCTCTTTTCCCAGCCAAGGCAGGGGTCAGTAATGGATTTCCCATATATTCCTTCGCCAATTTTCTGATTTCCATCCTCAATATAACTTTCAATCATAAGTCCCTTCACTAAGTGACGGATATCTTCCGTATATTTTCTGCTGGCCATGACATCCCGAGCAATGCGGATCTGTTCCATATATTTCTTCCCGGAATTATTATGATTGCAGTCTACCACAATAGCCGGATTCTTTAAATTCCTTTCTCCATACATATCTGCTACCTTCCTGAGATTTTCATAGTGGTAGTTAGGCATGCTGGTACCAAAATGGTTCACATATCCCCGAAGGATAGCATGGGCCAGAGGATTTCCTGTAGTATGTACCTCCCAGCCGTGGAAAAGGAAATCCTGTTCACTCTGAGCCGCTTCTATGGAATTCATCATAACCGACAAATCCCCGGAAGTAGGGTTCTTCATACCTACCGGTATGCCTGCACCGCTGGCAATCATACGGTGAAGCTGATCTTCCACGGAACGGGCCCCAATGGCACCGTAGGAAAGAAGATCGGAAAGGTAACGGTGGTTTTCCGGATAGAGGATTTCTTCGGCGCAGGTAAAGCCCGTCTTCTCAATCACATGGACATGCATGCGGCGTATTGCCTTGATTCCTTCCATCATATTTTCCTTACCCTCAGGATCCGGCTGGTGAAGCATCCCCTTATATCCTTTGCCTATGGTTCTTGGCTTATTGGTATAAACACGGGGAATAATAAAGAGCTTGTCTTTGACCTCTTCCGCTGTTTTAGCCAGGCGGGTGCAGTAGTCAAGCACCGCCGGTTCATTATCGGCAGAGCAGGGACCGATAATCAGCAGAAAGCGGTCATCCTTTCCTGTCATAATATCGGCAATTTCCTTATCTCTTTTTTCCTTCAACCGGCGAAATTCCGGTTTCAGCGGTATTTCCTGTTTAATTTCCATAGGTTCCGGAAGTTTCCGGATAAACTGCATCTGTTCCATTCTATTCACCTTCTGCATTCATTTAGCTTTCATCAGCTATTCGTCAATTTTTTCTATTTTAAATACGTTTATGGTTTCCACATCAGGACAGCAGAATATGGCTGTTCCCTTTTTCTGTCCCGGCTGCGGAATCTCACCGCCATACCGTAGAATATCTATATAGGGAAAGGCCACATGCATGACCATAGGACAGATTTGCCCACGGTCTCTGTCAAAATCCCAGGAGTCACCCGGTCTGTGTCCTCTATGGCAGGGGCATTTTCCCAATCTCTCCATACAGGTAATCTTTATTTTCGGTCTTCTTGGCATGTATCGAGCACCTCCAGACAGGTTTCCACAGGAATGCCCTTAAACGAATCCTTTGTGTCCCTGTTTAATGCAATCATTTGACGAACCGCAGTCATCGCTCTGTCCACGGACTCCATCATAGGCGTGCCGTTCATGATATGGCCCATAAATATGGCAGAAAATATATCCCCGGTACCGGGAAACCGGATAGGTATCATATCAAAAGTACGAAGGAAAAACTCTTCCCTCTCTTTATCAAAACCTGCCACAGCATCCTGTCCATCCACTCTGGCACTGGTAATAGCTACAGATCCATTCCCCATCCGATGAAGTTTGCCCAAAAGGCCTTTCATCGCCACCCATGAAAGGCCTTCCTCTTCATAGGGTTCATCAGCAATCATAGCTGCTTCTGTATAATTGGGAACCATATAGTCAGCCTGGGCCACGAGCCTTTTCATTCCTTCTATGGTTCGTTTCGTAAGGCCATTATACAAGTGTCCTTCATCGCCCATAATGGGATCCACAAAAATTTTCGTTCCTTTTTCCCGTTCACGACTGCAGTAATTGGCAATCATGGCTGCCTGCGAAGGAGATACGATAAAACCTGTAGCAATCGCATCAAAAGTAAATCCAAGTGATTTCCATACGCCAATGGTATTCCTCATATACTCCGTTGTGTCCAGAATTTCAAAGCGCCCATAATCCAGCGTATTGGAAACAAGCGCTGTCGGCAGATTATATACATGGTGCCCCATATGCGTCAGCACCGGCATCATGGCTGACAAAGCCACCTCTCCGTATCCGGGAAGATCATTGACCAGTAACAGCTGTTTTCCCATGGTATCCCTCTTTCCTGCAATCATGTGCTTTTATTTTAACATATCTTTGAAAAAAGCAGGTAAAAGAATATAATAGAAAACAAGACTCCACAAGGGTTTTAAAAGTAAAAACGGAAGAGTGTTTCATGCATATAATCATAAAAGACGACTTTGACCTCTACAAAATTATACACAGCGGACAGTGTTTCCGGGCAGTAGAACTTGAAAAAGGAACTTATCGGTTTATCACCGGCTCTCACGTTCTCTATATCTGCCATCTCACAGGCATTCATTATGACATTTCCTGCTCCCGCTATCAGTGGAACCGGCTTTGGAAGCCTTATTTTGATATTTCTGCCTGCTACGAAAAAATTAGAAACAGCATAGCAGCAGAAGATGTCTTCCTTTCTCAGGCTGCTGCTTACAGCAGCGGCATTCGTATTTTAAGACAGGATCCCTGGGAAACCATGATTACCTTTATCATATCCCAAAGAAAATCGATTCCGGCTATTCATACATCCGTCGAAAAGCTCTGCCACAAAGCAGGAAAAAGACTAGAGACTCCTGGCGGGATTCTATATACTTTCCCTTCCGCGGAAGATCTTTGTACCCTGACGGCCGAAGATCTTAAGAACTGCTCTTTGGGCTATCGAAGCCCTTATATTGCCAAAACTGCGGAAATCATAAAAAAATCGCCACACCTTTTACAGAATATGGCGAAATATACAGATGACAAACTGATGGAAGAACTTATGAAATTTCCCGGAGTCGGCATAAAAGTAGCCAGCTGCGTTGCCCTTTTTGGTTACCATCGTACAGCTCTGGCTCCGGTGGATGTATGGATTCAAAGAGTCATAGACCGTTTCTATCAGGGGAAAAATCCATTTCCCGCCTACGGAAAATATGCAGGAATCATGCAGCAGTATCTCTTTTACTATGCCCAGAGTACAGGTATGAAATAATTTCCGGGAAACCGATTGAATCATTATGCACTCTTATTTCCTGCTTCAGATTCCACCAGATAAATGCATCCGTTGTCTGCACCGGCTTATGCCGAAGTATAGAACACAAAAGCTTATGAAATGAACCTGTTTAGTCAGAAATCCTTTAGAACTTCAAGCCTGCTTTTTTTAAAGTTTTAAAGGTATAAACTAAAATATTATATAAAGTCTCGCTGTCCTCCGCAGTGAGATTTTTTTCGTCCAATTTTTTTAAATCCTTATAATAAAATCCCAGTTTCTTTTCCAACTCCTCCCGGCTTTCCGAAACAGGAACCGCCGGCGTATTCATTTCAGTGCCCTCTTTTGCCTTAGATGCCTGCTTTAAAGAATCCAGCTCCGCTTCCAGCTGGAATGCCTTTTCCTGAAGATTTCCATTTTCATCACGGAGAGATTCAATGGTCAAATTAAGCCCTTCATTGGCATCCCGCTCCTGGGAAAGATTGACCTGGAGACATTCTACCGTTCCCTTTAAAGCCTCTATCGTGTCCCTGGCCGCAGCAATGCCTTCTCTGTATATACTGTTCGCGCTCATACCAATTCCTCCCATCTTTAATATGGTCCTGTTATCTTTATTGTAGCATACAATATTCCATAAGATAAACTATGAAAGTTCCTTCACAAATTTCTGAACTGTTCTTTTGTAAGCAGGACCGTTCGTAGCCATTTCCATGGTATGAGCCGCCCCGTCAAAAATATAAAGCTCTTTCTTTGTACTGGAAGAATCAGCCAGCAGTTCTTCTGCAGCAGATGGAGGAACCAGCATATCTGCCCCTCCATGCAGGAAAAGTACAGGCGATGTCATATGCTTCACCTGGCAGGCAGGATCCACATCGGAAAGAATCTTTCCCGTATGGAAGAACATAGCTGCCTGCATAAAAGGATTCAGTACGTCCATCCCCAGCACCAGCCGGTTATCGCCTGTATATGTCATAATTTTATCCCGACCCAGAGCAAGAAGATTGCCATAAGAACTGTCAGAAACATAAAACTTCATATTCTTTCCTTCGCTGCTTCCGCTATAAATGAGAGCCATAGCTGCTCCAAGAGAAATACCGTGGAATCCGATTTCCATGGAGGGATTCTTAGAACGAAGGAAATCCACCCAGGCATTCATATCATCCACATCATGAATGCCCCAGTCTGTTTGGTTGCCGCCGCTTTCCCCATGACCGCGAAGATCAACGAGAAGAACGTTATATCCCATTTCTTCATACATATCTATATAAGGGACACACATAGAACGGTTCTGGTATAAGCCATGGAGCAAAACCACCGCTTTACGACCGCCTTTTACCGTTTCTATATAAGTTCCGCGAAGCACTGTACCATCTTTAGAAGGCACCCTCACCCTCTGCCAGCCATACCGATCTTCCAGAGCGTGCATCCTGCCTAAATCCTGCCGATGATTCTCGATCCCTAGAATGCGATCCCAGGGCGCTTTAAAAAGCTCCTCATAAGAAAGATTACCTGCATAGAGGCCGACTCCAACAGCAGCAAAAAAAGCGAGTATAATAAGCCACTTAAAAAGTTTAAAAATAAAATGCATAATGAATCACCTGATTCAAGTATAAACCATGGAGATGAGTGTGGTAAATGATAAATATCAAAAGAGCACCAAGGATTACCCAATGGTGCTATTCTCAATATAAGAAAGAAGAAAAGACATCC
>NZ_JBJEXP010000001.1:0-3914 GCF_051885895.1 Dialister sp. | reverse complement strand
TGAGCGTGCCGTTGGTGAAGGTAAGGAATACGCAGTCATCGTGCTTTTCACACAGTCTGATCAGGTCTTTCTTCCGGACCAGCGGTTCACCGCCGGTGTAGATGTACATGTAGACGCCCAGTTCCTTGCCCTGGGTGATGATGGAGTCGATCTCGTCAAAGGTCAGGTTCAGCTTATTACCATATTCTGCCGCCCAACAGCCTGTGCAGTGCAGATTACATGCGGAAGTGGGGTCTAAGAGGATTGCCCAGGGGATGTTGCAGCCGTATTTCTTGCGGAGCTCCTCCTGACGGGGCCAGCCAATGAGATTAGCATTGATGAAGAAATTCACGGCAATGGTGGTCAGCACATGATGATCCACATCATTGATCATGTGACGGATAAAGGAATAATAGGGATGATCCGGATTCTCAATAGCTTCCCGGATGGCCTTGCGCTGACTTTCAAATTCTCCCTTGCTGAAATCATCTGCCCAGTCCATCAGCTTCGGAAGGTTCTTTTCAGGATCTTTGTAGAGGTATTTCATCATCTGCTCAATGCCGAGCTTTTTCATGGTTGTAGATACACTCATTTTGATTTGATCTCCTTCATGTTAATATATGAAATAAAAGATGGAAGCGGTTGCTTCTGTTCCCCGGCAATGTGCTTTCAACTCAATTTCTGCTTCAAGTATAATGAATTCTCCTCAAAAGCTCCACTGAGAAAACAGGGCTTTCTTCTCAAATAGGAGAAAACATCGAATTCTGTCAGTTTTGAATAAAAAGCGCATTCTGTCCTAAATTGACTGCTCTCACTCTGGAAAAAGGGAGAGATGTTCCAATCGGAAAATCTCTCCCGGGAAGCTTAATCTGCAAAGTCCTCCGCTTCCACGCTTTCTCCCTGCGTATGCTGAGCAGCTTTCCATTTTTCACGCAGTTCAATATGATTTTCCTTGACCCATTTTCCTGCCGCATATGCACCATATAAGGCCATTCCAACGGTGATCAGTTTCACTGCACGGGAGAAAACACAGGGGCACTTCTGCGTATCAATTTGATGAGCCTTTGACATAGTATATCGTCCTTTCTGTCTGGTATGGTTATAAAAGAATTACTCGATCAGTCCGCTGTCTTTCAGAAGCAGCTCAAGATCGGTTCCCCGAACTTTCTTCATTACGGTTTTCAGCAGTTCCTTTTCCTTAAAGGACAGCTTGACTTCTGTGATAGGTTTCTTATCGATGGCGTAGTAGCATGCCCGCAGCAGTTCCCGGATATCATACTTGCTGCCCCAGACTTCCGGTACGCCCCGATCAACATTCAGCAGAGTGTAGACGGATTCCATACCGGTGCGCATGGAATACTCAATGGTAAAAATCGTATCGCGCGGAGTCTCAGCAAACTGACCCAGGAACGCAAAGTTGACGGCCCCATCCGGAACCACCTTAGGCCGATCCTCGTTCTTTCTGGGCTGGAAGAAAGCATTGATGAAGGGCATGAAGCAGGTGGTGGTATTGCAGGCATCCTTGGCAAGTCCCTCGATCTCCGCCTCCGGAATACCGATATGGTACAGCCACTCCCGGCAGATTTCCTCACCGGTGCACCCTCGCATGGGCTTCTTGACGAAGTTCCCTTCAACATTGGTGTTCAGAGCATAGAGCCATACCAGTACGGTGTCCTTGTCCTGACTCTTAAACTGGGGCTGGCGGTTAATTGTCCAGGAAAGCATCCAGTTATCAAAGCTGTCCTTCACGGTGACGATGCCGCCGGTGGTGACCTTACCTGCACGGGGATCCCGGTGGCAGATGTTAATGATATGCTGGATGATTTCCTCGTTTTTGGTTTCCACCGTAGCGCTCATCCAGTTGGTGGCCTCAAAATCCGTGCAGAAATTGTCGGGGTTGCCGAACTCGCCATGCTTGGCCTGCTTTGCGATGTTCTTCCACAGATCCCAGGATTCGCCCGCGCCGTTTTTCACCTGGGACAAATCCGGTGCATGGGTCTGATCACCGTAGCAGGAAGTGTCAGTGCAGCAGCCGTTGGTGATGAACACCAGGTCATCTTTAATCAGGTCAATCGTCTGCTCCTGACCATCCTTGATGTAGACGATCTGTTTGGCGATTTTTTGGTCGCCCACAGTTTCAATGATGACATTCTTCACATCCATCCCGTACTCGATCTTCACGCCGTAGCTTTCCAGATACTTGGCAAGGGGCAGAATCAGGCTCTCGTACTGATTGTACTTTGTGAATCGCAGGGCGCTGAAATCCGGCAGGCCGTCGATGTGATGGACATACCGGCATAGATACCGCTTCATTTCCAAAGCACTGGACCAGCGCTGGAAGGCGAACATGGTCTGCCAGTAGAGCCAGAAGTTGGTCTGCCAGAAGGAATCCGGCATGACTTCGGAGATCTTCTTTCCCTCCAGATTCTTTTCCGGGGTGATGAACAGTCTGGACAGGGCCATGGCGGATTCCTTGTCCAGACCGAATTTTTTATCGGTGTGGGCATCCTCGCCACAGTTTACGGTAGCGCGGCACAGAGAGTAGTTGGGATCATGCTTGTTGAGCCAGTAATACTCATCCAGCACGGAAATCTCAGGATTCTCCAGAGAGGGTACATCCCGGAAAATATCCCACATGACCTCAAAATGGTTATCCATTTCCCGGCCGCCCCGCATATAGAAGCCCTTGGTGATGTCCTTGCGGCCATCGCAGCTTCCTCCGGCCAACTCCAGTTTTTCCAGCAGGTGAATCCGCTCACCCTTCATCTGGCCATCCCGGACCAGATAGAATGCGGCGGCCAGACCGGCAAGGCCGGTGCCGATGATATAGGCGGATTTGCTGTCTACACCCTCCGGTTTTTCCGGGTGTGCGAAGGCTTCATAGGTTCCAGCAGAATAATACATAATAGCAGCTCCTTTTTCGTTGTGTTTTTCTTTTGGTGACATCATTGTATGGTAGCTGCTCTTTTTTCACAATAAACAGAATAGCCTCCCTGATGAAGAATCCATCAGGGAGGCATAATTGCTGTGAATTTTATCAATTACCGGGATCTGATGCAGAACGATCCAAGCGGAAACGGTTCAGCGCCAGAAATATATCGTCTTGAATCACCAGAGCAAACCGCCCCACCAGCGTCTGCGGCTCCTGTTTCATATCATCCTTGATCCAGTCCAGCATCAGCCCCACAAAGGCGTAGGAATAGACCTGAGCAATGAAAGCCTTATCCTCTTCTCGGACGACCATACCCGTGGCAAGCTCGTTGATAACTCCCATCAGGAGATCGTCTGTCAAAGGATTCAGGTATTTCTCAACTTGCTCCCGACTGACGCAGCGGTAAACATTCATGATGAAAGGTTTATTGTCACGCACAGCGTGGAAAATCTGAACAAAGCCCTGCTGCCATGTCTCGTAGGTCTTTTTTCCTTCCAATGCCTGCCTTGCATCTTCCAAGCAGGCCCATTCCACAAGATCATAGATATCCTTAAAGTGGTAATAAAAGGTCATGCGGTTAATTCCGCAGTCCTCGGTGATATCATTGATGGTGATTTTATTCAGTGGTTTTTGCAGCAGCAGCTTTTTCAAAGAATTTTCCAAAGCATATTTGGTAAACTGGGGCATTGTATTATTCTCCGTTTCTGTGTGCCGGCTCATTCCGATCTTTCTGAACCATCGCTTCCAGCGCACCGTGGATGAGAATGCTTAAATCGTCAACCGAGGCATCCACATCGGTCTGCATATTGATCCAAAGAAATTTCAGGAGGTATCCAAGTAAAGAATAGCAACAGAAGCCAGTCACCAGCCGCCGTGTATCGTCTGACATATTGGAATAGGGCATCTTTTTGTCAATGTAATCCCGAAACTGGCTTTCGACAGAGGTGAATACATATCGCTCTAGCCGTTCTCTTGTGATGGAATTGGAAATATGGTAAATGAG